>DATJSH010000075.1:0-11068 GCA_035504235.1 Allostellaceae bacterium | reverse complement strand
GATGCGATAGCTTTACTCCAGCCGGTCTACGACCGGTTCACCGAGGGGTTCGAGACGGCCGATCTCAAAGCCGCAAAAGCGCTTCTCGGCGCTCTGCGATAGCTCGACGCCTGGCGGCAATGTTCTCGCCGGAGACCGCGGAATGACGGCGAAAGCGAAATCGGGCAATCGATGAATTCGGCTTCCGAAGCACCGGCAGCCGTCGTGTTTGGGCGTTTCCGCGTGTTGCCGCAGCGCCGCGAGCTGATCGCCGACGGCGAGCCTGTCAAGCTCGGCGGCCGCGCATTTGACGTGCTGATGGCGCTGCTCGAGGCGCGCGGCGCGATCGTCTCCAAGCATGCACTGATGGCGCGCGTGTGGCCCGGCCGGATCGTAGAAGAAAACACGCTGCAATCCCAGATTGTGGCGTTGCGCCGCGTGTTGGGGGCGGACCGCGACCTGATCCGTACGGTCTCCGGGCGGGGCTACCAGTTCACCGGCGAGATCTGGACCGTGTCGGCAAGCGCCGACGAAGAAGCCAGCGACGCAGCGGCGACGTCCGAGACGACATCGCAGCCGTCGAACTTGCCGCTATCGGTCTCCGAACTGATCGGCCGGGACGGCGAGTTGAGCGAGTTCCTGGGCCTCGCCGTCGCGCATCGGCTCGTCACGCTGACCGGCGCCGGCGGCATCGGCAAGACGCGCCTCGCCCTCGCGGCGGCGCACCGGCTGCTGCCACAATTTCCCGACGGGGTCTGGGTCGCCGAACTGGCGCCGCTCGCGGAACCCGGCTTCGTTCCCGCTGCCGTTGCGGCGGCGATCGGGCTCGATCTCACCGCCGGCGCAGTCTCACCCGAACGGGTCGCGAATTCGCTGAGGGAGAGACAGCTGCTGCTCGTGCTCGACAATTGCGAGCATGTGATCGACGCCGCGGCGAAGATGGCCGAGGCATTGGTGCGGGCTAACCCAGCGGCACATGTCATCGCCACGAGCCGCGAGCCGCTAAAGGCCGAGGGAGAATGGCTCTTTCCGGTGCCGCCGCTCGCCGTGCCGCCAGGAGATGCCGAGGCAGCGCACGACCCGCTACGGTACGGCGCCATTCAACTGTTCGTGGAAAGGGCGCGGGCCGCGGAGCCGCACTTTGCACCCGACCCCCGCCGAATGGCGATCATCGCGGCGATCTGCCGACGGCTCGACGGCATCCCGCTGGCGATCGAGCTGGCGGCGACGCGCGCCGCTGCGCTCGGCATCGAGGCGCTTGCCGCCCGCCTCGACGATCGCTTCCAGCTGCTGACCGGCGGGCGGCGGATGGCATTGCCGCGGCACCAGACGTTGCGGGCGACGCTCGACTGGAGCTACGAGCTGCTCTCCGAGCCCGAACGCGTCATCCTGCGCCGCCTGGCGGTTTTCGTCGGCGCCTTCAGCCTGGAGGCAGCCAGCGCGGTCACGGCGAGCCCCGAGATCACGCAACCGGAGGTCGTCGACTACCTTTCCAGTCTGGTCGCGAAATCGCTCGTCGGTACCGAGATCGACGGTGCCGTCACGCGCTACCGCTTACTCGACACGACGCGGGCCTACGCACTCGAAAAACTGGGCGATAGCGGCGAGCTGCAAGTGGTCGCGCGACGCCACGCCCACTACTGCCGCGATCTATTTGAGCGGGCCGAAACCGAATCGGAGGTGCAGCCCGTAACCGAATGGCTCTCCGGTTACGGACGCGAGATCGACAATCTGCGCGCGGCGGTCGATTGGGCTTTATCGCCAGACGGTGACGCGTCGATCGGCGTCGCCTTAACGGCCGCCGCGGTGCCCCTATGGATGCAATTATCGCTGCTGGAGGAGTGCCGCGGCAATGTAGAGCGAGCGCTCGCCGCCGTCGAAACCGGCGGCCATCGGCATCCACGCCGGGAAATGAAGCTCCACGCCGCATTGGGTGCATCGCTGGCGTCTTCCAGGGGAACGGTTCCTGAAATCGCCGCAGCTTGGTCGAAGGCGCTCGAGATTGCGCAGAGCCTTGACGATGCTGGGTACCAATTACGTTCGCTTTGGGGGCTGTGGCTGTTTCACAGCACCAGCAGTCAGCATCGCGCCGCTCTGGCGCTGGCGCAAAGATTCAGCAGCGTGGCGGCGCAGAGCCACGACCCGAATGATCGGCTGGTTGGTGAGGGAATGCTCGGCGTCTCGCGACATTTCTTGGGCGATCAGTCCACTGCGCGGCACCACATGGAGCGCATGCTTAGCAGCTATCTTGTCCCCAATGAGCGGCTGCACATAATTCGCTTCCAGACCGACCAGCGGGTGGTGGGGCGCGCCTTCCTGACGCGGATCCTATGGCTGGAGGGATACGCGGATCAGGCGATGCGCGCCGTCCGCACCGGCGTCGAAGCGGCGCGCGCTACCGACCATGCCGTGTCGCTGTGTTACTTTTTGGTGCGGGCGGCATGCCCGATCGCGCTTTTGGTCGGCGATTTGGCCGCGGCTGAAATTTACGTAGAAATGCTGCTCGACCACTCGAAAAGGCATGCGCTGGCGCTTTGGCACGCGTTTGGCCGCAGCTATCAGGGTGTGCTCATAATCCGCCGCGGGGATACTGCCGCAGGATTGCGGGTGCTGCATGCCGGCCTGAATGAACTCGGCAACGCCAAGTACGCGGGCTTGCGGCTTGTCAGCTTCTTTGTTGCGGGAGCCTTGGCTCGTGCCGGGCAGATCATCGACGGGTTGACCATAATCGAGGAGGCGGTCGCTCGCTCCCAGGCCACCGAAGAGCGCTGGCTGATCGCCGAATTGCTGCGCCTGAAAGGCGACCTTCTTTTGTTGCAGGGCGCGCTAGAAACCGCGGCCGAGGCCGAAATTCTTTTCCGGCAGGCGCTCGACTGGGCGCGCCGGCAAGGCGCGCTGTCCTGGGAACTGCGCGGCGCCACGAGCCTCGCGCGGCTGCTTCGCGATCGAGGCCGTTCCGCCGAGGCGACGGCGCTCCTCCAGCCGGTCTACGACCGGTTTACCGAGGGATTCGACACGGCCGATCTCAAAGCCGCAAAGGCGCTGCTCGACGCTCTTCGATAGCCGGCTGCCGCCGCAAGTTGTTGGCAACGTTTTTTTTCTGGAGACGAATGGTGGCGAAGGCAAAATCGGTTTGTGACGGTGATCGATGAATTCGGTTTCCGAACCACCTTCGGCCACAGCTTTCGGGCGTTTCCTCCTGTCGCCGCAGCGCCGCGAACTGCTCGCCAACGGCCGGCCGCTGAAGCTCGGTGGCCGCGCCTTTGACGTGCTGCTGGCGCTGCTCGAGGCTCGCGGCGCCGTCGTCTCCAAGGACGCGCTGATGGCGCGCGTCTGGCCCGACCGGATCGTCGAGGAAAACGCGCTGCAATCCCAGATCTCGGCGTTGCGCGCTGCGTTGGGCGCCGACCGCGAGTTGATCCGCACGGTGTCCGGGCGCGGATATCAGTTCACCGGCGGGATCCGCGTTCTGCCGGCCATTTCCGATGAGCGCGCCGGCGCCGGTATGGCAATGACCGAGCGCAAAGCGACGCCTCCGCCGACAAACTTGCCGCAGCCGGTTTCCGAGCTGATCGGTCGGGACGAGGAGCTTGCCGAGGTCCTGAACCTCGTCGCCGCACATCGGCTCGTCACGCTGACCGGCGCCGGCGGCATCGGCAAGACCCGGCTTGCCCTCGCGCTAGGACGCGAGCTGCTGTCGCATTTTTCCGATGGGGCCTGGGTCGCCGAACTGGCATCGCTGTCTGATCCCGACCTTGTCCCGGTGACTGTCGCAGCCGCGCTCGGGCTCGAATTCACGGCGGGTACGGTATCGCCCTTGGCCGTTGCAAATGCCCTCCGCTCAAAGCAGCTCGTTCTGGTGCTAGACAATTGCGAGCATGTGATCGACGCGGCAGCGTCGATGGCCGAGGCATTGTTGCGCGCCAGCCTGGCGGTACGCGTGATCGCGACCAGCCGCGAGCCGCTCCGAGCAGAGGGCGAGTGGCTTTACCCGGTACCGCCGCTCGCTGTTCCCACCGAAGGTGGCCCGGACGGCGAGGACCCGCTTCGCTACGGTGCCGTCCGGCTGTTTGTCGAACGAGCACGCGCGGGCGCGCCACATTTTTCGCCTGGCGCGCGCGCTGCGGCCGCGATCGGCCGAATTTGTCGTCGCCTGGACGGTATCCCGCTGGCAATTGAGCTTGCGGTGGCGCGGGTAGCGACCCTTGGGGTAGAGGGCCTTGCGGCCGGACTCGACGACCGTTTCCGCCTCCTCGCGGGGGGCCGCAGGACCGCACTGCCGCGGCACCAGACCTTGCGGGCGACGCTCGACTGGAGCTACGAGCTGCTCACCGAGGCCGAACGCGAGATCCTGCGTCGTCTGGCGGTCTTTGCCGGCGCCTTCAGCCTGGAAGCGGCGGACGCGGTCGTGGCGAGCCTCCAAATCGCGTCGTCTGATGTCCTTAACGGCCTTTCCGATCTAGTTGCGAAATCGCTCGTCGCGACGGAGGTCGACGGCACCATCGCGCGTTACCGGCTGCTCGACACGACGCGGGGCTACGCGCTCGAAAAGCTCGGCGAGAGCGGCGAGCTTGAAGCGGCCGCGCGCCGCCACGCCGAATATTACCGCGGTGTTTTCGCACGGGCCGAAGCCGAGTGGGAGACGCGACCCATGGCCGAATGGCTGGCCGATTATGGCTCGAAGATCGACAATTTGCGGTCGGCGCTCGACTGGGCTTTTTCGCCCGGCGGCGATCCGCCGATTGGGGTGGCGCTGACGGCTGCCGCAGTGCCCCTATGGATGCACCTGTCCCTGATGGAGGAATGCCGCAGCCGCGTCGAGCGGGCGCTTTCCGCTGTCGAGCGTGGGGCCAGCCCGGACGCGCGCCGTGAGATGCAGCTCCAAATCGCATTGGGCACAACTCTTGTAAATACGACGGCTGTGACCAGCCCCGAGGTCGGCGGAGCCTGGACGAAGGCCCTCGAGCTCGCCGAGAGCCTTGACGATGCCGAGTACCAGTTGCGCTCGCTCCGGGGCCTGTGGACCTTTAACCTAAACGGCGGTCGGCATCGCGTTGCTCTGGCACTGGCGCAACGGTTTTGTACTCTGGCTGCGGACCGGACCGACCCGAACGACCGGCTGCTCGGCGAGCGCATGATCGGCGTCGCACAGTTTTACCTGGGCGATCAAGAGAACGCGCGTCGCCATATCGAACGCGTGCTCGCCGGTAGCGGCACTCCTGACGCCGGGTCACACATCATTCGCTTTCAACTTGACCTGCGGGTGGCGGCGCGCACGTTCCTTGCGTGGATTTTGTGGCTGCAAGGATTTCCGGATCGGGCGATGCGTGCAGCCGAAAGCACCTTCGAGGACGCTCGGGCGACCGATCACGCACTCTCAATTTGTTACGCTCTGGCCCGGGCGACATTCCCGATCGCCTTGCTGGTCGGCGATCTGGCCGCTGCGGAACATTATGTCAGGGTGCTGATCGATTATTCGACAAGGCACGCACTGGGGCACTGGCAGGCCATTGGCCGCTGCCATCAGGGAGCGCTCGCTATCAAGCGCAGCGATGTCGTCACCGGATTGCGGCTGCTGCGCGCCGGATTGGGCGAACTCGGCGAAGCCAGGTCCCCAGTCTTGCGTCTGATCGGGTTCCTGATGGGAGAAGCGTTGAGCCGTGCGGGGCAGATCGTCGACGGGCTTGCCGCGGTCGAGGAGGCGCTCGCATGGACCGAACGCAGCGAAGAACGCTGGGCGATTGCCGAGTTGCTGCGGAGCAAGGGCGAGCTTCTGCTGTTGCAGGGCGCGCCCGGAGCCGTGGCGGTGGCCGGGGAGCATTTCGGGGAAGCCCTCGAGTGGGCCCGTCGGCAAGGCGCGCTCGCCTGGGAACTGCGCGCCGGCACGAGCCTCGCCCGGCTGCTTTGCGATCAGGGGCGTTCCGCCGATGCGAAGGCGCTCCTCCAGCCTGTCTATGACCGGTTCACCGAGGGGTTCGACACGGCCGATCTCAAAGCCGCAAAAGCGCTTCTCGGCGCGCTCGTATAGGAGGCCGCTGCTCACGCAGCGGACGCGGGGTTCTTGACCCGCAATGCCCCGCGACTGGTCTTGCCGGCCAGCCGCAGGTGTTTCTTCGGCGAGCAATTTGCGGCGGGAGCGAACTACTTCTGCCGCCGCGCTTTGGGGTTAGTGGCGCTTTTCGGTTACTCGCCTGGCCAATTTTTACGCTCGTGTCCCATTGCTAGCCGTCTCTTGGGGGATGCGAGAAAAGCGAACGGCGGAGCCGCGCCTCCGGCAATGCCGGTGAGGGGACTTGCCGGGGCAGCCCCGGCCCATCATTCTTCGCGGGCCGAGCGGCTGATCCCCCTGACGGGGGATCGGTGAAATGAGTGCCATAATGGCACTCGATGGTTTCCGGGAGGTTTCATGTCGCCGGTTGGCGTGGACCACATGATTGCCGGCAAACAGCCACAGCTCCTTGCCACCAAATTCCTGCCGCCACGCGGTTCGGCGGGGCTGATCGACCGGCCCCGGTTGGTGGGCCTGACCGCCCAACTGCAGGAGAAGCAGCTCACCGTGATCAAGGCGGCTGCCGGGTTTGGCAAGACGTCTCTCGCGCTCGCCTGGGCGGATGATCTTCGGCAGAGCGGGAACTCGGTCGCATGGCTTGCCCTCGACCCCGACGACAACGAGCCGACCCGATTTCTCTTCTATGTGGCCCACGCGTTGCGGCGCGGCTGCAACGGCGTCGGCGAAGCGGTCATCAGCCAGATCTCCGAATTTTTCTTCTTAGTACCGGTAAATACGATCGTTGCCACTTTGATCAACGAGCTGGCCGACAGCGAAGATGAAATCTATTTGTTCCTGGACGACTATCACTGGGTAACCCATCGTGAAATACATGACGCCTTGTCGTTCTTGCTGCAACATGCCCCGAGCCAATTTCATCTCGTGCTGACCGCGCGCACGGAGCCGCCTCTCCCTCTGGCTCGACTACGCGCCCAAAACCGGTTTTTGGAGATCGACCCGGCGGCACTGCGCTTTGACCTGGACGAGACGCGTCGCTTTCTCGAACACGCGAATCTCGGCACGCTGGAGCCGTCCGATATCAGGCTGTTGTGCGCGAAGACCGAGGGTTGGCCCGCGGTCCTTCGGATCATCGCTTCCACCTCCTCGCAGTCGGGACAAGATTTCGAGCAGTACGTGCACGCGCTGTCCAGCGCGCTACGCCCAATCGGCGCCTATCTCGACGAGATGCTCGACATCCTTCCGCGTAACATGATCGAGTTCATGATGCGGAGCGCCATCCTCGACCGCCTTTGCGCCCCCCTATGCCAAGCGGTGACGGGCATGGGGTCGGACCGGAATGTGCTGGAATCGATAGAGGTGCGCCAGTTGCTGCTGGTTCCCCTCGATCAGGAACGGCGATGGTACCGCTATCACCCGCTGCTGGGTGGTCATCTCCGGCAAAGGCTCGATGCTCAACTCAATGACGAAATTCCCGAACTGCATCGGCGCGCGTACCGCTGGTACGCCTCCCAAGAGTTGTGGACGGATGCGGTCCAGCACGCGATAGCGGCAGGTGACACGGACCTGGCCATCAGCTGGATCGAGAGCTGCGCCATGGCTCTGGTCAAGAAGGGCGATTTGCTGACCCTGCTCGGCTGGCAGCGATTGTTTCCGACTGAATTGATCCGCAGCCAGATCAGGGTCAGGCTTGCGATCGCCTGGGGACTGGCGCTCGCAATGCGGTTCGAGGAATCGCTGCAGCTACTGGCAAATATCGAACACGACAATGACGGCGGTGATACACAGGAGGTAGAGGTTCTCAGATACGAATGCCAGACTATACGCGCGGTTGTAGCCGCTTTGAGCGACGACACCCGGACAGCGCTGCCTCTCGCCGAAGCCTGTTTCCGGCAGCCGCCGACGGATCCTTGGACTACCAATGTCGCTTCGAACGTAGCCCGCTTATGTCACTGGAAGGCGGACGATCTAAAAAGTTTTTATGCGACGCCATGGATACCTTACTCCGATGAGGAGGACAGATGGAACGTCTTCTCATCGATCTATCGGCTCTGTTTCCAAGGTTTGGTCGAGTTCCAGCAGCTTCGGGTCGCCGCGGCGGAAGGCTATTACCTCGACGCCATGCGGCTGGCGGAACAGCATGTCGGGCCGAACTCGGTAGCGGCAGCCTTGCCCGCAAGCCTAATCGCCGAGATACGTTATGAACAGGGCCGGTTGGACGAAGCGGAAGCCTGTGTTGTCGACCGGATCCCGATCATTATCGCCACCGCAATGCTGGAATGCGTATCGCGGACGTTCATCGTATTGGCGCGAATTGCTGCTCGCCGCAATAACATTCGGCGAGCCTACGCGCTGTTGCAACAAGCGGAGAATTTAGGCGACACGCGCAAATGGGGTCGGTTGGTCGCCGGCGCTCTGTTGGAACGGCTCAGGTTCAATCTCGCGGAAGGTCGAACCGGCGAGGCCAGCGCATGCCTAGATCGCCTCGAGCGGATTGCAGCCGAATATCCGACCCCGATACGTTGCGCCTGGTCCGAAATCCATTACTACACCGCGCTCGCGCGCGCTCATATGGCCCAGGCCGAAAATCGTCTCTGGGATGCGGCTGCCATCTTTGCAGAGCTGCACCGGGAGGCCGAAGTCACCCACAATGATTACCTGGCACTGCGCACCGGTGCGCAGCTGGTCGCGGTTTTGCTCGGTGCGAACCAGCCAGCCGAAGCCGCGAATGCGTTTCGCAGGCTCCTTAGCGCGGCTGCACCGGCCGCGATCTATCAGACTATTCTGGATCAGGGCCCGGCGATCGGCACGATGTTGATGCGCTTTGAGGAGAAAGCCAAACGCACCGGTATTCCCCAAGAGCTCCTACCCTACCTCGACAGTCTCATTGCACGCGGGCGCGACCGCTACCAATGCGGACCGGCGTCGAGCCCGTCAGCGGTGATCCCCGAGTCGGTGAGCGCTCGCGAACGTAATGTTCTCGAGTTGATTGGGCAAGGCCAGTCCAACAAAGAAATCGCCCGAGAGCTCGGCATTACACCCGAGACGGTTAAATCTCACGTCAAGAGCATTTTTGCGAAGCTCGCGGTGCAACGGCGTGCGCAGGCGCTCTCTCGCGCCCAGAGCCTCGGGCTGATCCGGATGCAATAGGTCTGAGATCCTGCACCGGCAATGGCGCGCTCTCGTGGCGTTAACGCGGCGCACGTACGCGGAAGTGCAGCTTCGCGTTGAATACGTGATTATAATCGGATTAAGATGGGAAAGGGCCTGGAGCGATCTCGCTCAGGTCCTCAAAGGGGCAATCCGGCCTTTCAAGCGCGGCAGCGAACCGCGGATTCGGGTCGAAGTTGGGAATTCCGGGGAGGTTCGGCGGCGCTCACGCGCCGCCCTCGGTGAAGCGCCACACCGGAATGCCGAACCGCCGGGCCTTGTCGGCGAGGTTGTCCTGGATGCCGGTGCCGGGGAAGACGATGACGCCGATCGGCATCGCGTCGAGCATCTGGTCGTTGCGTTTGAACGGGGCAGCCTTGGCGTGCCGGGTCCAGTCGGGCTTGAAGGCGATCTGCGTCACCTCGCGGCTGTCGGCCCAGTAGGCGGCGATGCGCTCGGCACCCTTCGGCGAGCCGCCGTGCAGCAGCACTATGTCGGGGTGCTTGACATGGACCTTGTCGAGCGTGTCCCAGATCGCGCGGTGGTCGTTGCAGTCGAGCCCGCCGGTGAAGGCGATCCTGGGGCCGACGGGGAGCAGCACCTCGTTGTCGGCGCGGCGTTTGGCGGCGAGGAAATCGCGGCTGTCGATCATCGCCGCGGTCAGGGTGCGGTGATTGACAAGCGATCCCGAGCGCGGCCGCCATGCCGAGCCGGTGTGGCGTTCGAACTGTTCGGCGGCCTGGTCGCGGAAGAACTCCATCGCATTGCGGCGCTCGATGAGAGTCAGGCCTTGTGCGGTCAGGCGCTCGAGCTCGACCGATCGGATCTCGGAGCCGTCCTGCTCTTTCTGGCTCTTCCGCTGTGCCTGCTCGTTGTCGTCGAGCGAGCGTTCGATGCGGCCGACGGCGCGGTGGAAGAGGTTGACCGCCGACCACATCAGGTCTTCGAGGTCGGGTTCGAGGCGCGTGTCGGCGAGGGTGGCGACGAGGGCGTCGAAGATGTCGGCGACGGCGCCGCCGACGGCGTTGGCTTCGGGCAGTGGTCGCGGGTCGGGCTCGTCCTCGAACGGGTGGTAGCCGTAGAGCTGCAGCTCGGCGAGGACGTGGTCGGTCGGAGAGGAGGTGTGCGCTTCGTCGAGGTCGAGGTCGTCGCGATCGGTCGTCATCGTGATGTCCCTTGCCGGATCGGCCGCGCCCATCGCGGCCTTCAGGCGGTCACCAGGCGGTGGGCGGGGCGGGCCGGCACCGCCGAGCGCAGCGACGGCGGCCGGAGCAGCGCGGAGGACAGCGGTCCCGCTTTCTTGTCTCGCGAGGAATGCCGGCGATCCGGGGTCCCCGCCACGCTTACGTGGCGGGGTGGTGGCGGCAGGGGAAGAAAGCAGAAGGACCGCCGTTGCCGGCCCGGCGCGTCTGCCGTCCGATCGCCATCTCGAAGGCCGGGCGCCGGCCTCTACGGCAAGAGTGCGTCAACGGCGATCCGATGTGACGGCCGACCTTCGGAGAGGCTGAAGCCTCATTCCGTTCACGGCCTCGGTCAGAGCAGGAAACGGACGACGTCCTCCGGTGCGAGCATGATCCGCAGTGCGGTACGCAGCTCCTCGATGCCGAGGCGGCGCAGGTCTTCGTTGAAGTCCGAAAAGCGCGGCGTCAGCGCGATCGCATCGATGCCCGCCCGATGCGCTCGGTCGGCGAGTGCCTTCGTCGCAGTCTCGCCGGCCAGGTCACGGTCGCGCGCGATATAGAGGCGCTGCAATGCCGGGGGGAACAGGATCGCGGCGAGGTGGTTGGCCGAGAGTGCGGCCAGCATCGGCATGCCGGGCAATGCCATGCGTAGAGACAGCATGGTTTCGATGCCTTCGCCGGCGGCCATCGTGTCACTCGCCACGCCAAAGCGGACGCCGTGGCCGAGGAGGTGACCCATCGCGCGGCGCGG
>DATJSH010000074.1:0-20627 GCA_035504235.1 Allostellaceae bacterium | reverse complement strand
AGGCAAAGCTGCCTCGGCCTCATTGAAGCGACGGCAACCCCGAGGCGCTGCTTGCGGCAACCGCGCCATCCGAGGCAAAGCTGCCTCGGCCTCATTGAAGCGCTTTCCACGGGTCCGGCGGTGCCGGGGCGGCTTTGCATCCGAGGCAAAGCTGCCTCGGCCTCATTGAAGCGGAACTACACACTAAGCTGGTTGATGGTACATATCCGCATCCGAGGCAAAGCTGCCTCGGCCTCATTGAAGCTTTCGCCACGTGCTTGCGAACGTGACGCATCATGTGACATCCGAGGCAAAGCTGCCTCGGCCTCATTGAAGCTGCGGCCCGGCGACAGCTATTGCGCCGCAATGGCGAGAGCATCCGAGGCAAAGCTGCCTCGGCCTCATTGAAGCGCCGTATGAGGAGCAGGCCAAGGATTGTGGGCCGAGTGCATGTGATCAGAAGGATGCATGCGGACATCGCCAATGCGAACGCCTTGTGCTATAGATGCTGACGGTCTTTTTTCATCCTCGCGCAGAATGCGCTCCGCGATCGACGACGCGAAAAATTGACCGATCGTTGGCGATAGTTGTCGAAACCGCGCAAATTTTGAATCGCGCCATTTTTCCTTTGAGAAATTTTGACGGCTCGATGGTCGGGTTTCGACCGTCGTCAAAAGAAATTGCGGCTGTAAATCAGCACGATGCGGTGAGATGACAATCCGCTATAGATAATTGAGGCTGCCGAGGGGGAATCCGATCAATGCCGAAACTCAGCGATATTCCCGTCTGCCCCGATCCGCCGGCGGCGCGGTTGTCGACGGGCGTGACGAAGGAATATCAGATCTCGCTCGTCACGCTGCTGTTCGGTGGCGGAGTTGAGGCAGGCATGCCGGACGAGAGCCTGCCGATCCGCGGCACATCGATCCGGGGACAACTCCGGTTCTGGTGGCGGATTGTCATTGGGCGCCGGTTCGGTGCTCAAATGTGGCAACGCGAAGAGGAAGTCTTCGGAAGCACTGAATTTCCGAGCCCGCTCGATATCCGTATTTTGGAACAGCCAAACGTCGTTAAAGTCGATCCTACCTATGGCGAGAGGTATGGTCCTATCGCCTATGCTTTGTTCTCGGCGGTCGAAAACGAGCAGCAAGTCATGAAAGAAGGCGGCGCCTTTCGGCTGCAACTCACATGGCCGGATAGGGCAGAGCTGGAAAACCGCCGAAAAGCGCAGAACGCGAGAAGAAAAGCGGATAGCAAGCAACGGCTGCCGGATACAGTCGACGATATCGAACTCGACATTATAGCAGCATTTCGGGCGTGGTGCGCGTTTGGAGGGATTGGCGCGCGTACTCGCCGCGGATGCGGCGCGATATTCTGCCGAGACTTCACATCCGAGCTGCCGGCCTTAGACGGGGCAATTCTCGTTGCGGCGCCGCGCTCCAGCGCGCTTGAGGCGTGGAAGAAATCGCTCAAAGCGTATCGGGATTTTAGGCAGTCTCCTCGCGGGCGGCTGCATCAAAAGACACTCAGATCGGGAAAGACGAGAAGAGTTCCCGGCCGAAGCCATTGGCCAGAGGCCGACTCCGTTCGCGGAATCACCGGTTCCGCGCTCAACCCGGGTTCGCGAGCCTCGATGCCGCACGTCCCAGCGGATGAGAATCCGAACGATCATTCGGTCCCGATCGTACCGCACGAGATTCTGCCCGCGTTTCCCAGGGCTGTCCTTGGACTACCGATCAACTTCCATTTCGCGGATGGACCGGGAAAGAATCGGCCTGGTCAGCCGAACAGCGATCCTCAGGACGTGCAATTGATTCCGGTTGCTGCGGATGGCAAGGACGGCGACCGGATGTCATCGCCGGTGATCACGCGACCAATATGGCTGCATGGCAAATGGCACCCTGGAGTCATCATTCTGCACGAGCAGCTTCCAAACGATCTGCTCTTGCGCCTGACTGGCCGGCGCGCGCGAAGCGACGGAACCGATCTGTCTTTTAACTTGCCGTTCGATCGTATCGTGGCGTCTGCGCTAGGTAAGCTCCGCCCGATGCGCGGCAAAGCTTCGGCGCTAGACGCCCTTCACGATCTCCTGAAAGCCAACGGCTTCCACGAGATCACACGATGACCGCTCATCTTTTGGCACTCACCGTCGGTCCGGTGCAGGATTTCATCGCCGCGGCGCGGCGCACGCGCGATCTCTGGTTCGGGTCGTATCTGCTCTCTGAGATCAGTAAGGCGGCGGCAAAGGCAGTACGCGGCCGCGTTGGCAGCGACAAACTGATCTTTCCTGCGCCCGTCAGCAACGCGGACCTCGAACCCGGCTCGCGGCTCAACGTGGCGAACGTGATTGTAGCCGAGGTCGATGAAGACGATCCGGCGGACGTGACTCGGGAGGCGAAAGAAGCTGCCAGACGTTGCTGGCGAGACTTCGCAAATCCAGTGTTCGACAGATACCGCGAGATCATCGAGGCCGACATCTGGAACGATCAAATCAACGATGTGATCGAGGTCTATGCCGCGTGGCATCTTCGTTCGGACGACTACAAGGCCGACCGCATCGCGCTGATGCGCCTGCTTGCAGCTCGCAAGCGATGCCGCGATTTCTCACAGCCCAAATTGCCAGCCGAGAAACGAGCCGGCGTTCCGAAATCGTCGCTGGACGGCCTGCGCGAGAGCGTGCTCCTCCAGCCTGCACCCGGCGAAAGCCGGACAACTTTCAGAAATCGTTGGCCTAGCAAGACGCGTCGAGAACTGGCGGTTGGGCCGAGCGAGGAACTCGACGTGGTGGGTGTCGTAAAGCGCACTTGGCCGCACATGAGTGGAGCTTCCGGCTATCCCTCCGTTGCGCGCGTCGCCGCTGATACGTGGTTGCGGAAGATGCCGGGGGCGAACATAGACGCGCTCGTGAAGGCCTGTGACGATCTTGGCACCGATATTATTCACAAGATCGATACGTCCGAGGAACGCGGCCACCCACACTATAGGCCGTTCCCTTTCGAGGGGACGGCGGTATTCCGTTCAAGATACCCGGACATCGCCAAGGATGCTGGCGCTCCAGAGCCTGACCTTGGACCGCTCGCAAACGCTCTCGCGGCGTTGACCCACCAACACGGCGAGCCGAGTCCCTATCTCGGCGTGCTGGTCGCAGACGGCGATCGCATGGGCCAAGCGCTTTCCCACCTGATCTCTCCCGAGGAGCATCGGCAGTTCTCGCAGGCGCTGGCCGGCTTCGCTGCACAGGCTCGCGAAATTGTTCACAAGCACTACGGCGTGCTCGTCTACTCTGGCGGCGACGACGTGCTGGCCTTCGTGCCCGTTGACCATTGCCTTGCCTGCGCACGCGACCTGTACTGTGCGTTCGGCCGTGCGCTTGCTTCTCGGTCAACTGCCGAAGGTCCACTGACATTATCCGTCGGACTTGCGATCGCCCACTTCATGGAGCCCCTGGAGGATTTGCTCCGCTATGGGCGTGACGCGGAGAAGCACGCCAAGCATCCGCGTTCCGCTGATGTCGGACAAACGGACCGGAACGGCTTTGCAGTACATGTCGTTAAGCGTGGGGGCGGGCCTGTCGCGATCCGTGCGAACTGGTCGAGTGATGCCGCGAAAGACCTCTCGCAACGCTTGCCGCAATCGGCCGAGTGGATCGCGGCTCAATCCATCTCCGGCCGCGTGCCTTACGACCTCTACACGCTGGCCAACGTGTACGAGTCTTGGCCTACTGCAAGCATCAAGGACGCAATCCAGCGCGACGTCCTCGCGGTGATGCAAGGAAAGCAGCCGCGCGGCACAAGCATGATACTGGAGATCAAGAGCCAAATCCTAGATCGCGTCGAGGACGCCAATTCGCTGCGTGGCCTTGCCAACGAGCTGCGGGTCGCCAGAGCAATCGGCGCGGCATCGGGCGCTGCCGCGGGGGCAGAATCGCCATGACGGCCATGCTGGAAATCACTTGCCGCGATCCGATCATCTCGCGTGATGGGCGTCCTTTCGGAGCTGGCCAGGGCAACCGGATGCGAAGCCTCGACTGGCCGCTGCCTTCGATGCTGGCTGGGTCACTGCGCTCTACGCTCGGGAAATCGGCTGATCGGGATTTCTCGGGCGAAACGGCGATTGAGACGGCGAAGGATTTGCTTCGGGTCGAAATTGCCGGCCCGCTGCCGCAGTCGAGTGAACAGCTCTACTTCCCTTCGCCCGAGGATTGCGTCGTCGATCCGAAACAAAGGCCGCTCCGGGCCGTGCCCCACCAGGCGTCCAACAGCGGCGGATGCGACTGGCCCGAACGCGGCTTGCTCCCCGTGCAAATCCAGAGTCCTGACGACTTCAAGCCGGACGCCGCGCCGGCCTGGTGGCCGGAAGATCGTTATGCTGCATGGTTAGCCGGAGAGGGGATTGCATTCGACCGGACATTCCTTCGCGCGGCGGAGATAGAAGAGCGGACTCACATCCGCATTGATCCCGACGCCGGCTCGGCGGCCGACGAAAATCTCTTTACCACGGCTGCGCTGGCGCTCAGTCATCTGCCCCGATACGGAGCTTTGGGTTTCGCTCCTATCACTCTCTCCGCCCGGGTTCGCGCCGCCAGCTGGTGCGGCGAAGCAGTCGCGCATCTCGATACGCTTCACCCGCTCGGCGGCGAGCGCCGCCTGGCCCGCTGGAAGACCACCGCAAGGCCGATCTCCTGGAGTTGCCCGGAGAAAATCCGCAAGGTGCTGATGGCGACGTCGCGCGTGCGCATGGTGTTGACGACGCCGGCGATCTTCAAGGATGGCTGGAAGCCCGGATGGCTCAGCGACGACCTCATCGGAACGCCGCCGGGCGCCAATGTCCGCCTGCGGCTTGTCGGCGCCAATATCCGGCGCTGGCGTGCGGTTTCGGGTTGGTCTCTGGCCGACCTTCCCGGGCAGCCGCGCGGTCCAAAGCCTGTAAAGCGCATGGTTCCGGCCGGCGGCGTCTATTTCTTCGAGACTGTGGACGGAAAGTCGCCGGGCCTCGCCGAGCGCTGGCTTGAACCGGTCAGCGACGACGAACAGGACCGGCGTGACGGCTTCGGCCTCGCGGCCTGGGGCGTCTGGTAAGAGAAAATGGGGAGGGGCGATGAACAGCACTCAGATCTATTGGCTGCACACCTTGTCACCGACCCATGTCGGAACCGGCCGAGGCGTCGGCTACATCGACCTGCCTGTCCACCGTGACAAGGTGACGAACTGGCCTGTCATCCCCGGCTCGGCGTTTAAGGGCGTCTGGCGTGATCACGCCCTGAGGAACAAGAAAAAGCACATTGATCTGGCGTTCGGACGCGCATCCGATCAGGAGGCCAACGCCTCGAACGCCGGAGCGCTGATTCCCACCGACGCACGCCTCGTCTGCCTGCCTATTCGAAGCTTCCAAGGGACGTTCGCCTGGTGCACCTCGCCGCTCGTTCTGGAAATGCTGCGCCGGGATTTCTCGCTTGCCGGCATGCCCGATCTGCCGCCCGAGCCGCCAAATGTGGCCGATAGTGACGCTCATCGCACCACCTGCACCAAGCTCGAGGACAATGGCCGCATCTTTCTGGAGGATCTCGACTTCGCCGGAAAGGAATGCGCGGCGACAACGATTTGGGCCGAGCGGCTCGCCGAATGGGTTTTCGCCGGCGACGAAAACAAGACCTGGCGCGATCGATTTGTCGAAAGATTCGCGATCCTCCCCAATACCATCTTCGACTTTCTGACGGAGACTGGCACCGAAGTTTCGGCCCGCGTGCGGATCGACGACGATAGCAAGACGGTGGCGAAAGGCGCGCTTTGGAACGAGGAGGCCCTGCCGGCAGAGACCATCCTGGCCGGGCTTGTCGCCTGCGACCGGGTCTATTCCCGCGAAGCGAATGGTGTCACGGTGAGCGACCTGATCGATGACTTAGCCACCAAGCCGCTCCTGCTGCAGATCGGTGGCAAGGCGACCGTCGGACGCGGCCGCGTGCGGTGCGTTTTCTCGGCCGCCGAGAGAGAGGGCTGACGATGGTCCAGACCAACAGCCAGAAAATGGCACAGGCGGCCTTTGCTTCGGTCCGTCGGCGTGCATCTCCCGGCGTGCCAGAGAAATATGCGAGCTTCGCTCGGTCGTTCCCGTCGCTGGTCCACGCCTGTGGCCTCGCGCAGGCGGTCACCTTTGCGAACGCCAAGGGCCATGCGGAATATCTTGAGGATCTCGCGGCGGTGCTGAACAAGATCGGCCATGCCGAAGCCGCGTCTGTGGATAGTCTTGAAAAGGCGACGCGAGAATATCCTGTATTGGCCTATGTGCGCCTGAACAGGAACGCGCTTCAGGCTGCCGGATGGCTGAAGCGCTATGTCGAAGCCGTGGCGCCGGAGTGAAGGATGCGGCAGGCGATAGTCAACCTCAACGACGGGCGTAGGCGTGCAACCCATCCGGGACTGATCTTGCAACGGTATCTCGTCAAGCAGTCGGACCCGAGCGAACGTCGAACAATCCTCGAAGCGGCTTGCCACGCTGCCGGAAGCGAATCGCTTCGCTCCATCTATGCGGAAGCCTTCGAACGCCGGGACCGCTCGTTTGCTTCCGACCAGCCATGCCAATCGGAGCGCCTGTCGACAGCAAGCCGGCTCGTCGTCGGTCTCGGTTCGGAGAATATTTTGGAGACCGGATTGCGGCTTCATCATACCTATGGCGTTCCGATCATCCCTGGATCGGCGCTCAAAGGGCTCGCTTCCCATTATTGCGACGAGGTCTGGGGACAGCGGCATCTCGACGATGAGGCTGCTCTGGAGAACAAGCAATTTCGGCGTAAGCGCGACAAAGGGGATGACGAAGGCGACTATCACCGCCTGTTGTTCGGAACCACCGAGGACGGCGGTGTCATCACGTTCCACGACGCCTGGATTGTTCCGCAGTCGTTGACGAACGGCGCGCTGCGCCTCGACGTGATGACGCCCCATCACCCGAAATGGCAGACGAACGAAGCGCCGCCAACGGATTTCGACAGTCCGGTGCCGGTCTCTTTCCTCTCGGTAGCCGGAACCTTCGACGTGCGCCTTTCCTGGTCGGGCCCAGCTGACGTTTCACAGGATCAAGCTGAAGCCTGGACCAAGCTGGCGATGCAACTCTTGCAGGAAGCACTGGCCGAGTGGGGCGTCGGCGGCAAGACCAGCAGCGGATACGGCCGGCTCATCGCGGCTGCAAACGGTCGTCAATCCCCTCCGACTGCCCCCGCCAAACCGAGAGACTTGCCAAAACCTGGGCAAAAGGTCGAAGCGCTACTGCTTGAGGAACGAACGAGGAAGGGCGGCTGGCGGGCGATGCATGCGCCATCGGGTCTGAGTGGCCCGGTCCAGAACAGCGGCGATGTGCCTTCCGACAAGATAGTGGGCGACGTGCTCGAATTGATCGTGGCAAGCGCTACTGAACGCAGCGTCGATTTTCGTTACCCTACTTCCGCCGACGAGGCGCGCGCGCAACGCTCATCGTCCGGCAAGGGACAGGGCGGCCGCGGCAAAGGCGGGCGGAGGAAATAAAGTCCTATGGCGGTATTCAATCTGCTCATCTGCACGGTAGGCGGAAGCCCCGAGCCATTGGTCAAGTCGCTGCTGGAGTGGCGGCCCGCGCGGGTGCTCTTTGTGCCTTCGGCTCAAACGCGCGCGCAAGTAGATGCTGTTCTTCGCGCTTACGCAGAGCACACTGGTGCTCCGTTGAGGCCGGGCGAATATGAAATCTGTCCTGTCTCGAATGCTGAAGGGCTAGAAGAATGCCTCGACGTGATCCGGAGATACGATCAGGAGGTCGTCCGCTGGACATCTCGCGGCAGCGACTATCATGTTGTTGCTGACTTCACTGCCGGCACGAAGTGCATGACTGCAGCATTGGTCCTTCAGGCTCGCCGCTGGTCATGTCGCTATTCCTATGTCGGAGGGGCAAGCCGTTCAAAGGAAGGGGTAGGAGTCGTCGAGTCCGGCTCAGAACGGGTGGTTCACTGGGCCAATCCTTGGGAAGCACTCGGCTACCAAGCTGTCGAAGATGCCTGCTTGCTCTTCGATCAGCAAGCCTTCTTGCCTGCCGCGAGGCTTCTGGACGCGGCACGCAAGGCTACAGATGACGGTGCTGTCAAGAGAAGCCTTTCGACATTTCACCAGCTGTGTGAAGGCTATGGATTGTGGGATCGGTTTCAGCACAAGGACGCCGCGCAGCGGATTGACTCTGTGCTCAAGAACGCTGCTGACATACAAGTCATGCTCCCGACAGGCTTCGACGGAGTGATCGGGGCGATCAAGCGAAATCAGGAGACTCTGCGGCAGCTCGTCTGCCAGTCGCAATCCCGCGCAATGGTCTCGGACCTTCTGGCCAATGCCGGCCGGCGAAAACGGGAGGCTCGCTACGACGACGGAGTTGCTCGCCTGTATCGGGCGATCGAGGCGCTTGCCCAGCTTGCCCTTGCTGAACGTCATGGGATTCAGGGCACTGACAATGTGCCTTTGGAAAGCGTTCCCGAGCCGCTGCGCGAAAGGTGGGGGTCACGAGCTGACGCTGGAAAGCTCTGGTTGGGATTGCAGGATGCGTTCGAACTCCTGGACGCGTTGGGCGATGACATCGGTAAGACGTTCAAGGCTCTCGAACTACATGACCCCAGACACTCTCCCTTGATGGCCCGCAACCAATCGATCCTCGCCCATGGATTCCAGCCTGTGGGCGAACAAGTCTTTGAGAAGCTCTGGGCGGCCGGAATCAATCTTGGTGGTTTTGCCGAGCAGGATCTGCCGACATTTCCGCACTTGGCCAAGCCGGGAGGGTAGTCAGTGAGTTCGGTGCGGCGGATAACTTAATCGAGTGACGGTTTTTTCGCCTGGCGATTGGCACTGGACCGCTCGGCAGGATGTTCCAAAAATCGACCAATCGATGTCGATAGTCTTTGAAACCGAAAGGGACTCCGAGGCGGCGAAATTTGCTTTTCAATTCAAGAGCGCCAATTTCTGACGGATCGGAGGGACGGTTCTTCGATGCAGGCAGAAAAAATTTGCTCTTGCAAATCAGCGCGTTACCATGACTGAAAATCATCGAGTGGATTACCGGATGAACGGGTGGCGCGAGACCGCCACCTTCGGCAAGTACGGTCCCGCTGGGCTGTCGCTCGCGCGAGCCCGTGAGCTGTGCATCGACGCCAAGCGGGCAATCGCCGAAGGGCGATCGCCGGCGATCGAAAAGCAGCGGGAAAAGCGTCGGCGCCTGGACGCGAAGAGTTTTGGCGAGTTCGGCGAGAAGTGGCTGACCGCTGCGCCGACGATGGCGGACAGCACCCATGCTATGCGCCGAGCGATATTCGAACGCGAACTGCTACCGGTGTGGCGCAACAGGCTTCTGACGGAGATCACGCCGGATGACCTGCGGGCTCATTGTGGCGCGATCGTCTAGCGGGGCGCCCCGGCAACGGCGATCCACGTCCGCGATATCGTCAAACAGATTTACGGCTTCGCAATTCTGCGCGGTGAGAAGGTCTCCAATCCGGCTGACGATGTCGGGCCGGCCTCGATCGCGACGTTCGTGCCGAAGGACCGGTCGCTGTCGCCGACGGAGATCAGGATCATGCTCAAGCTGATCGAGAAGGTGGCGACGCTGCCGACCATTTTAGCGCACGAGGACGGCCGTTCGTCACGCGGGGTCTACAATAAAGCGGAATACGAAGTGCCGCGTCGGCACATGATGCAGGAGTGGTCGGATATCATCGACGCCTGGGTCGCGGGCAAGAAGCGCGTCCCCGTGCTCATACCGCCTTCGATGCCGCTGCTTGAACCCGACCCGGCTCTCGAACCGGGCGGTATCGTCGTTGCCTGACGTCAGGATGTTGCGCACGGGCGATGGGCGCGGATCGCCATGAGGCGAGCCACGCTTCGACTTCGCTCAAATCCCATACGACGCAGCGAGGCGACAGGGCGAAGCGTCGCGGGAACTCGCCGCGCTGCTCCATCTCATAGATGGTGCTGTCGGCCAGGGGCACGATCTCGCGCAGTTGCTGTCTACGGATCGTTCGTTTGATCGATGCTTCGCCTTTTGCCGCCATCGCTCGCCTCCTTGGCTCCCACCTCAGCGGCTCCCACCTCAGCCCGATTGAAAGCGATCGTCGCCAAAAAGATGGAAGACCTTGCGGTCGCGCGGCGGGGAGCAGAGGGACGGGCCACTGCGCCGCTGCCTGCCGCAATCGGCGGGCCCGCATCCGGATTTACAGGCGGGGGCGGGCATGGCACCTTCCGGGGGTTGCGATGGTATGGGCGGGCGGCAATGGCGGGACGGCTCGCGGGAAAGCGCGCGTTGGTTACGGCGGCCGGGCAGGGCATCGGGCGAGCGAGCGCGCTCGCCTTTGCCGCCGAAGGGGCGAGTGTGTTGGCGACCGACATCGCTGACGAGAAACTGGTCCCGCTTGCCGATGCGCTGATTGCCACCCGGCGGCTCGACGTGACCGATGACGACGCGATCACCGCCCTTGCCGACGAACTCGGACCGCTCGATGTGCTGTTCAACTGCGCCGGTTTTGTGCATCACGGTACGATTCTCGACGCCACGCCGATCGACTGGGACGCATCGTTTGTGCTCAACGTGCGTTCGATGTTCATGATGATCCGCGCCTTTCTGCCAAAGATGCTGGAGCGCGGCACCGCTGCTTCGATCATCAACATGGCCTCGACGGTATCTTCGGTGAAAGGCGCGCCAAACCGTTGCGTTTACGGTTCGACCAAGGCCGCAGTGATCGGGCTAACCAAATCGGTGGCCGCCGATTTCATCACCCAAGGGATCCGCTGCAACGCGATTTGTCCGGGCACGATCGAAACCCCTTCGCTCGAAGATCGGATCGCCGCGCAAGGTGTGCGCATCGTCGGCGGGAGCGAGGCGGCGCGGCGGGCCTTTGTCGAGCGTCAGCCGCTGGGCCGGCTCGGCACCGCCGAGGAAGTGGCTGCCCTTGCAGTTTATCTGGCCGCCGACGAGTCGTCGTTTACCACCGGCGCGATCCATGTTGTCGACGGCGGCTTTACGCTCTGACCGGGCTTTGCGCTATTGAGCTGAGACAGGAGGCGTTCCCGATGAAGCTTCTTCGCTACGGACCGCGGGGCCAGGAAAAACCCGGCCTCCTCGATGCCGCCGGCAGGATTCGCGATCTTTCCGGTGTTGTTCGCGACATCGACGGCGCCGCTCTGGCGCCCGCCGAACTCGAGCGACTGCGCCGGCTTGACCCGGCCAGTCTGCCGTTGGTCGCCGGCACGCCGCGGCTCGGTCCCTGCGTTGGTGCCGTGTCGAAAGTCGTCGCGATCGGTCTCAACTACCGCTTACATGCGCAGGAGGCGGGGGCCGCGATCCCGACCGAGCCGATCTTCTTTATGAAGGCGCCGTCTTCGATCTGTGGCCCGAACGATGATGTGATGATCCCCAAGGCATCGCAAAAAACCGATTACGAAGTCGAACTCGGCATCGTGATCGGCAGCGTCGCGCGCTACGTCGCGGTCCACGACGCGGCAAGACACATCGCCGGGTTCTGCGTCGTCAACGACGTGTCTGAACGCGAATTCCAGATCGAACGCCTTGGGCAATGGACCAAGGGGAAGAGTGCCGACACCTTCTGCCCGCTCGGCCCGTGGCTGGTCACGGCGGATGAAGTGCCCGACCCCGGCAAGCTCGCGCTATGGACCGAGGTCAATGGCGAGCGGCGACAGAGCAGCAATACCTCCGACCTGATTTTCGGGGTCGATCATATCGTCAGCTATGTCAGTCATTTTATGACCTTGCTGCCGGGCGACGTGATTCCGACCGGGACCCCGTCCGGGGTCGGCATGGGATTCAAGCCGCCGCGATTCCTGAAGCCTGGCGACCAGGTGCGGTTGTCGGTCGACGGTCTTGGCGAGCAGAATCAGCGGATCGTGGCCTTTGCCGAATAGCCGGCCCGAAGCCCGATTGCCGCGCAGATCGGGCGTTGCAAATCGGGCGACAACGAGGTGACATGACGGCTAGCGCGAGGCACATCGTTTAGGTTAACATCGCGAAATTGATGCTGGCCGGACCCTGGCTCACGCTCGGAGGAACGATGTACGAGCGCCGACCCGGCTTCTTTCGCGAAGACACCCCGTCAGGCCGTCGCGTCGAAGCCAAAGTCAAATGGTTCAACGCCGTCAAGGGGTTTGGCTTTGTAACCCCGACCGACGGTTCGCAGGACGCGTTTCTGCCGATGGCGGTGCTGCGCCGCGCCGGCTACGAGGATTTGCGCGAGGGTGCGTTGGTTTCGTGCGAGGTCGGCGCCGGCGCCAAGGGCCCGCTCGTGACCAGTATTCTCAACGTCGACAACAGAACGGCGACGCTACCCGGTTCGGCGGCAAGCGGCGGCTTTGACACCCGCGCGCCGCGGCTGTCGAACACGGTCGACGGCGCCGTCAAATGGTTCGAGCCGGAAAAGGGCTATGGCTTTATTACCCCGGATGGGGGCGGCAAGGATGTATTTATCCACGTTACCGCCCTTCGTCGCAGCGGTGTGACTGCGCTCGATCCCGGCCAACGCGTCCGTGTCGATGTCGTTGACGGCAAAAAGGGCCAGGAAGCCGAACGCATCACCCTGATTTGACCGGTCGCCCTGGTTTGATCGGTGCCCTGGTTTGATCGGCCGCAGCGGGTATAGACGCGGTCGACCCCGATCCTGGCAAGAGACGAAATCGTTGCGGAATGCGAACGCGGCCGGGATCAGTGTGTAAAAAAAATAATTGAAAACGATTGGTCATTTCGCAGCACCTCGTCGAAGCCGCCCCGGACACATTCGATACAAAGGCAAACCGCTGTCCCCAATTGGGTTCCGGCTCGATTGGTTCGGGGCCGCTCGCTTCGGCGACGAGCCAGCCGCGGACCGGATGGCCCGACGCCTCTTTAGCCGGGCCAGCCCCCAGGTCCTCGGTTTCTTCGCGGGCGGTGCGGGGCGTCAACAACCGGTGACGCGACGCCAATGTCATGCTAGGCCTAGTTTAACGAAAACGTCAAAAACCGACGGTTTGGGAGAACAGCCGCGGCGTACGGCGTTTGTCCTGTCGATTGACGAGGGCGAGACCGATGGACCTGCATGACACGATACGCACATATCGGCTGTTTTCTGGCTCTTATGACTTCTTTTTCGGTCCGGTCTTTCATCCCGGACGCAAGGAGGCGGTGCGTATCGCCAATGATCGACCAGGACAGCGCATTCTCGAAGTCGGTGTCGGCACCGGTTTGTCGCTGCCGCATTTCCGACCGGATTCGCGGGTGACCGGCATCGATGTCTCGGCCGAGATGCTGGAAAAGGCCAAGCGTCGCACCGAGCGGCTGAGTCTCGCTCATGTCGAGGGCCTGCATTTGATGGATGCCGAGAATCTCGAATTTGCCGACAACACCTTTGATGCCGTGCTGGCGCTTTACGTCGCCTCGGTCGTCCCCGATCCGGCGCGGTTCGCCGCCGAGATGAGGCGCGTGTGCATTCCCGGAGGAACGATCGTCGTCGTCAATCACTTCACCAGCGAGAACGCGTTGGCGCGGTTTATGGAACAGCGCTTGGCGCATGCCGCGCGCCATATCGGCTTCCACGCCGATTTCCCGTTCGAGACCTTTCAGCAGGCGAGCCGGCTATCGATCCGGGAAGTGCGGCCCAGCAACCTGTTTGGATATTGGAAGCTGTTGCGCTGCATCAATGAAAAGCCAGCATCGAGCCCCAATTAGTTCCTCGAACGAGACCCTACCGATGCGCCGAGAAGAACGGCGAACGGCTCTCGATATCGGAGGCCGCTAAAAAGCTTGGGATTACGTATTGCCGCTCCGTCGGCTGCGAACACGACACGCCCTAGACCGGTGGCGGCAAGGTTTTTTCGCGCCTTAGACTAATCCCTGCGGTCGGCCCGATCCCTGCGGCTTTGCCGGCAGGTTCGGGTTCGCCCGGTCAGCCGCGAACCAGCGGCTTGTAGCGAATGCGGTGCGGCTGGTCGGCCTGCGCACCGAGGCGACGGCGTCGGTCGGCCTCGTAATCGCCATAGTTGCCTTCGAACCATACCGCCTGGCTGTCGCCCTCGAATGCCAGGATGTGGGTCGCCACGCGATCGAGAAACCAGCGGTCGTGAGTGACGACGACAGCGCAGCCGGCAAAATCGAGCAACGCCTCTTCGAGTGCGCGCAAGGTATCGATGTCGAGGTCGTTGGTCGGCTCGTCGAGCAGCACGAGGTTGGCGCCCTGTTTCAGCATCTTGGCGAGATGGACGCGATTTCGTTCGCCGCCCGACAGCCGGCCGACTTTCTTTTGCTGGTCGGCGCCGCGAAAATTGAACAGGGCGCAATAGGCACGGCTAGCGATCTTGCGCCGGCCGAGATCGATCTCGTCCTGCCCGTCAGAAATCTCCTGCCACACCGTGTTGTTTGGCGAAAGGGTATCGCGGGATTGATCGACATAGCCGAGCTTTACCGTCTCGCCGATGCGGATGACGCCGCCATCCACCGTGTCCTCTCCGGTGATCATCCGCAGCAATGTCGTCTTGCCGGCGCCATTGGGACCGATAATGCCGACGATACCGCCGGGCGGCAGGCGAAAGTCGAGCCGTTCGATGACGAGCCGATCGCCAAAGCCTTTGCGCACCCCTTCGGCGTTGATCACGACATCGCCGAGCCGCGGGCCGGGCGGCAAAACGATCTGGGCGGTTTCGACCGCCTTTTCACGGCTCTGCGCAACCAGCGATTCATACGCCGACAGCCGCGCCTTGCTCTTGGCCTGACGCGCCCGCGGGCTCTGCCGCACCCACTCGAGTTCGCGTTCGAGCGTCCGCTGGCGCGCGGCCTCCTGGCGTCCCTCTTGCGCCAGGCGCTGCTGCTTTTGCTCGAGCCAGCCCGAATAATTCCCCTCATAGGGAATGCCGCGGCCGCGGTCGAGTTCGAGAATCCAGCCGGCGACTTCGTCGAGAAAGTAGCGGTCATGCGTCACCGTCACGACCGTACCGGGATAATCTTCGAGGAAACGCTGCAGCCACGCGACCGATTCGGCATCGAGATGGTTGGTCGGCTCGTCGAGCAGCAACAGATCAGGGCGTTGCAGCAACAGGCGACACAGCGCCACGCGGCGCCGCTCGCCGCCGGAGAGGTGGGCGACAGCGGCATCGCCCGGCGGGCAGCGCAGCGCGTCCATCGCGATCTCGATCGTCCGGTCGAGATCCCAGCCCTCGACCCGGTCGATCTTTTCCTGAAGCTCGCCCTGTTCGGCGATCAACCGGTCCATCTCTTCAGCCGACAACTCTTCGGCAAAACGGGCGCTCACCGCCTCAAAGCGATCGAGCAGCGTCTTGGTCTCGGCCAATCCTTCGATAACGTTGCCAAAAACATCCTTGTCAGGGTCGAGCGCCGGCTCCTGCGGCAGATAGCCGACCCTGGCTCCGTCGGCCGCCCATGCCTCGCCGGCAAAGTCGCGCTCCTCGCCGGCCATGATGCGCAACAATGTCGATTTACCGGCCCCATTGGCGCCGAGGACGCCGATCTTGGCGCCCGGCAAAAACGACAGCCAGATGTCCTTCAGCACCTCGCGGCCGCCGGGATAGGTCTTGGCCAGCCCCTTCATCACATAGATGTATTGATATGCAACCATTTAACAGATGTTCCTGTGGTACCGATCCGACATTGGTAGCACCGTTCCAGCGAGATTGCTGCGCCCGCTCGCGCCGGCACTGCAAGATCGACGAAGATGGTTTGTGGTCGGGGATAGGCGGTCCGTCTGACCGTTGTCTGAGCTCGTCACTTCGCTCGAGCCTGACCCCGCCTCGCTGTCACCGGTTGCCATTGCGATGATCGGCGACACGGACTGGTCCCGGGTTGCGCATTGAGCTGCAAGCGGATCGGCAGGGTGAGCGCCGGCCTCCGTTCTCGAAAAATTTTGCCGCCGACGCGCGCGGCTGGCCCGGTGCCCGCTGTCGCGGCGCGACGACAGAAGGAACGAAGATCAAAAACGTTGGGTACGTGCCACTAGCGCGTCAGCAGCGACGCCAGCAGCCCCAGCGCCAACAGCGCGGCGATGCCTTGCCATACCTGCAGCGGCGCGCGTTCGTAGAGCGTGAGCGGCCGTTGAATGGCGGTTGGCGCGCGTGCCGGCCCAGCCTCGATCTCGAGCGCGAATTCGTTGACATCGCGAAACCGCCGCGCCGGATCGAGCGCGATGGCGCGGTTGAGTGCCGCCGGCAGCCAGGCCGGCAGGTCCGGCCGCAGTTCCGAAAAGTCGCGTGGAGTATTGCGGCGCGGCGGGCTCGTCGCGTCGAGATTTCCGTATGGATACTGGCCGGTGAACGCGCGAAACATCGTCACCCCCAGGGCATAGATGTCGGTCGCCTCGTTGCCGGGTTCGCCGGCAAGCATCTCGGGCGCCATGTAGGCCGGGGTGCCGGGAACCTCCTCGGGCGGGAAATCCTCAAGTCCCGGGACCCGCACCACCCCGAGATCGATCAGCTTTAACGATCCACCGCCTTCGAGGATGACGTTGTCCGGCTTGATGTCGCGATGGATGATGCCGATGCGATGCAATGCGGCCACCGCGCGCGCCAGCGTCACGGCGATATTCCGGCCTTCTTCCAGCCCCAACGCCGGACTGCGCGTGAGCCGCGCTTCCAGCAGCTCCCCCTGATAAAGCGGCATGACCGTATAAAGGCAGGTCTGGCGGCCCGGCGGCAGTTCGATGACCCGCCCGACCCAGGGGCTGTGGGCCCGGGCGCCGACCCAGGCCTCGCGCACAAAGGCCGCGCGCCGCGTCTCGATGCCGGCCAGCTGCGGTTTGGGGAATTTCAGCGCGACGGTGCCGCCCTCGACTTCGTCCAGGGCGGCGACAAGGCGAGTGTACCGCCCCTCGGAAATCAGCGCCTTCAGGACGAAGCCGTCGACGGTCTCGCCGACCACCGGTAGCGGGATCGCCGGCAGCTGCAATAAAGCGGTGCTGATATCGGCCGATCCTGCCGTCGGCAGACCGACCACATCCAGCACCAGGGCGGTGCAATTGTCGGTGCTGCCGGATTGCAGCGCCGCCGCCACCAGAGCCCCGGCGGTGTCTTCGGGGGCGGAGCGCTGGTGCAGGATTTCGGTGATGCTCGGTTCGCTCAGAAACCCGTGAACCCCATCGCTGCACAACAGGAAACGGTCGTGCAGCGCCACCGGCTGGGTCGAGTAGTCGAGGCGCACCTCGGCCTCGACGCCGAGCGCGCGATTGAGCGTGTGCGAGCGGCCGGTGCCATCCGGGCGTATGTGATCGACGGTCAGACAGGTGAGGCGATCCCGGCTGAGCCGATACGCACGGGTGTCACCGACATGCAGCAGGTGGGCGACGCGGCCGCGCAACACCAGTGCGGTAAACGTGCACCCCATTCCGGCGAGATCGGGGTCCTGGCGGCCGAGCGTGTTGATCCAGCCATTCAACGAGCTGATGATCCTGGCGCCGGCGCGCTGCACCTCCATCGTCTCCGGCAGATCGCAAAATCCGTCGAGAAAGCCCCGCACCGCAGTTTCGGCGGCGACGCGGCCGCCCTTTGCGCCGCCGATGCCGTCGGCAATGGCCGCCACTACCTCCTGGCGCGGCTCGGGAAGCTCGGCGCCGTAAAGCGCGGCCGCAAAGTCCTCATTCTGCCGGCGCAGCCCGGTTTTTGACGCAAAGCCGACGCGCGCCTGGACGCCGGTCTCAACCGTTGCCATCGCACCACCTCCGCCGGGCCGTGCTCCTCGAGCGAGCCGACGGGCCGCGGCCGCGACGTTGCAGCGACCGCCTGACCGCGCCGAGTTTCCGGAGCGCAGCACTCAACGCCAAAACCGCCCCGCCACCGGCCTGGGTCGATCCATGTTCTCCACGAGACCATTCAATTTCATCAAAACCGAACTTACAACGCAATCTATGAACGCGATCGGTATCACAACGCCTAAATTAAGCGCAGATTTTAGCCTATAATTTAGGCAATCGAGAGACTGCACTAATCGTCTGCAGATCGGACACTAATCCGGCCGGCACAGGTAATGCAGAAAATACCCGCCCGTGCTCGACGCGTTGCGAAATTGGAGCTCGCCGGTAGCGCGTTCGAGATCGAAAAATCCGTGTTTCGGATCATGCCAGCTTATCCACTTTTGGCTGATCTTTGCCGGAAGAGAATCAACCTCGCTGTGATCGAGATCGACGGTGATCGGCCAACTGGCGCCGCTGGCCGGGTTCGAACACCGCAGATGCAGGATTTCCGCCGCGACGGCGCTGCCGTTTCCGGCAGAGACGAGCAACAGTGCCGCTGCCGCGACGGTGCCGCCGATGATCCACCGGGTGCAACCGCACCCCCTGCGTCGCGCCGGCGGTACTGTCGGCCACCGTCGGCACGGAGAGTTGAGCGCCATCAAACCTGCACCTCGTCCACAGCTCGAGTGATCCCGCATCTAGGCACGGATTTTGCCTCACGCCAACCCGAGGAGGCTGCGACTTCTCGCATTGGCCAGCAACGGGCACGGCGTCAACGCTCGGGTCCGACGACAACAGCAAGAGGCAGAGAGATGTTAGTTCCATCGCCAAAATGGCTCGATACCGGCTCGAACGCCTGGCAAATGGCGGCCGCGACTTTTGTCGGCCTGCAGAGCGTGCCCGGGCTGGTGGTTCTCTATGGCGGCATCGTCAAACGCAAATGGGCGATCAACTCGGCATTTATGGCGATGTACGCCTTTGCCGCGGTGATGGTGGTGTGGGTGCTGTGGGCCTACAACATGTCGTTTGGCGAGCAATTGTTCCCCTTCTGGGGTAAACCGCAGCCCGCGATATCGGCGGCTTTCTTGCTCCAGCAGGCGACGATCCCGGCCGCCGCCTCGGGCATGCCGGCGCTCGCTTTCCCGATGTCGACAATGATGTTCTTCCAGTTCGTCTTTGCCGCGATCACGGTGATCATCCTTGCCGGCTCGCTGATTGGCCGGATGAGCTTTAAGGCATGGATCATCTTTGTGCCGTTATGGATGACCTTTGTCTACACGGTCGGGTGTTTCAGCATCTGGGGTGGCGGTTGGCTGGCGCAGCTCGGAGCGCTCGATTTCTCCGGCGGCTATGTGATCCATCTCGCCGCCGGGACCTCGGGCTTTGTCGCGGCGGCGGTGATCGGCCCGCGCATTCAGCAGGATCGCGACCACTTCCCGCCCAATAGTCTGCTGATGGCGCTGGTCGGTGCCGGCATTCTGTGGCTCGGCTGGAATGGCTTCAACGGCGGCGACCCTTACTTCGCCAACGCCGACGCTTCCGCCGCCATCCTGAACACCAACCTGTGCACCTGCGTCGCGCTGTTGGTGTGGACGATCATGGACTCGATATCCTACGGCAAGCCGTCGGTCGTCGGTGCGATCAACGGCATGATCGCCGGTCTCGTCGGCATCACCCCGGCAGCGGGCTATGTCAATGGCTGGGGCGCCATCATCATCGGCATATGCGCCGGCATCATTCCCTGGTTCATGATGAACAAGGTGCAGACCACGGCGCTGTTTCGCCGGGTCGACGATACCCTCAGCGTACTGTCCACCCACGGCGTCGCCGGTTTGATGGGTGGGTTGCTGACTGGCATTCTCGCAAATCCGAACATGATCGAATACATCGGCACCGAAAAAGACGCACCCGGGGTCAGCGGAACCGGATGGGCCTATGGCAACTTCCATCAGTTCATGCTGCAGGTCTACGCTGCCGCGTTCATCATCGTCTTTAACGTCGTTGCCACCTTCATCCTGCTCAAGGTGATCTCGATCTTTGTCTCGTTGCGCATGGATGAGGCCACCCTGCGCGTCGGTGACGACGCCGTCCATGGTGAGACCGCCTACAACTTTGGCGACGGCGAAGAGGTGCCCGCAGTCGCCGAGTGAGTGCAGCCACAGCTGCTGCCCGGAGGAACAGGGGGCCAGTTTGCTGCGATCGGCCCACCAGCCCCGTCGACTGGCCCATCGTGCCACCGCAACGCTTGAGTTTTGTTCGCGGTTGGCCGGCCCCGTTGGTGCGGGCTGCGCCGAGCGATGGTCCAAGCGTCGCTTGCCGCAACTCGGCACCTGGGTTGGCGCGATCGCTGGTACTGACCCACCAGGTGGTACCAGGATTGCACTGTTGTCGCGTCAATACCGCGCAGGGATGGGAACGCATGAAGAAGATCGAAGCGATCATCAAGCCCTTCAAGCTCGACGAGGTGAAGGATGCGCTTCACGCGGTCGGCGTCACTGGCATGACGGTCAGCGAGGTCAAAGGCTTTGGCCGCCAGAACGGCCACACCGAGATCTACCGCGGAGCCGAATACGTGATCGATTTCTTGCCCAAAATCAAAGTCGAAGTGGTGCTCGATGACGGGCTGGTCGAACGCGCGGTCAATGCGATCCAGGATGCGGCGCGGACCGAAAAGATCGGCGACGGCAAGATCTTTGTCACCTCGGTCGCACACGCGATCCGGATCCGCACGGGTGAGCATGGGCCGGACGCGGTCTGATCCTGCACTAACTGTATTTTCCACCCTTAACCCATCAATTCGAAGGGAACCGTGAGATGTCGGATACCGGCAAGGTGATGGCGCTGATCAAGGAGCACGAGGTCAAATACGTCGACTTCCGCTTTACCGATCCGCGCGGCAAATGGCAGCATCTGGCGCATCATGTGCGCACGATCAGCGAGCATT
>DATJSH010000073.1:0-7492 GCA_035504235.1 Allostellaceae bacterium | reverse complement strand
GCCATGCGGAACACGCGTCTTCCCGTCAGCTTGAAGCTCGCCACCTGGACAATCACCGAAACGGCTTCGAGCACGAACAGGCCGCCGACAATCGCCAGCACCAGTTCGTGCTTGGTGATGATGCTGACGGTACCAAGCGCGCCCCCCAGCGACAGCGAACCGGTGTCGCCCATGAAAACCATTGCCGGCGGGGCGTTGAACCACAGGAAGCCGAGACCTGCGCCGATCATCGCGCCGCAAAACACCGAGAGTTCGTCGGCATGCGGGATGTGGTAAAGCTGCAGATACGCGGCAAAGGTCGCGTTGCCCACCATATAGGCGATAAAGGCAAAACAGCCGGCGGCGATCATCGTCGGCACGATCGCCAAGCCGTCCAGCCCGTCGGTCAGATTGACCGAATTCGACGCACCGACGATCACCAGGACGCCGAACGCGATAAAGAACCAGCCGAGATTCAACAGCGCGCTCTTGAAAAACGGCACGGCAACCTCGTTGGCGAAGGGCTGGTGCACGACGGATGCCAGAACGATGCAGGCCGCCGCCGCGATGATGAACTCCAGCACCAGCTTCAAGCGCCCCGAAACGCCGCGATGTGACCGCCGGGTCAGCTTGCGGTAGTCGTCGAAAAACCCGATCAGGCCGAAGGCGACCGTGACCAACAGGGCGATCCACACATAGGGATTGGCGAGATCGGCCCACAGCAAGGTGGAGACCGTGAGCGCCAGCAGGATCAGGAAGCCGCCCATCGTGGGCGTCCCCTTCTTGCGGATCAGATGGCTCTGCGGGCCGTCGTCGCGGATCGGCTGACCTTCGCCCTGTTTCGACTTGAGCCAGGCAATGACAGAGGGGCCGCAGATGAAGCTGATCAAAAGCGCGGTGACGACCGCCCCGCCCGAGCGGAACGTGATGTAGCGAAACAGGTTGAACGCATGAAACTCGTCGGCAAGCGGATAAAGCAGCAGATAGAGCATGCGGTCTGTTTTCATTAAGGTGCGGCCAGGTAACGTACGGCCCCGGCCGACGCCGCGCGAACCGGCAAAACGTAACGCATAACCGTATCGCTGCGGGGCCACAACCCGTCATGCGGCGGCCTCATGGCGCCTCGCGCCGGGCGATTGCCGTGGCGATCGCTTCGGCGGCGACCGCGGCGTCGTCAAACGGCAGGGTTTCCTTGCCGATGACCTGCCCGGTCTCGTGTCCTTTACCGGCGATGACGAGCACATCGCCGGGTTTGAGCGCGGCGATCGCGGCGTCGATCGCCTTGCGGCGGTCGCCGATTTCGGTCGCGCCCGGCGCCGCCTGGAGAATGGCCCGGCGAATCGCCGCCGGGTTCTCGCTGCGCGGATTGTCGTCGGTGACATAGAGAAGGTCCGCACCCTCGGCGCAGGCTCGCCCCATCAGCGGCCGCTTGCCGGGGTCGCGGTCGCCGCCGGCGCCGAACACCACGGCGAGCTGCCCCTCGGTATGCGGCCGCGCCGCCGCGAGCACGGTGCGCAGCGCGTCGGGCGTATGGGCGTAGTCGACAAAGACCGCGGCGCTGCTCCCGTCCGCAAATGACTTCTCGCCGACGAACTGCATGCGCCCCGGCACCGTCGTCAGCGCATCGAGCGCGCCCGCGACAGCGCAGACATCGCTGCCGGTGGCGACCGCCAGGCCGAGCGCCGCCAGCACGTTCATCGCCTGGAACTCGCCGATCAGCTTCAGCTCGACATGGTGCAGCATGCCGAAGAGGCTGACGCTGATCCGCTGCCCGTCATGTCTCGTCTCACGGCCGGCCAGTTGGAGATCGACACCGGCATTTGTGCCATAGGTGATGATCTTGTGGCGGCGCGCCGCCATCAGCCCGGCGAGATGCGGAAATTCCGGGCTGTCGGCGTTGAGCACGGCGGTGCCGCCGGGCGCGAGCAGTGCGGTGAACAGCCGCTCTTTCGCCGCGCGGTACGTCGCCATATCGCCGTGATAGTCGAGGTGGTCGCGCGTCAGGTTGGTGAAGGCCGCGGCGGCGAATTCGATGCCGTCGAGCCGGAACTGCGCGAGCCCGTGGCTCGATGCCTCGATCGCCGCGCAATCGACACCGCGCGCGGCGAGTTCGCAGAGCGTGCGGTGCAGCGCGACGGGATCGGGCGTGGTCAGCGCGCCGGGGTGCCGTTCGGCGCCCGCCACCCAGCCGAGCGTCCCGAGGCTCGCCGATTGGCGGCCGAGCGCCTGCCAGATTTCGCGGGTGAAATGCGCAACCGAGGTCTTGCCGTTAGTGCCGGTGACGCCGGCGATCGTCGCCGGGCGTTGCGGATAGAAGCGCGATGCCAGCAGCGCCAGGCGGCGTTGCGGGTTCGTGTCGGTGATGACCATGACCTGGCGGCGCGCTGCCTCGTCAAGGGCGAGGGCCGCTGCGTCGTCGGTCAGGATCGCGACCGCGCCCCGCGCCACCGCCTCGCCGGCGAAACGACGGCCGTCAGTCGCGACGCCTTTCAGCGCCGCGAACAGAAAGCCAGGGCGAACCTGGCGTGAATCGACAGTAAGTCCGGTGATGTCCGGATGGGTGAGCGGCGCGACCCCGTCGGAGTCAGGAAGTAGTGCCGGGGGGGAGGCGTCGGGACCAAACAGCTCAGTTATATTCAAGCTTCTTGCCTATGAGACTCTCGATCTGTAAGGCCTTGGCGATCTCTGGGGAATTTTCGTCTTGCGGTGCCACGCCGAGCAGCGGTGCGATGCGCTCGATGATGCGGCTGGTCGCCGGGACGACGGTCCAGCCAGCGGTCGCATAGCCGTGGCTCTCTTTGTTGCCGTGCGGTTCATCCACCAGGGTGAAGATCGCATATTGCGGATGGTTTATCGGGAACGCCCCCATAAACGACGACACGAGCTTCTTTTCCTCATAGTGCCCGTGCAGATTCTTTTCCGCGGTTCCGGTTTTACCGCCGACCACATAGCCCTGCGCCTCGGCCTGCTTGGCGGTGCCGTCTTCGACGACCAGCCGGAACAGCTTACGCATCTGCTCGGATGTCTTGGGCGAGATCACGCGAACCCCCGGCACGTCCTCGCCATCGGGAACCTTGAGCATGGTCGGCGGCCGCAAAATGCCGCCGTTGATCATCGCCGCCGTCGCGGTGATCATGTGCAGCGGCGTCACCGCGATGCCATGGCCAAAGGCGATGGTCATCACGTTGACTGGTCGCCAGACCGCCGGGAAATGCGGCTTGCCGATTTCTTCCGGCGAGAGCTGGATGTTGGGTACCGGCGTTAAAAGGCCGAGCTTGGCGAGGAACGATTTCTGCCGATCGGCGCCCGCCGCCATCGCCATGCGCGCCGAACCGATATTCGATGAATAGGCGAAGATCTCCGGCACGCTCAGCCAGCGATGCTTGCCATGATAGTCCGAGATCGTAAAGCGGCCGATCTCGATGTCGTCGCGGGCATCGTATTCCGATGTCATCGTCGAGGTGCCGCCGTCGAGCGCCATCGCCGTGTTGAAGATCTTGAACACCGAGCCGAGCTCGTACTCGCCCGAGGTGATCTTGTTGAAGATTCTGTCCTTATCGAGCTCGGTTTCCTCCCTCGGGTTGGTCGAGGGCGGATGGTTGGGGTCGAAATCCGGCAGCGAGGCCATCGCCACGATTTCGCCGGTGTTGACGTTCATGATGATCCCAGCAGCGCCCTTGGCGTCGAACTGGTCGATGACGTGCTGCAGCTCGTCTTTCAGCACGAACTGCACGCGGGCGTCGATCGACAGGGCAACGGGCTCGGTTTCGCCGCGGATCGTGTTGTTGAGGCCACGTTCGATGCCGGCCTGACCGATATTGTCGATATTGCAATAGCCGACCGTATGCGCCACCAGGTCGCCCAGCGGGTAGATGCGCCGCGCGGCCGGGCTGAACTCGATCCCGGGGATGCCCAGGCTGTTGACCGCGAATTCCTGGTCGGGGGTCAGCGAGCGCTTCAGGTAGGCGAAGCTACGCCCCGAAGCCAATTTTCCGCGGATGTCGCCGAGCGACAGATCGGGCAGCGCCTTGGATATCCGCAGCGCCGCCTCGTCCGGATTCTCACCCGACTGCAGCAGTTCCCTGGAGTCGGCATAGAGCGCGGGGCTGTCGAGATTGGTCGCGAGCAACGTGCCGTTGCGGTCGACGATATCGGCGCGCGGCGGCAGCGGTGGCGCGACCAGCCGATTATGGGCGACGCGCGGGTCGGCCGCGTCGCCGCCGAGTGCGACGATGTCGACCAGCCGGCCGATCACGACAAGGAAGATCAGCGCAAAGAGCGAGGCCGCGAGCAAAAGGCGCGTGCGCGTCGTTTCGAGCGCCGCGGCGGCGGCCGGGTCGGCGACGACCGGGGCGCAGGGCGGCGGCTTGAAATGCCGCGGCCGGCAAGGGTTGTCGTCGAGACGCTGTACCGACAGCATCAGCGGCTCCCCGCGACCTGCGCGAAAATCGCGTCAAGCGACGCCGGTTGCACCGGCGCGGCCGGGCTGCGCGCCGGCCGGGGTGCGGCGGGCACCGTCGCCGCATGCGCGGTCGAGATCAGCGACAGCGTTGCGGCCGGCGTATGAACTTGGGTCGGCGGGCTTGCGGCCGCAAGGTCGGTCGGCGCCGTGGCGTCGAGCGGAACAGGCGCGGACAGCGGCGCCGCGGCGGCGGCCTCGGCGACCGGCAAGGGTGCGGCATCCTCCGGCGGGGCGACGGGCCGCATCGGGATGCCGTCGAGGTTCGCCACCACCTGCCGGGGCGACATCGGCACCAGGTGGACGTAGCGATTGTTGAGGTCGGCGAGCAGTTCGGGCTGGTTGAGGAAGGTCCAGTCCGCCGTCAGGTCATGGATTTTCTTCTGGTCTTCGACGGTCTTCCGCTTAACCTGAGCGAGTTGGTCGTCGAGGTTCTGCACCGTCTGTTTCACGAGAAAATTGGTCGTCACCGCGGCGATGACGAGAGTGAACCAGAAGGCGCCGCCTAGCCGGCTCATCGCCCGGCCTCCGCACCAAGGGAGCTGAACGCGGGAGCGGCGGTGCGCTGCGCCGAGCGCAGGCGCGCCGAGCGGGCACGCGGATTGCGGACAATTTCCCCGGCGCCCGGCCGCGTCGGCCGGCGCTGCGCGACGATAAAGCTCGGCGCCGGGCCGCCGGGTCGCGGCGGCAGATGGCGCGAGCCGCGCACCGTCTCGCTGCGGTGGCGCAGAAAGCTCTTCACCCGCGTGTCTTCGAGCGAATGGAACGACACGACCGCCAGCCGCCCGCCCGGCATCAGCAGCCGCTCGGCGGCCGCAAGGCCGCGATCGAGCTCGCCGAGCTCGTCGTTGACCGCGATCCGCAGCGCCTGAAAGGCGCGGGTCGCCGGATCGAGGCCGGGTTCGCGCCCCCGCGGTCCGTGATGGGGGATCGCGGCGCGCACGATATCGGCCAGCTCGCCGGTGGTGGCGAGCGGCCGGCGGCGTTGTGCGGCGGCGATCGCGTGGGCGACCCGGCCGGCGAAGCGTTCCTCGCCAAGCGCGCGGATCAGCGCCGCCAGCTCGCGCTCCGACAGTCGCGCGATAAGGTCGGCGGCGGTTTCCCCCTCGCGGCTCATCCGCATGTCGAGCGGGCCGTCCTGGCGAAACGAAAACCCGCGCCCGACGTCGTCGAGCTGCATCGACGACACGCCGAGATCGAACGCGATGCCGGCGATCGGCCCGGGCGCGAACGGGCCGATCAGTCGCTCCATGTCGCCGAACGGGCCGGCGATCAAGGTCAGCCGGCCGCCATGCTTCGCGGCGAGAGCCTTGCCGCGAGCAACCGCGTCGGGGTCGCGGTCGATGCCGAACACCCGGCAGCGGGCGGCGCCGAGAAGGGCTTCGCTGTAGCCCCCGGCGCCAAACGTGGCGTCGATATAGGTCGCATCGTCACGCGGCGCGAGCGCGGCCAAAACCGCGTCGACAAGTACCGGGATGTGCGGCGGCGCGGCGGTCATGGCGGGACTAGCGCGGGCCGCCGGACGGCGGGAGGGTCATTCCGGCGCGCCGCGAGCGCTCGCGCGCCTCGGCGCGGTGGCGGGTAAAGCGGCCCGGCTCCCACAGTTGAAACATCGTGCCGAGCCCGACAAACGCCACCTCGTCGCCGATATGGGCGTGGTCTTTGATCTCGTCAGGCAGAACGATTCGGCCTTCGCCGTCGATCTGCAAGGAACGCGACTCGGCGAATACCAAGGAAAGATCGTCTCTTCTGTCCGAATATTGATCGAGGGTACTCAAACCCTCCATCATTTCCGTCAGATGATCGCTGCCGGTGCCGTCGATCGCCTCGTATTTGAAGGAGGGCATCAGCACCACCTGATTGGGATGGCGGTGGGTCGCGAGAGCGGAGCGAAAGGTCGCCGGCACTGAAACACGCCCCTTGCGGTCGACCTTATTCACGAAAGTGGACAAAAACAGTTCCACTCACTTCCCCCAACGCTCGCCCAAGTCCGTCCGGCAAGGGGTTGGCCCGGTTGCATTGACGAGTTCCCCCCAACGTCAATGCTCGTCTTGGGTGATTATGGGATAGCATGGGATAAGATGGGTAGTCAAGTCGAAATTCTAATAAAAATACCATTTTCGATTTGATTCAAAATGTTCGATGCAAGATCATGAGTCGGACACAGCATGTAGTCTGGCCTTGTACTGAGTCAATGCTTGTTCTTAATTTGTTCACCGGAGGTTGAGACGGCGCGCGCTGTCCGATCGGCGGATTGCCGCCGGGAAATTTCGGGTTTAGAAGCGCCGCATGCCCGACCGTAACGCCGCATCCGATCATCAAGGCGAGAAAGCACTCACCCGATTGCGGCGCGCGTGCGCCAAGCACCTCGACCCGCGATATTTCCCTGAGTGCGGCGACGGCGGATGAAATCACAACCTCATACCGCGGCGGAATTCGCTTGGGCCCGGCTCGTCCCGGAACTGTCGATCACCGATCTCGAGAAAAGTCTGCGATTTTGGCGCGATCTCTGCGGGTTTGCCGTGGTCTTCGATCGTCCCGAGGAGGGTTTCGCCTATCTCGATCGCGACGGAGCGCAGCTCATGCTCGACCAGCGCGGCCTGACACGCGACTGGGAAACCGGGCGGATGGAAATTCCCTACGGGCGCGGCGTGAATCTTCAGGTGAGCGTCCCGGCGCTCGAACCAATCCGGGCCGCTCTCGCCGGCGCGGATTGGCCGCTTTTCTTGCCGCCGGAAGAAAAATGGTATCGCACCGGCCCGATCGAGACCGGTGTTCGCCAATTTCTGGTGCAAGACCCTGATGGGTATCTCGTGCGTTTTTCGGCGTGGCTGGGTGAGCGGCCAATTTCGACGCCAGACGGTCTGTAAGCCGGGTTCTGTCCCGTCCCCAAGTTTCCCTGGAAACGGGGATGGCCATTCATCTGGGACGTCCGTTGCCGAACGCCTCGCGCGACCGACCCGAGCGGCGGCGCGAAAGCTCGCCCGGCACGGGTGTGAACCCATGCCTGCCGCTCCTACTTGGTCTTGCTCCCGGTGGGGTTTTCCCTGCCGT
>DATJSH010000072.1:0-10113 GCA_035504235.1 Allostellaceae bacterium | reverse complement strand
TTATCGTGGCAAGCCCATAGCGGCGATCGATGCGATCGCCGACGTCTTGATCCGACTCGGGGAGCTGGCGGCTGACCACCCTGAGGTCCGGGAGCTCGACATCAATCCGTTGCTTGCCGACGCGAATGGCGTGATCGCCCTCGATGCCCGCATCCGTGTCGCGGCTGCCGCCGCGTCACGGCTCGTGATCGCTCCCTACCCGAAGCATCTCGAAACGATAGGTGCGGCGCGCGACGGAACCCCGATCGCGCTGCGCCCGCTGCAGCCGGAAGACGAACCGCTGCTGCAGGACCTGTTTGCGCATATGAGCCCCGACGACCAGCGCCTACGCTTTTTCGCCTCGATGCGTGAATTGAATCACACTCTCGCCGCGCGGTTGTCGCAGATCGATTACGACCGAGAAATGGCGCTCATAGCGCTCCACGACGACGTTCCGCTTGGTGTGGCACGCTATGCTGCCGACCCCGACCGGCTGCGCGCCGAATACGCCGTCGCAGTGCGCAGCGACTGCAAGGGACGCGGGATCGGCTACGCCCTGATGATGCGGCTTATCGAAGTCGCGCGCGCATCGGGGGTCGGAGAACTATTCGGCGACGTCTTGCACGAAAACAAGCCCATGCTCGACATGTGTCGAGCTCTCGGGTTCACAGTTGTGGCAAACCCGTATGACGCGAACCTGACCTCCGTTCGCAAACAATTGCACGGGGGCAACTAATCTAGCACTCGTGCATCAGGTCGCAAAACAACGCCTTCGGTGGTTGCTGCGCCATTGAGGCAGATCAACGCACTTGGGCAAAGCGCATGCCTATCGTGGCCCCACGTTACCACGGGGGCCGCTGACGTTGCAGATTCCGCTGGAGCAGCTTGCGTACATTATCGAGAAGGCACGCGAATTCGACGCCGAAACCGCGCTGATCGACACAGCGTCCGGGTCAAACCCAAGCGACGATAAAGATGTCGGGATTCTCGAAGCGACAGAAGACAATCCGACCGAGCAGGAGTTACTGGCGGCGCTCGAGGCGCTCGACGACGAGCAGCAGATTGAAATCTTGGCCCTGATGTGTCTCGGTCGTGGCGACTTTGCGCGTGACGAATGGCGTGATGCGCTGACCCAGGCGCGCGAGGTCCATAACGAAAACGAGACCGCCTACCTGACAGGCACGCCACTGCTCGCCGACTATCTGGAAATCGGCCTCGATCTCTTGGGCTATTCATTGGAGGACTACGAAAAAGACCGGCTGTGGTCGTCACCCCGGAAACAGCCCTCTCTGGGTACGTAGCTTTCCTTAGGGGCAATGCGGATTTCGCGGGCGTCTCACACGGCTCATGGTTCAGACGATCCCCGAAACCGGTGGGGATTTGGAGTACCGGAGAGACCAGATCATGGCCGTTCAAGATGACATCGCTGTCCCGGCGGCATCCTCGGTTCCCCGCGAACCGGCGAAGCACAATCTGCCAGTGTTGGTGCCGCCTCCCAAAAGGCCACGCCGTTGGCTGCGCACTGCTAATTTCCTGCTCGTCCCGTTGGCGTTCGCTGCGGCGGCATGGTGGTGGTTTCATTCTGAACCGGGCCTGCCGCCGGGCTTCGCCTACGGTAATGGGCGGCTCGAGGCCGACGAGGTCGATATCGACACCAAATTCGCTGGCCGCATCCTGGAGCTGCATGTCGACGAAGGCGACCTGGTGAAAACTGGCCAGGTGCTCGCTGTGATGGATACGCGTGACCTTCAGGCCCAGCTGAAGCAATACCAGCAACTCGTTTTGGAGGCTCAGCACACACTCGACGAGGCCAAAGCGAATTACGTGCAGCAGCAGGCGGTCGTGAAATTTGCTCAGCAGGAAGTCGATCGGTCCGCCTATTTGGTGCCCCGCGGCTATGCCACCCAGGAGACGCTCGATCAGGAGCGACAGCGACTCGACAGCGCCAATGCAATACTAAACGCAGACCAGGCCGCTATCGGCGCCGCCGAGAAGGCGATGGCCGCCGCAACACATCAGGTCGAGCTCTATCAGGTCGACATCGCCGACAATTCCCTCGTCGCGCCCAAGGATGGGCCAATCGAATACCGCGTCGCCAATATCGGCGAGGTACTGCCGGTTGGCGGCAAGGTCTTCACAATGCTCGATGCATCGTATGTCTACATCGACATTTACCTACCCACAGAGCAGGCCGGGCGGGTCCGGATCGGGTCGGAGGCGCGCATCGTTCTTGACGCCTATGCCGACCACGTGATCCCGGCCAAGGTCGTGTTCATAGCCAGCCAGGCCCAGTTCACACCCAAAACCGTCGAGACCCGCGACGAACGCGACAAGCTCATGTTCCGCATCCGGGTCCGCATCGACCCCGGCCGACTCGAAGGCCGCGCCGCGCTGATCCGAACCGGGCTGCCCGGCGAGGCTTACGTCAAGACCGATGCGAACGCGATCTGGCCGGCGCGCCTGCAGCCGAGCTCCCCGCCCCCGGCTTCATCCGCGATTTCACAATGACCGTGCAAACCGGCGCGGTCGCCCGTCTCACCGGCGTCACCCAGCGTTATGGCAACGTCGCCGCACTCGATGCGGTCACGCTCGACATTCCTTCCGGCCGCACGGTCGGTTTGATCGGCCCCGACGGCGTTGGCAAGTCGACGCTTCTCTCGCTGATTGCGGGCGCGCGGCAGGTGCAGTCTGGTACCGTCAGCGTGCTCGGCGGCGACATGGCGGATTCGGCGCACCGCGCCGCGATCTGCCCGCGCATCGCCTACATGCCGCAAGGGTTGGGAAAGAACCTTTATCCCGATCTCAGCGTCTACGAAAACATCGAGTTCTTTGGCCGGCTTTTCGGACAGGCCGCCGAGGAGCGCCGCCGGCGCATTGTCGAACTACTCGACGCCACTGGGCTCACGCGATTTGCCGATCGGTCGGCGAAAAAGCTGTCAGGCGGCATGAAGCAGAAACTCGGACTGTGCTGCTCGCTGATCCACGATCCCGATCTGTTGATCCTCGACGAGCCGACGACTGGGGTCGATCCGCTATCGCGCCGGCAGTTCTGGGAGCTGATCGACCGCATCCGCGGCCGCCGCACCGGCATGAGCGTCATTGTGGCGACCGCCTATATGGAAGAAGCAGAGCGGTTCGATGTGTTGGTCGCGATAAATCATGGCCAGATCATCGCCGTGGGGACCCCCGGCGAGCTCAAGACAAAGACCGGCGAAATCAGCATCGAGGCCGCCTTCATTCACTTGCTGCCCGAGGCGGAACGCGCCGGCTATCATACGCTCCAAATCCCGCCGCGCCGCCCCGACAGTCACGGGCCAGTAATCGAGGCGCACGGCCTGACCTGCCGTTTCGGCGACTTTATCGCAGTGGATCATGCCAGCTTCGTAATCGAGCGCGGCGAGATCTTCGGCTTTGTCGGATCAAACGGCTGCGGCAAGACCACCACGATGAAGATGCTGACCGGTCTCTTGCCCGCGAGTGAGGGGACGGCGCTGCTGTTCGGCCAACTGATCGACACGAACGACCTCAACGCGCGCAAGCGGGTTGGTTACATGTCGCAGCAGTTCTCGCTCTACACCGAGCTGACGGTGCGGCAGAACCTCAATCTGCACGCCCGACTGTTTCACCTCGCGCCGCGGCACGCGAAGACCCGCATCGCCGAGCTGATCGACCGCTTCGACCTTCGCGATCATGTCGATCAGCGCGCCGAGGATTTGCCGCTCGGCATCCGTCAACGCCTGTCGCTGGCGGTCGCCGTCGTTCACAAGCCGGAGATGCTGATCCTTGACGAGCCGACCTCGGGGGTCGATCCGCTCGCCCGCGACCGGTTCTGGGAATTGCTGATCGGCCTCTCGCGCAACGAGGGCGTGACGATTTTTGTCTCGACGCATTTCATGAACGAGGCAGAGCGTTGCGACCGCATCTCACTGATGGATTCAGGCCGGGTGCTGGCCACCGATACGCCGGCCAGTCTGGTCGCCGCGCGCGGCGCCGCGACGCTGGAAGACGCTTTCATCGACTACCTGGAAGAAATAGCGGGCACGGGACGCGGCCACGCCGAGAGGAAACCGGCGGCCGAGCAACCGGAAGCGGTGTCGGTCAACCCCAAAAAGAGCCGGCCGCTGTTCAGCTTGCGCCGGCTCGGCGCTTGCACGATCCGGGAGGCCCTGGAATTGCTGCGCGATCCTGTCCGGATCGGCTTCGCGCTCTTCGGCACCACATTCCTGATGCTGCTGTTTGGTTTCGGCATTTCGACAGACGTCAACAATCTTAGTTTCGCAGTTCTCGACCAAGACGGGACGCATGAAAGCCGCGCCTATCTCGAGGAGCTGCGCAGTTCCGCCTATTTCACCGAACGGCCGCCGCTCCGCGATTACGCGGATCTCCAGCAGCGATTGCAAAACGGCGACATCAAAGCGGCGATCGAAATCCCGCCAGGCTTCGGACGCGATATCGCCCGGGGCCGGCCGGCCTGGGTGGCCACCTGGATTGATGGCGCCAACCCGTTCATCGCGCAGACGATCCGCAGCTATCTGGAGGCGATGCACCAGCTTTACCTGAGCGACGCGGCGGTCAGCACGATGCAGCCGCCACCGCCGCCACTCGCCGACATCCAGGTCAGGCTCAAATACAATCAGAATTTCGAAAGTGTCTACTCGATGGTGCCGGCGCAGTTCGCCATCGAGCTGCTCATGTTTCCCGCAATCATGATGGCGCTTGCCGTGGTGCGCGAGCGCGAGTTGGGATCGATCACCAACCTTTACGTCACCCCTTTGACCAAGATCGAATTCTTGCTGGGGAAGCAGGTGCCGTATATCGCGCTCGGAATGGTGAATTTCTGTATTCTGCTGCTGCTCGCGCTTTTTGTGTTCCGAGTTCCGCTCAAGGGCAGCTTTCCGTTGCTGGTCGTCGGCACGCTGTCTTATGTCACCGCGTCCACGGCGTATGGAATGCTGATCTCTTCGTTCACCCGCACCCAGATCGCCGCGCTGTTCGGGACCATGATACTCACCATTCTGCCGGCGACGATGTTCGCCGGCATGTTGTCGCCAGTGTCCTCTCTGCAGGGCATGGCTCAGGTCATGGGCCGGCTATTCCCGATGAGCTACTACCTGCCCATAAGCCTAGGCACGTTCACCAAGGGTCTTGGCTTTGCCGATCTAACCACGCAACTTGCCACGCTCGCCCTCTTTGTGCCGGCACTGACGTTGCTCAGCCTGTTGATGCTGCGGAAACAGGAGCGTTAGCGCCGTGCGGACGCTCGCCAATATTTTCTGGCTTGGCACCAAGGAGCTGCGCAGCTTCCTCCGCGACTACGTACTGCTCGGCCTGGTGATCTACAGCTTCTCGCTAGCGATCATCGCTCAGGCCCAAAGCAGCTCGCAGGAAGTGCACAACGCTTCAGTGGCGATTATCGACGAAGATCACTCGGAACTTTCGTGGCGCATCACGCATGCATTTCTGCCGCCCTATTTCCAGACGCCCCAGCCGATCGCCGAGCGCGACATCATTCCGCTGATGAATGCCGGCAAATACACGTTCGTCATCGACCTCCCGCCCAATTTCGAGCGCGATGTGCTCGGGGGGCGTAAACCCGGGTTACAGCTCAATGTCGATGCTACGGCAATGGTGCAAGCGGGACTCGGCGCCGATTACGCGCAGCAGATCATTTCGACCGAAATCCAGGATTTTCTGTCGCGGGAGGAGGGCGTGGCGCCAACCCCCGTTAATCTGATCGTCCGCATCCAGTTCAATCCCAATGTGACAACAGCGTGGTTCACCAGCGTGCATGGCGTCATCAATGCAGTGACGATGCTCGCGATCATCCTGGCCGGCGCCGCCGTCGTGCGCGAGCGCGAGCACGGCACGATGGACCACCTACTGGTCATGCCGGTGACGCCGTTCGAGATCGGCGCTGCGAAAATCTGGGCAAACAGCGTGGTGATTGTCGTCGCTGTCGGCTTGTCGCTGTATCTCGTGTGCCGCGTGCTGCTGCACATTCCGATCGCCGGGTCGGTGCCGTTATTCCTGGCCGGTACGGCGGCCTATCTGTTTTTCGCGACAGCAGTCGGTGTTTTTCTCGGCACGGTCGCCCGCTCGATGCCGCAGCTCGGCCTGCTCTATCTGCTAGTTTATATGCCGTTGGCACTGCTCTCGGGCGCGAACACGCCGCTCGAAAGCATGCCACCCTGGCTTTCGACAATCATGCAGGCGTCACCGACCGTGCATTTCGTGTCGTTCGCCCAGGCGATCCTCTATCGCGGCGCCGGATTCGCCGTGGTCTGGAAGCAGTTCGTCCTGGTCCTGCTGGCCGGCGGATTGTTCTTCGGGCTGGCGCTGCTACGCTTCCGCAAAGTCGCTAGCCAAACCGCCTGATTCGCGCCAAAGATCGCCGGCACACGCTGCATCCTTTGATGTGGCTCAATGAACGCGCCGCCAGCCAGTCTCACTCTACACCTCGCGCCGGGAACAGTGCCGGTGCCGCAGAGGTGGTGATGTCATGGCGATTGTTGGAACCCGAGGGACTGCGTCGCGCGCGGAAATCGCATTGTCGGCTCGCGGACCGCATGTCTTCTTCGTTTTTGCCGCATTGTTCGGAGCGTTCGTTCTGGCGGAGTGGGTGGTCACGGTACGGCTCGGTTGGGTCAACGCGGTGCCTCCGGTCATGTGGCACGCGCACGAAATGGTTTATGGATTTGCCGCGGCCGGCTTAGCTGGCATCATCAGCGCCTGGGTGCCCGAATGGTCTGGTGCGCGTCGGTGCGAGCCGGCCCGGCTTTATCTGCTCGTGGGGATATGGTTGCTCGGCCGCGTGGTGATGGCCCTATCCGCGCTGCTCCCGGCATGGCTGGTCACCGTCGTCGACTTGAGCTTTCTTCCCGTACTGGCGGCGCTCGTGATCACTCCTCATCTGGCAATTCGGCCGGAGAGAAACCTGCCGCTGCTCGCCCTCGTCGCCTTACTGTGGCTCGGTAATTTGGCGATGCACGCCGAGACGTTCGGCGGGACCTACGCATTGGCCGAGCGCGGAGCGCGCATCGGTATCGATGCCTATCTGCTGATGATCGCGATAGTCGGTGGGAACGCGATACCAGTCGCAACCAATGGGCTCTTCGCTGATCGAGGCTTGCGCCTCAAAATCCGATCAATGCCCATACTTGATGGTCTCGCGATCGCCACGGTGCTCGTGTACCTGATTAGTGACGGTCTCACCGGGACGAGCCACGCGACCAGCACAGCAGCGCTTGCGGCGGGCGTCTTCAACGCGGTGCGTCTCGTTCGCTGGCATGGCTACCGAAGCTTGCGAGCCCCGGCAGTAGCGATCTTGCATCTCGGCTATCTATGGTTGGTCGTCGGGCTGCTGCTCGAAGCTGCCGTGCCGGTTACGAACGGGGTTGCCGATATGGCCGCGATCCATGCGCTGACCGCCGGCGCGATCGGCACCTTGTTGCTCGCCGCAATTGCGCATGAAAGCATGGTTCATGGCGGCTCCTCAGCCCGGGCCGAAAGACCGGTGTTTGCCGCGTACGGTCTCGTTTCGATCGCGGTTATTTTCCGGATTGCTGCCCTGTTTGTCCCCGATGCTTTCGTCAACTTGATCATCATCTCTGGCGCCCTCTGGTCGCTCGGCTTCTTCTGCCTCCTCGCCAGCTACGTGATGCCGAGCTTGGCCGGATCTGGTGGCCACCGATCAAGAGACCAACATCGGACGAGCCTTTGATTCAGCTCAATTCGTAGCCGTCGTCACCTCGCTAACATCGCTGGGCAAACGGCCGTTTGCCCTTGGTCGAGGGAAATCCGATGAAGCGTATACCGCCCGTTGTGCTCGTCTGTGGCGGACTGTTCCTGGCCCTGATCGGGTTTTCGTTCTGGCTGGGCCGCAGCACGGGTCCGCAACGCGTATCCTATAGCGTATTCGAGAAGGATCTTACCGACGGGCGGATCAAGTCGGCGACGGTCACCGGTGATGACATCCAAGCAACTCTGAAGGACGGCAGCGTCATCGTCACGACTCGTGTCGAGAATGACTTGGCCGCGCAGTTCGCGTCGCACGGCGTCGAGGTGACTGGTTACCCGACGGGCAGTGGCGGCTTCGGCTGGCTGCTGTGGCTGCCGATGCTCATGCTTTTGCCGTTTCTGTTTATGCGCGGCGGCGCGGGCGGTGCCATGGGGCCGATCGGCGCGATCACGCAAAGCAAGGCAAAGGTATTCGCCGAGACGGAGACTAAGGTGACTTTTGGTGACGTCGCGGGGGTCGACGAGGCGAAAGAAGAGCTGAAGGAGATCGTCGCTTTTCTGAAAGATCCCAAAGCTTATGGCCGTCTGGGCGCCCATATCCCAAAGGGCGTGCTGCTGGTAGGGCCACCGGGCACTGGCAAGACCCTGCTGGCACGAGCCGTGGCTGGCGAAGCCGGCGTGCCCTTCCTATCGATCAACGGCTCGGAATTTGTTGAACTTTATGTCGGTGTCGGTGCCGCGCGGGTGCGCGATCTTTTCGCTCAAGGACGCGAGAAGGCGCCGGCCATCATTTTTATCGACGAACTCGACGCGCTCGGCCACGCGCGAGGCGGCCCGTCGCATCTCGGCGGCAATGACGAGAAGGAACAGACGCTCAACCAACTATTGTCCGAGATGGACGGCTTCGATCCGTCGGTCGGGCTGGTGCTGCTCGCCGCGACCAATCGCCCAGAAATCCTCGATCCAGCGCTCTTGCGTGCCGGCCGTTTCGATCGCCAAGTGCTGGTCGATCGGCCGGACAAGCCCGGGCGCATCCAGATCCTCAAAATCTATCTGAAGAAAATCTGCCTCGCGCCGGGCGTCTCGGCCGAGGAGATAGCCGCGCTGACACCCGGCTTCACCGGCGCCGATCTTGCGACGCTCGTCAATGAGGCCGCGCTGCTCGCGACCAGACGGAATTCGGAGAATGTCGCCACCGCCGATTTCACCGGCGCGATCGAGCGGATCATTGCCGGACTCGAAAAGAAGAACCGTATCCTCTCGCCCAAGGAACGTGAGATCGTCGCCCACCACGAGATGGGCCATGCGCTCGTGGCCTCGGTGCTGCCGGGCAGCGACCCGGTGCAGAAGATTTCCATTATCCCGCGCGGCATCGGTGCTCTCGGCTACACGATCCAACGACCGATCGAGGATCGCTTTCTGATGACCGAGGACGAGCTGCAGAACAAGATGGCTGTGCTGCTTGGCGGACGAGCGGCCGAGCGGCTGATCTTTGGCAAGGTCTCCACCGGCGCCGCAGACGATCTCGCGAAGGCCACTGACATCGCGCGTAGCGTGGCGGCGCAGTACGGCATGGTTCCGGCGCTCGGCGATGTCGCGTATGACCGCGTTCATCAGCAATTCCTTCCGGGCCAGCAACAGCCTGGCGGCTGGTTCGACCGCAGTTATGCCGAACAGACTGCACGCGAGATCGACTGCGCCGTGCGCGAGATGGTGTCCCAGGCGGCGGATCGTGCATTCACCGAGCTCGAAAAACGCCGCGAGGTGCTAGAGCGCGGCGCCAAGCTGCTGCTGGAAAAAGAGACGCTGTCGGCCGCTGATTTGAAGAGATTGCTGAACGGCCGCAAAACGAAATTACCCGCCAGCAGCACATCGGTGCCCGATTGCGCCGCTGCCTGACTGCAATCAACGGAGGTCGACCATGCCCCCTGCTTCAAACGATATGTCCGGCCAGCCGGTCATCCGGGTGCGCGGTTTGGTCAACCGCTTTGGCTCGCAGACCGTTCATGACGGCATCGACCTCGACGTCAGGCCCGGCGAGGTGATGGGGGTCGTCGGCGGCTCGGGCAGCGGCAAATCAGTACTGCTTCGCACGATCATAGGACTCAACAAGCCGGCATCGGGCACCGTCGAGGTATTTAGCCGAAACGTCTTCGCGCTCGCCGAGGAGGAGCGCATCGCGCTCGAACGGCGCTGGGGTGTGCTGTTTCAGGATGGGGCGCTGTTCAGTTCGCTGACCGTGGCCGAAAACCTGGAAGTCCCGCTGCGCGAAACTCTATCCATGGCCCCGGAGCTGATAGACGGCATCATCGCATCGAAGCTGGGGCTGGTTGGGTTGCCAGCCGATGCCGCAACGAAATATCCCGCGCAACTGTCGGGCGGGATGCGTAAGCGCGC
>DATJSH010000071.1:0-29011 GCA_035504235.1 Allostellaceae bacterium | reverse complement strand
TTCGGCGGTCGCGGTGGCGGCGGGTCTGTGCGCGGCATCGATCGGCAGCGAGACCAGCGGGTCGCTGTTGAACCCGGCGACGCAGAACGGGCTTGTCACGGTCAAGCCGACGGTCGGGCTTATCAGCCGCGCCGGCATCGTCCCGATATCGCACAGCCAGGACACCGCCGGGCCGATGACCCGCACGGTGCGCGACGCGGCGATCCTGCTCAACGTGCTGGCGGCGCGCGATCCGCTCGACCCGGCGACGCGAAAGCTGGAACGTCCGGCCGATTACCTCGACTGCCTCGACAAAGACGGACTCAAGGGCGCGCGGATCGGCGTACCGAACAACCCCGGCGACCCGGCCAACGACGCCTATTGGCCAGCGCAGACGGCGCGCACCCGCGCGGCGATGGGTGAGGTGATCGCGACGCTCGAAGCCGCCGGCGCGACGGTGATCCACGCCAATTTGTCATCGATCGGCTGGATGGGCGGGCCGGGCACCAACATGGCGGTGCTCAACCTGAACCCGCACAGCGCCACGCGCTACAAGCCGGCCTACCGCTCGATCGTCTTCATCTACGAGCTGAAGCGCGACCTTGACCTTTATCTGCGCGATTGGGCCACCGAAACCAAGATGCGTTCGCTCGACGACATCGTCCGCTTCAACGCCGCGCATCCCGAGGCGATGCGGTTCGGCCAGGATCTGTTCCTCGCCGCGGCGGCGACCCGGGGTGATTTGTCGGAACTGGAGTACAAATCGGCGCGGGCGATGGATGTCCGCTCGGCCGGCCCGCTCGGCCTCGACGCCTATATGGACGCGCACCGGCTCGACGCGGTGTTGTTCCCCGGCTCGGCGGGCTGCGCGATCGCCGCGAAGCCCGGCTATCCGAGCGTCCTGGTGCCGGCCGGGCTGACCGCCAGGGCCGGTTCAACCGAAACGCCCGACTATCCGATCGGCGCGACCTTCACCGGTCGCGCCTGGAGCGAGCCCACGCTATTACGCATCGCCTATGCCTATGAGCAGGCTTCGCTCATGCGCCGCCCGCCAGCGGGCTATCCGGCGCTGTAGCGCAAAGTTGAAACGGCCGGCGCATTCGCCCACCTAAATCCGCGAGGAGGGTTCATGTCCGCTCCCGACTATGCGCCGCTCGACGACGCGCTCGAAACCCTGTCGCATCACGGACCCGACCTCACCAACGGCAATTTCAACCACGCGCCGATGGTCGCCGAGGCGCTGTGCGCGTTGGGGCGGCCCGGGGCGGTGTTCCCGTGGATCGAGGCCTATCGTATGCGGTTGACCCCGCGCCCGGCGGTGGGCGAGCCGGTCGATTGGAGCCAGTGGCAAACCCATCTCGGCAAGCGCCGGATGTTCGCCGATTGGAGCCGGCTTTTTGCCTCGGAGCTCGGCGAGGCGCCGTGGCGCTCGGTGCTCGACCGCTGGGCGGCGCGGCTCGCGCCGGGCTATTCGGGCGCCGCGACGCATGGCGCGATCCGCACCGCGCATGCGGCGCGCGGTCTCGCCGAGGCCGAGACGCGCGTGCGGCTTCGGGAGCTGGCGGATGCGCTCGCCAGCTGGGCGGCGAGCTATAGCGAGCTGCCGACGGCGCCCGGCGCGGCGAAGGTGCGCCGCTCGCCGCGCGAGGCGCTCGACGCGGTGCCGGTCGTGCCGCCCGAGCGCCGGCCGGCCGGCAACATCGCCACCGCGCTCGGCAAGCTCGCCGAGTTTCCCGAATTCGCGCCGGTCATCGACACCGTCGAGCTGGGCGACGATCTCGATGCGGCCGTGGCGGTGCTCGCAGAGTTGTTCGCGCGCACCTATCTCGCCAACGCGACCGACACCCGCAGCTTTATCGTCTTTGTCCATTCGGTGACGGCGGTGCACGCGCTCGGCAATCTCTTGCCGCATGTCGGTGCTGGGACCGGGCGCGCGCTGGCGCGCCATGCCTGGCAGGCGGGGTGTGGGCTTTATGCCGCATTCGGCGGCGCGCCGCCGGCTGACGTTGTCGAGACTGGGGATGACGATCCGGCCGCGCTCGTAGAGCAGGCCATCGAGAACGGCGACGAGCACATCATCAAATTCACCGAGGCCTGCGTCGCCCGCCATAAAATCGCCCCATCGCCGGTTTATTCCGCGGCGATCCGCCACGCGCTCGGCGTGGTGCGGCGGCGGTGACGGAAGGCGAGCGGTTGCCCAATTCTATGGAAGATCAACTTGGTCGGGCAGCGTCTCTGCGGTAATAGGCTGTCGGACGAGGTCGGCGCGAGGGGATGAGGCGGCGATGGGGGTGATCCTCGGAATGTTCAGGGAGCTCGCCCGGCTCGGGGTGAGCCGCGCCGCGGCGTTCTTTTATGCGGTCGCGGTCGGCGTTGTGGCGAATGTCGTCATCGCCCATCTGTCGCCGCACGACACCCTTTCGTCCGTCCTACCGACAAGCTGGCCTTCGGTCACCAAATCGGAAACACCGGTCGCGACGGCGGTGATTGCCCCGAAACCTGCCGAGGCAAAGCCGGCCGAAGCCAAGCCGGCCGGGCCTGCGCATGCGATCGAGGCGAGCGCGCCGGCAAATTTCTTGCCTGTCGCGCCGCCGCCCTCGGCCGTGGCGCCGCCGGTCGCGCCGCACCCGGTTGTCGCGGCCGCCCCCGCGAACCAGGCCCCAACTCCGGCGCCGGCCGCCGCGCCGGCAATAAACGCCGCGGCGCTGCCCGAAGTGCCGGCGCAGCCCCTGACCGGGCCCGGCCCCAGCCAGCCGGCGCCCTCGGCGCTAGATGCCTCCGCGACGCTGCCGGGCACGGCGACGACGGCGTCGCCCACCTTGCAGCCCGCGGCCTTGCCGACCCCGCCATCGGCTCCGGCCGCGGCCGATGCCAAGTCCAAATCCGACCAGCCGGCAAGCAATGTCGAGGCTTCGGCGAGCCCGGCAGCCCCGGCTGCCGCGCCGATCTCGCTGCTGCCGACGGATCCCGATCAGCCCGCTGCGGCCCAACCTCCGCCAAAGCCGGCCAAGCCGGGCCCCGGCAGCGGCGGCCTTTATTAGCCGCCCTCGTGTCGGCGGCGCTTCGGTTGCCAGGCACGACCGCCGCCGCGCCGATCTATGCAGACGTAAAAAGTTAACAAAGATGTCGCAGTTTTCTATTTACGCGAAGGGTTGATTTGAATAAGTTGCGGCGTTCTGCGCTCGGGAGTGATTGCGGCGTGGAGCGGTTACGGGGTCGTTACTACTGTTTTAGTTGTATTGCACAGCCAGAACCTACTCCGGTGTGCTATTCGGTATAAAAACGAGAAGCACGTTCGAACAGGTTGATGAGGCTATTATGAGGGAGCCGGCGCTTCTATGCGTCAATTGTCCGCGATGCGGGCAAGAAAGCAGCGTCGATCTTATCGAGCTTAAACGGGAGCCGGACGCGATTCTGCGCTGTGCGAGCTGCGGGGCGGAGTATCCGCAGGCCGAGGCTGTACGCTCGGCGCTGCTCAACGCAGCGCGAAAAGGCCCTTAGGGAGAGGGCCGCCGCCCGGCTGGCCGGTCGTCAGACCGCCTGCGCGGTTGTCCTCTGCCCAAATCCATCGTGTGGCGGGTTGGCTAGGATCGCAGAAATTTTTTTGAAAACAGCGCTGGGGCGAAACGAGCCGATGTCGCTGGGCCCATCCTCGGCATCGGCAAGCCCGGTAACCGTCGCCTCGCGCTGGTCCATGAGAAAGAGGATCGCGATCCCCAGGTCGCGCAGGGCATTCGCCAATTGCTCTCCGGCCATCGGCCCGGAAAGCCGCGTGTCAATCAGCGCCAGCGCCGGCTTTTCGATTTCCGCGATGCATACGGCTTCATGGGCGGTGGATGCGATGCCCGAAACCGTGAAACCCAACCTTTCGAGGACGTTGCCGATCTCAGCGCCCAGCAGAGGATCGCCCTCGACCACCAGGATGGGCACATCGCGTTCTCGTGGACCCCCCGATGTACTCATTGACGTCAACCTCACCTAGTCTATATTTCTTTACACACCAGCATTACGAGCTATCAAGGTAAAAATAGACTTAAGAGAACAACGTAAATCAACTTCTATCGCGGCAGATTAGATTTGTAAGTCACGAAATTTTGAGCGGCATTGTTGGAAATATGCTTAACAAAGCCTTAATCGGCGGGGTCATTGACTGAGCTGGGCGGCGATGAATGCGATAGATCGCTTGCGCCGAGCGGCCCCCGCGGGGCAGCGTGCGCCGGTTATGCCGGTTTCGTGCCGACACAGCAGTGCAGCGCGTGGCTGCAGATGAGGGTGCCCTCGGCCGCCGCCTTGTCGCGCGCTTCGTGCCACACCGGCAGCTCGTCGGCAGCCAGCAGCGAGAGCACGTGATCCTCGCGGTAGCGCCAGATCGGCCCGTCCGGCCGGTCGAGCGTGATCAACGCCGGGTATGACACGAGGCCGGCAAGACCGGCTCGGCGCATGCGGCGATAAAGGCTTGCATCGGCGACCCCGCGCGCGGCCACCGAGCGCGGCGTGGCGTTCACCTTGCGCTGGATGGCTTCGGGCAGATCAAGATTCCACCATTGCGGCAGGTCGATCGCGCGCACCGCGATCGCGATCCGTCCGCCCGGCCCGGTCACGCGCATCGCCTCGGAGAGCGCCTTGTCGGCGTCGCATTCCTCGAACACCGTTACCGAAAAGACGCAGCCGAAACTCGCGTCGGGGAAGGGAAGGGCCTCGGCATTGCCCGGCAAAAATTCGATACGGTCGCCAAGCCCCTCCGCTGCGGCGAGGGCCAGTGCCTCGCTTTGCAGGAAGGCATTGGGGTCGACCGCGGTGATCTTGTTGGGCACGAGCCGCGCCAGTTGGCGGTCGAGCGAGCCGGCGCCGCAGCCGATATCGAGGATTGTTTCGCCGGGTTGCGGCGCCATCGCGTCGACGAGGCTTTTGAACATCGCGCGGTAGCTCGGCGCCGCGGCGCGGTCCTCCAGCATCGCCATGCCGCCAATGTGCCGTCCGCCGACGGTGACGGTGGTGAAGTGCTTGGCGAGCCCCGGCCGCGCCGGCGCCCATTGCGAGGCGGCAAGAAAGAACGGCATCAGGATCAGCGCCGGGCCGTTGCCCTCGATGCGGTAGGTGATCCCCTGATGCTCGCCTTCCGCGGCGGCGGCTTTTGGCGCGTCCGCGGTGTGGGGGCCGAGAAACCCGACCATCGCTTCGAGCAGGTCGCCGGTGCGCTCGGCGGCGGTGTCGGCCCAGCCTTGCGCCTCGTAGCCTTCGAGCATCACCCGCTGCGCGCCGGCCAGCCGCGCGGCGGCGCGGGTCACGGTCTCAAAGGTCGGACCGTATTCGCCGGCGATCAGCAGCATGCGGTCAGCGACCGTGGCGAACGGCGCCGGATCGAGCCGGATCGGGGTTACGCAGACGATGCCCCCGATCCGTTCGGGATGCGCCGCCGCCAGCCCTGCCATATCGCCCGGGATCTGGCTGGCGATATGCGCCCGGCCGATGCCGAGATGGTCCAGGAGCGCGAGGAGGCGATCGGCGAGCGGGGCGGGGGTCACGGGCGTTTCCTCGGCGGTGCGGGTCGTTCGCCCAAGAGTAGTTCCGAATTTCGCTCCGGGATCAATCGTACAGGCATGCCGTTGATAGGGTTAACTTCCCGCGACGGCTGGAGACGACGATGCCGCACCCCTTGATCTCAAAGAGTACTTCGCGAATGCAGCCCCAGCGGGCGGTGCGCGACCGGATCGAGTTCGCGATCGTCGCCTCGCGGATCGCATACCTGGATGCCCGCCGGCGGGCCGCGAACGTGCGCGCGGGCTGCGGCGACTACGACGAGCTGCAGTCCGAGATCAACGAGGCCGCGGCCCAACGCGCGCGCCTCATCGCTCGCCTGGCTGACCGGCAGTAGCCGGCTTCGAACCTAACCGAAACTGCTAAGCCACCACCCCGGCGGCGCGCAATTCGGCGATCTCGGCATCGCCGTAGCCGTACTGGCGCAACACCTCGTCGCTGTGCTGGCCGGGGGTGATTGGCGCGCTGCGCGGCGGCACCTTTTCCTGGCCCGCAAGGAAGAACGGGCTGTCGATCGTCATGAGGTCGGGATCGTCAACATAGGGCTTCAAGAAACCGGCGGCGAGCACCTGCTCGTCATGGCGGATGTCCTCGACGCGGCCGACAATGCCGAAGATGATGCCCGCGTCGTCGAGTGTCTTGCGCCAATGGGAAAGGTCGTGCTCGGCAAACAGCCGGTCGAAGATCGCCACCAGCTCCGCGGCGTGGCGGTTGCGCGACGCATCGGTCGCAAAGCGCGGGTCATCGAGCTCGGCGGGCGAACCGAAGCAGGTCTTGAACTTGTCCCAGCGCCATTCGTCGGCGGCGATCGACAACAGCAGCCAGCGACCGTCCCGGCACTGATAGTGCACGCGCAGCGCCGACAGCGCCTCCTCGCGCGGTGGCTGCGGCCGCACATCGTCGCCGCAAAGCGCGGCCTGTACCGAGCAGGCATTGGCCCAGAGGCCGTTGGCCAGCAGCGACGAGCCGACGTAATTGCCCTTGCCGGTTTTCTCGCGCTGATACAGCGCGGTGACGATCGCGCCGTAAGTGCCCATCGCCGAGGGGTGGTCGCCCATGCCGGGGAGCGAGCGCGCCGGGGTCGTGTGCTCGCCGGCGCGCACCAGGTCCATCAGGCCGGTGCGCGCCCACCACGCGGTCGCGTCAAAGCCCGGCTTGCTGGCCTCGGGGCCGGCCTCGCCATAGCCGGTGAACGAGGCGTAGATCAGCCGCTCGTTGAGGTGCTTGAGGTCGGCATAGGCGATCTTCAGCCGATCGCGCACCGGCGGCGGGTAGTTGGTGATGAACACGTCGGTGCTCTCAACCATCCGGTAGAGGATGGCGCGTCCGGCGTCCTGACGCAGGTCGAGCGCGAGGCTCTTCTTGTTGCGCGCATCGAAAAAGAAGCCCGGGTTGAGTGGCGGCCGGCCGGGGTTTGGGGTCCCGCGCCGGCGATAGGGGTCACCCATGCCGGGCGGCTCGATCTTGATGACCTCGGCGCCGAAATCGCTCATCACCGTCGCCGCCGCCGGCCCGGCGATAAAGCTCGCGCAGTCAATGACCTTGAGCCCGTCGAAGATGCGTTCACTCATGTCAAACATCCATTCGGTACGCGTCGCCGTCCTTGACGATGCGGCCGGCGGTGGCGCTGGCGAAATGCGTGCCGATCACCAGCACCGGGCGGCTCGCGAGATCGGCGAGCATATGCTCGCGCGTGCGCTGGCCCATCTCCGGGTCGCTGTCGGCGGTCGAGCACCATTCGGGGTGCGCGATCTGGCAGGGGTGGTGCATGAAGTCGCCGGTGATCAGCGCCTCCTCGCCCTTTGATTTGATGACGACGCTGACATGGCCCGGCGTGTGGCCGACGGTCGGGACCAGGCTGATCTCGTTGGTGATGCGATGGTCGGTCTCGACCAGATCGACCAGGCCGGCGTCGTGCACCGGCCTTACCGAGTCGGCGAAGACCGCCTCCATGTCCGGCCGCTCGTGGTTGGCGCGCCAATGAGCGAACTCCACCCGGCCCATCAGGTAGCGGGCTCTCGGAAATGTCGGGACCCATTTCCCATCCACCAGCATCGTGTTCCAGCCGACATGGTCGACATGGAGATGCGTGCACAGCACCGTGTCGATACTGTCGCGGGCAAAGCCGGCGGCTTCCAAATCCTTGAGGAACGGCGTCTGCAAGTTGTTCCAGGTCGGGATGCGCCGCCCTTCCTTGTCGTTGCCGAGGCAGGTATCGACGACGATGCGCTGGCCGTTTTTGCCGCCGCCGTTCTTTGTCCCATCGGGGGCCTCGATGACCAGCGCGTGGATGCTCATCTTCAGCCGGCCGCGCTCGTCGGCGAAATGCGGCTGCAGCCATTTGATCGGCAGGATTTCCTCATAGGTCGCCTGCGGCAGGATGAACCGGCTGCCGCCGGTCACCTCCATCTCGACGATCTTGGTGATCGTCACCTCGCCGACCCGCCATTTCATGCGCGCTTCTCCCCGATCCCTTGCGTGAGCTTAGACAAGCGGCGGCCTGTCGCGCCACCGTGCAATAATTCAATGTCATGGTTGATTATTGCTCGTCGGATCGGGTAAAATCGTCCGCATGAAACACGCCGAGCCCGATGACGAAACCCTCGACCTGGTGTTCGGCGCGCTCGCCGACCCGGTGCGCCGCGCGATCCTCAACCGGTTGGATGGGCAAGACCTGCTGGTCACCGAGCTGGCCGAGCCGTTCGCCATTTCGCTGCAGGCGGTATCGCGCCACATCCAGGTGCTGGTGCGCGCCGGGCTGGTGACCCAGGCGCGCAGCGGCCGGGTCAGCCGCTGCCGGCTCGATGCCGGGCCGATCCTCAAGGCGTCGCTGTGGCTCAACCGCTACAGCCGCTATTGGCAGGGACGGTCCGACACGCTGGCGATGTGGCTCGATGCGATGTCGCCGCCGCCCAGGGCGGCGCGCAGCCCATAGCCGGTGGTGAGGCGTCACGGCCCCGCTCGCGAGGTTGCGGTGTCTATGTTCCTTTTTTGTTCTTGACATCCGCAGCGCCCCTTCATATCGTGAAGCGCCTCATTTGGTAGAGCAAGGTCGCCTGCAGATTCCCTGCAGAAGCAGGCTAAACGCAACGGATGCGGAGAGTTTACGCGGTAACCGACTTCGGCGGCCATCGAAGCGATTGGCCGCCTGTTGAGGGGCTCGGGTGATACAATCCACCGCATGATTAGTGGAGCGATGATTGCCGAGATCGCCGCCCTCGCGGGTGACCCGGCGCGCGCGAACATCCTGACCGCGTTGTTGGACGGACGGGCGATGACCGCGACCGAATTGGCCTATGCCGCGCGCGTGACGCCGCAGACGACAAGCGCCCATCTCGGCAAGCTCACCGAGGCCGGACTCATCACCGCGACGCCGCAAGGCCGGCATCGCTACTTCCGCCTCGCCTCGCCCAAGGTGGCGCAGATGCTCGAAAGCATCGTCGCGGTCGCCGGCGACAACCGGCCGCGTTTTCGGCCGATGTCGCGCCAGGCCGCCGAACTGCGCGACGCGCGGATGTGCTACGACCATGTTGCCGGGCTGCTCGGGGTGCGGATCGCCGATGCCATGGTCAAACGCGGCTACCTCATGCTCGAGGACGATGGCGGGCGGATCACCGATGCCGGGGCGCGGTATATGCGGGAGCTTGGCATCGACATCCGCGTCGCCGGCAAGGGACGGCGGCATCTGTGCCGCGCCTGCCTCGACTGGACCGAGCGGCGACCGCATATCGGCGGCGCGATCGGCGCGGCGCTGGCCGAGCGCTGGCTCGCGCTCGGCTGGATAAAGCGCGCCAAGGACAGCCGCGCGGTCAGCGTGACGCCGGAAGGCGAGCGCGGGTTTGGCGAAAGCCTCGGCATGAGCTTTACCGACGACGAAAAAGCGGTCGCATAAGTTTTTTGCCCTTGGCCGGGCGTGACTCGGCCATCCACGTCTTCTGGCGATGACGCCCGCGAATGAAGACGTGGACCCCCCGGTCAAACCCGGGGGAGGCGAATTTCAGGTAATCGACGAGTGGTTGGCTGACCCCCTTCGGGGCGGGAGGAGACATGCGCCCCTATGACTTCGGTTTCGAACAGACCCGGGCGCGCCGCACGAAGGCGATCGCGATGCCGCGGCCGATCTCTTGGCACGGCGTCCCGCCGGCGCGGTGCGTCCCGGCGCCGCCTTTCTGGGATACGGCGCTGGCGCTGCTCGCCACCTGGCGCAAGCGCCTGCGCGAGCGGCGCGAGCTGGCGGCGCTCGATTACCAGATGCAGCGCGACATCAGCCTCACCCCCCAGCGAGGTGGTAGACGAGGTCAACAAGCCCTTCTGGCGGGCGTGACGGCCGACGCGGTCAGGCGGGCGGCCGATTGTCGTCGCCTGCCGGCTCGGCCTGGGGGTGCTGCGCAGGTCGCCGCGCCGCGGCCCTCGTCGCCGAATGGCGCGGCAGATAGATTTTGACGGTGGTGCCGCGCCCCGGCTCGCTGTCGATGGCGCAGGCGCCGCCGGAGCGGGTGGCGAAGGCGTTGACGAGCGCGAGCCCGAGACCCGTGCCCTTGCCGGGCTCCTTGGTCGTGAAGAACGGGTCGAGCGCCTTCTGGCGCACCTCCTCGGACATGCCGTGCCCGGTATCGGCGACAAAGATGCCGACGTAATCGCCCGGCGCCAGATCGGCGCGCACCGCCGTCGCGGCTTCGTCGCCGAGCGCGAGATTGGCGGTCTCGATCGTCACCCGGCCGCCGTCCGGCATCGCGTCCCGCGCGTTGAAGGCCAGGTTGAGCAACGCTGTCGCCAGCTGGTCGGGGTCGACGCTCGCCGGCCACAGCGCCTCGTGCAGCCGAAACTCGCGAGCGATGCGCGCACCCGATCGCCACGGCAGTTCGAGCGTGTTGACGATGAGTTCGTTGATGTCGGTCGGGCGCGGCGTCACCGGCTCCTGGCGCGACAGACCGAGCAGCCGCTTGCTGATCGACCCGGCGCGGGCGCACGCCTCCGTTGCGGCGGCGATCATTTTCCGCCGTCGCGTGTCGGTGTCGTCGAGGCTGGTTTCGAGGCGCTCGACATTACCCGAGACGACCGTCAGCAAATTGTTGAAGTCGTGCGCGATGCCCGCGGTCAGCAAACCGACCGCCTCGAGCCGTTGCGCCCGGCTCAATTCGAGCTCGAGCGCCGAGCGCTGCGCCGTCGCTCGGTGCGCTTGCGCGAGCGCGGATTGCTCGCGGCGGGTGCGGCGCAACGCCAGCAGCGTCAGGCCGAGGAGGGCAATCCCCGCCGGCACTCCCATCAGGATGTAACCGATGATCGAGTGCCACCAGTGAACGAGGATCGAGGCCTTTGTGCGCTCGATGGTGACATAGACCGGATAGGCGCCGACGCGGTTGATCGCGACCAGCCGGCCGCCGTTGAATGGCGTGCCGTCTTCGTCGACCTGGCTGTGCGGCTGGTTGGCGATCGCTTGCGCCAGCAGCGCATCGGGTTTCGCCGGGGGCGGAGAGAGGGGCTCGGGGTATTGCGCCAGCACGGTGCCGTCGTCGCGCAACACGCTCGCGGTGTAGTGCTCCGAGCCGCCGAGCAGGGAATTGTAGAACGAGGCGAAATACGAGCCGAACACGGCGACCACGACGACGCCGTTGAAATGGCCGTCGGAATCTGGGCGCCGCAAGCTGACGGTGAAGAAGGGCTCGTAATCGCCGGTCTCGAGGCTGCGCGCCCGCAGCATCCAGACATAGGCCCTCGCGTCGGTGTTGCGGAAGGCGGCGAAATCCTCGCGCGTCGAATGATCGAGCGCGCGGTTGACCGGGTAGACCCGGGCGCTCACCAGTTCGTGGCCGCTGGCGTCGATCACCCAGGCGGCCGCAACCTCGGGCAGGCTGGCGATCTGCTGGGAGATGCGGTCGTGAAGTTCTCGTTCGTCGGCTTGGATCTGCTCGTCGGTCATCGTGCCGAGCAAGTCGTTGATGCGGGCCGCGACGAGAAGATGCGTGTCGAGAACCTTGGTCGTGTTCTCGGTGGCGACGGCAACCGCCTCCGAAGCCGACGAGGTGGCGTACGCGTAACTGTTGAGGTAGGAAAGATACGCCCCAACCGATCCAAGGCTCAGCGGGACGAGGATCGTCGCGAAGAGGAGCAGCCGCAGCATGCCGACCGCATCGGGCAGCCCCCGCCAGCGGCGCGACGGTTCTCGGGCTGGGGGCGCCGCTCTGCCGGAAGCGTCTGAGGGCATTGCCATGAGGTGAAGCCCGTCTGTTGCCGGGGCTCGCAAACCGCAATTTCACAGGCGGTGGATTGTCACCACATAGGACACCGGCGGGTCAACAGCTAGGGCGATCGCCGTTGAACGATGGGGCAAGGCATGGTTTCTACGCGATTTCGTCAGGCTGACATGACGCGTGGTGATACGGGTACACATGTCGCGTCCTCTGCCCGCAATTGGTTTTGCGGGGCGCTGATCGCGCTTGCCGGCGCGGGGTTGGCGGGGTGTTCAGCAGCGGCGCCGCCCCCACGACTGCCGCCGCCGGTCTACCGATCTTCCCAACCCGTGCCCAATCCGCCGAAGCGAGTGTCGCCTGCGCAGCCGGCGACACCGGTTTCGGCCCCCTCCGGCGCGCCGCCGTCCGAGGCGTCTCCGGCGGCGGCTCCGCAGACCCAGCTTCCCGCCGCGGCGCAACCGCCGACCGCCGTCCCGCCGCCGGGTGGGATGCCGCACGATTCGTCGGAATACATAGAGCCGCCCGCGCGGTAGCCTGAATCACTCATGCGGTGACCGCTCCGCCGCCGTGCGATAGCATTCCGATCCGCAAAAGAGCCTGAAGGAGGTCCGCCCATGAAAGCCGCCGTCCTGCACGAGCCGCATCAGCCGCTGACCATCGAGGAGGTTTCGCTCGAAAAGCCCAAGGCTCGCGAGGTGCTGCTGCGCACCGCTTTTGCCGGACTGTGCCACAGCGATTTGCACTTTATCGAAGGGCTCTACCCGCATCCGACGCCGTGCGTGCTGGGGCATGAGAGCGCGGCGATTGTCGAGGCGGTAGGCGACGGCGTCAGCTATGTAAAGCCGGGCGACCACGTCATCACCTGCCTCTCGGTGTTTTGCGGCACCTGCCCGCAATGCATCACCGGCCATCCCAATCTGTGCGAGGACACCAGCGTCAAGATGCTGCCCGGTGTCGCCCAGCGCATGAGCTGGAAGGGCGGCGAGCATATGAACCAGTTTCTCAACCTGTCGTCCTTCGGCGAGCAGATGCTGGTGCACGAGAACTCGATGGTGAAGATCGACCCCGACATCCCGCTCGACCGCGCGGCCCTGGTCGGCTGCGGGGTGATGACCGGGGTCGGCGCGGTGTTCAACGCCGCCAAGGTCGAGCCGGGCGCGACGGTGGCGGTGATCGGCTGCGGCGGCGTCGGGCTGTCGGCGGTCAATGGCGCGGCGCTGGCCGGCGCCGAGCGCGTCATCGCGATCGACACCCAGCCCTCAAAACTCGAGCTGGCGAAGGAGCTGGGTGCGACCGACACGCTCAATGCCAGCAATGTCGATCCGGTGAAGGCGATCCGCGACATGACCGGCGGCGGCGTGATGTATTCGTTCGAGGCGCTCGGCACCAAGGCGACCGCCGAGCAGGCCTTTGGCATGCTGCGCGCCGGCGGTACCGCGACGATCATCGGCATGGTGCCGTTTGGCGTGAAAATTGAGCTGCACGGCTACGATTTCCTGCGCGACCGCAAGATCCAGGGCACCTCGATGGGCGGCAACCGCTTCCGGGTCGACATGCCGCGCCTCTTGTCGCTGTGGAAACAGGGCCGGCTGAAGCTCGATCACCTGATCTCGGGCCGGATCAAATTGGCCGAGATCAACGAGGGCTTCGCCCAGCTGAAATCCGGCGCGCCGGTGCGTCAGGTGATCGATTTCGGCGCTGCCGCCTGAAGCAGAACGCCGCGCCGTGCCGCGTTGAAGGCGATTGCCGCGGCGAGTATCAAGGCCAGCGGCGCGAGCCATGCGGTCGCGACGAGGTCGGCGACGATGCCGTAGCCGAACGGCACCGCGAACACCACGAGCACCGGGCTCATCAACAGCGCAAAACCTGCCAACGCCCAACCCGCGCAGCGCTTTAATGTCTCCATGGTCCTCGTCCTCATAGCGTCGGGGCGACGCCCGTGAAGGGGCAGGGCTCGGTGCCCCGCGCGGCTTGCCATTTGCGGCAAAACTCCTCGTGGGAACTGCGGAAGCGCCGCTCGTAGTCGGGGGCGCTATCGGCGGTGATGCGTTGCGTCTGCGCCGTCGGCCGCGCGGGGATGCCCTGCAGATCGACGCCGAGATGCGCCGCCATCTTGCGGATCACCGCATCGATATCGGCGCACAGTTCCTCATAGTGCAGTCGCATCGGCTCGAGGTTGTTGGCGGTCATCCATTGATGAATGCCGAATTCCTGCTGCAGGATGTGGCTGACCCAGAACATGATCTTGTCGTCGTCGTAGGGGACATCGCTCCGCTTCCGCGGTTCGTCCTCTGGCTGGAAGCTGTGGAAGATTTTGCTTTCCACCGCGGTGTGGAGCGAGATCGCCTGCGCCACGAAGTTCCGCCGGCTGAGATAAAAGAAGAATTTCTCACCAACCATGAGGTCGAGCAGCCTTGCTTCGAACTCCAGCTCCTCCAGGTCGAAATAGCTGATCTCGAAACCGAACAGGCCCTGCCGCGTGCGGTTTTTTGCGGCGATCGCATCGAAGACTTCGTAGATGTCGCGGCCCGCGTTGTGTTTGAGCGTGGCGCCGAACAGCTCGGCGTTGAAGTGTTCGCCGGGGCAGCTGAGCACATCGACCCCGGCGATGCGCCGTGCCAGCCAGGTGCTGCCGCTGCGCGGCGTTATCAGGATGCAATAGGTTTTGTCGAGCCGCACCCGCTCGCGCGGCCCCGACGCCACGCCGTGGGCGGCGTCAAGGGCATTGAAATACGCGCGAAACTTACCTTCGCCAGCCATCGCCCGACCCGAACGCGACAAGGCGTCGAGTATAGGCGAGGCGGCTTTAAGATGGCGTAAAACCGTCTCGCGCCGGTGCGCGACGGGCGCGCCGCGGGCGCCGTTTTATGGGCGAGAGCCGGCCGGTATCGGCGACAGATCGATATCCGATTGCGGCGGCGATGGCGGCCGCTGGTACTGGCCGTTGACCACCGCGGTGCCCCACGGATAGCTCTTGGGATAGATGAAGCGGTCGCCGCAATTCCAGTGATTGCCGGCCCAGTAGCATTCGGCGCGCGCCGCTCCGGCGAGCCCGATAAGCGCGACCATCGAGAGCGCGGCCGCGGTCAAAACTTTGTTCATGTGAAACCTCCGATCGACAGCTTGGGTGGGGCGCCCGCGTTATTGCGGCCGCGGCCCGGAGAGGAGCGGCTTTTCGTTGGAAGGGACTGTCGGGACTGAGTGGACGATCATCTGCGGCCCGGCTGCTTCCGAGGCGTGGCTGGTGATGATGTTGCCATTGCCGCAGGCCCAGTCCGAGCCGGTCCACTGGCAAACGTTTGCTGTCGCCGCCTGCGCGACCCCGGCAAAAGCGGCGAGCGCTGTCGCGGCAAGCGCGCCGGTCAAGATCCTGGTCATGGGCTAACCTCCGATCGATATCTGCCGCGCTAACGCGGAAATGGCGATTTTGATCCGCGATCGGAGGTTGGAGACAAAAACGCCGCCGCGACCGGAGTCGACGGCGGCGCTTTGTCGTTGGCGCCGGCGCTTAATAGGCGCGCGGGCCCGGATAGGTGACGTCGGGGTGGCCGGTGCCGCTATCGGCCTGCTTGGTGTAGTTCGGCGTATAAGCGCACGAGGCGAGCAACAGGGCCGTGATCAGCCCAAGAGCCAGCTTCATCATTTGTATGCTCCAATGATATTGATTTAGAGCAATAAGAATGCACCACTGACCTATCTGCAGCTAGAGGGTGGGCGCGAGGGCTGCCTTGCAGAAACCGAGGGGACGGTGGCGCTGTTGGTTGCCGCAACCGTTTTTCGCCGCTCACTGAGAGCAGCCGCGACCGCCGGCTTACACGCCGGCGCGGCGTTCGCGGCAATCTCAGAACCAGCGCGACTTGTCGACAAGGTTGCGCAGGGGCTGGCCGGCGGCAAAGCGGCGCGCGTTGTCGAGCAGCACTTCGAGCCGGCGGTCGTCAAGATAGGGGCCGTGTCCGGCGGTATGCGGCGTCAGCAGCACGTTCGGCGCGGTCCAGAGCTTGTGCGCGGCCGGCAGCGGTTCGATCTCGTAGACGTCGAGCGCGGCGCCGGCGATTTCCTTCGCTTCCAGCGCCGCGACCAGATCGTCGAGCTTTGTCGTCATGCCACGGCCGATATTGATGAAATAGGCGCTCTTCTTCATCCGCTGGAACCGCGCGCGGTTGAAGAAACCTTCGGTCTCGGGGGTGTGCGGCACAGTCAGGATCACAAAATCGGCGCGCGGCAACAGCGTATCGAGCGCGGCGGCGCGGTGCATCTCGGCAACCCCCTCCGGCTTGTCGGGGCGGCGCTCGTCGATGCCGATGACCTTCATCCCGAACGAAGCGGCAAGCCGCGCCGCCTCGGCGCCGATCCCGCCGACGCCCACGATCAAGGCCGTCGCCTCGGGCAGATGCACGACGATGTCGTCGCTCTCGCGCCCTGACGGCTTCCACTCGCGGCGTAGCTGTTGCGGGATGTAAATGTGCAGCCCGCGCGCGAACGCTAGCAAGAACGCCATGATGTGCGCGGCGATGTGGTCGTTGTAGATCTCGCGGAAATTGGTGATCTGCACCGGGTGCGCGATCAGCTCGGGGTAGTAATAGCCGGCCGGCGGCGCGGCCTGCGGCGCCTGCAGCCAGCGCAAATGCTCGGCGCGCGGCAACAGCTCCTTGGGGATCGTCCCAAACGCGCCTTCGGCCAACGCCATCGCTTGCTCGGCGCCCTCGCGCGTCTCGGGGGTGATGACTTCGAGCTCTGGGCAGGCCTCGGCGACGGTTTTTGCCCATTCGCGCGTCTTCTCGGATTGCGGCGGCAGAAACAGCATCGGGATCGGCATGGTCTCACTCCGTTTTTGCGCTTTCGTAGCGAGGATAGCTCACCACGCAGGCGCGAAGAGCACGGAGAAAGAAAACATCTCGACGCAAGGTGGCGAAGGGCGCGCAAAGGACGCGAAGCTGTCTCAATCGGCGCGCAGCGCCCTCGTTCATAACCTCCACGTTCTCCGTGCCTCCGTGGGTTATGAATGCGGCTTCGCCGCGCGGCGGAGGGACATCGCGTCCTCGGGTCTCGCTTTGCATCCTTCGCGGTAAAGCGTTGTCTTTTTGGTAGCAGCCGATACGGTCCTTCCGTGCAAGAAGGGGAGGAACGCGTGCCGCAGCTTTCGGGAAAAGTCGCCTGGGTCACCGGCGCGGGGAGCGGCATCGGCGAGGCGGCGGCGCTGATGCTGGCCGAGGAGGGCGTCTCCGTTGTGCTGACCGGGCGCCGGCGCGAGCCGCTGGAGGGCGTCGCCGCGCGCATTCGGCAGCATGGCGTGCTCGCGCATGTCCAGCCGGGCGACCTCACCGTGCCCGACGATGTCCGCCGCATCGGCGACTACATCGCTAACGAAATCGGCCGCCTCGACATCCTCATCAACAATGCCGGGGTCAACATCAACGACCGGCATTGGGACAAGCTCAACCCCGATAGCGCCAAGTTCATGGTCGACGGCAACCTCGCCGCCGCGGCGCAATGCGTGACCGTGGCGCTGCCCTTGATGCGCAAGAACAAGGACGGGCTCATCGTCCACACCGCCTCGATGGCCGGGCGGTTTATCGGCGGGTTTCCGGGGCCGCTCTACACCGCCGCCAAGCACGGCGTCGTGGCGATGAGCCACTCGATCAACATGCAGGAATGCGTCAACGGCATCCGGTCTTGCGTCTTTCTGCCGGGCGAGGTCGCGACCCCGATCCTCGACCGCAGGCCCAACCCGGTCGGCCCGGAGGTGCGCGCCAAGATGGTGCAGCCCGAGGATTGCGCCGACCTCATCCGCTATATCGCGCTGCTGCCGGCGCGGCTTTGCATGAACGAGGTCATGCTGAGCCCGACGCACAACCGCCGCTATGTCGCGGAAATCGAGAAGCTGTCGTCTTTGTGATTATCACCGGCGGTGCGGCAAGCGGTTGCTTGACGCGTTTGGGGCAGCTGTGCCCTAACGCGCGCGCGTTAGAAACAAATGTTGGGAAACGCTTGAGATGATCCGTTTGACCCGCCGCGCCTTTGGCGCCGCAATCGCCGCGAGCGCGTTGCCGCTCGCCATGCCGCACATTCGCCGCGCCGGCGCCGCCGAGCCGATCGAGATGCGCGTCTCGCTCGACACCGTGCCGTCGCACCCGCGCAATGTCGCCTTTCACGATTTCCTGCCCAAGGTCGAGGCGGCGTCAAACGGCGCGATCAAGACCAAGCTGTTCGAGAGCGGCTCGCTGTTCCCTGATCTGCAAGTGTCGAAGGCGCTGGTGCAAGGCCAGGTCGAGATGGTGTGTCCCGGCACGTGGACGCTCACCGGGTTTGTCCCCGATGCCGATTTCTCGCAGCTTCCGGCTTTTTACGGCCAGCCGGTCGAGGTGGTGCACAAGGCGACCGACGGCTCGGCCGCGAAATATGTCAGCGACAAGCTCGCCGAGAAGCTCAGTGTCCAGGTGCTCGGCGCGTGGTTCGATCTCGGCTTCAACAACTGGTTCTCGACCAAGAAGCCATTGACCTCGCTGGCCGACCTCAAGGACATGAAGCTGCGCAGCCCTGGCGGGATCCTCAATTCCTGGCGCATCCGCTTCTTTGGCGGCATCCCTAACGTCACCGCTTGGCCCGACGTGCCGCTGGCGATGTCGCAGGGCACGTTCGACGGGCTCATCAGCACCGACGAAAGCGCCAACACCGCCAAGCTCTATGATTCCGGCCTGCGCCACTCGATACAGGACCACCAGGGCATGGGTCTTTACGTGCCGATGCTCAACAAGGATTTCTGGGCCAAGCTCGACCCGAAACTGCAGGAAGCGATCACCAAACTGTGGGCCGACAATATCGGTGCCTACCGCGCGAATACCGCGAAGGCGCAGCAGCAGGGGCGCGACGAGCTGGCGAAGCAGGGCGTCACCATGGTCGACGTGTCAAAGGACGAGGCCGACGGCACGCGCAAGAAGATGCTCGCCGACCAGGACAAGGTTGCCGCCGACGCGCATATGTCGCCCGATCTGATCAAGCTGGTCATGGCGGATGTCGGCGCCGCCTAAGGGGACAACGCAACCGGCGCCGATGATGCAGCCGGCGCCGGGGCTGCGGGTCCTCGCCCGCGTCTCCGGCGTTTGGGATTGGGTCGAGCGCACGCTGGTCGGCATCCTCGGCGCCGCGGCGATGCTCATCGCCGCGGTTCAGGTGTTCGGGCGCTATATCGCGCCCGGCGAGGCGATCACCTGGGCCGAGGAGGTCATTGTCTACATCGCGGTCTGGGCGGTGATGATTATCGCCTCGCAGCTGGTGCGGATGGACGCGATGGTGCGCCCCGACCTGGTGCTGCGCCTCTTACCGCCGGGTGCGCAGCGCTGGGTCGAGATGTTCAACTGCCTCGTCGCGATGGTCTTCACCTTCGGCATGCTGTGGTACGGCTGGAGGGTGGTCGGCACCGCCATCCTCTTGAACCAGACGAGCTCGTCCGACCTACAGTTCCCGCTGTGGATCTACTATTCGTCGCTGCCCGTGGGCGGCGCGCTGATGCTGGCGCGCTATGTGATCCGGCTTGTCCGCTACGCGTGTTTCTTCGATCCGCAGACGATGACGGTCGGGCATCTGCCGGCGCATGAGGCCCCGGCCGAACTCGCCCAGCCGATCGAATAAGCCGTCCGCTCCGCGCTCGCCCCGACCGATGTGGACCCTCGGCTTCCTGTTGCTGTTCTTTGGCCTGCTCGCGGCCGGCATGCCGATCTTCCTGGTGCTCGGCACTTGCGCGGCGGTGCTCTATTTCGTCTCGGGCCAGCCGGTCATCGGTCTCGCCCAGAACATGATCGACCAGCTCAACTCGACGACCTTGATGGCGTTGCCGCTGTTTGTCATGGCCGCGGCATTCATGCGGCGCGGCGGGGTCGCCAAGGCGCTCGTCGATCTGTGCGTCGCCTGGCTCGGCCCGATCAAGGGCTCGCTGGGGCTCGTCGCGGTGGTATCCTGCGCGCTCTTCGCGGCGATCTCCGGTTCGTCGGTGGCGACGGCGCTGGCGATGGGGACGATCCTCCTGCCGGCGATGCTGGAGCGCGGCTACCCGCGCGGTTTCGCGCTTGGCGTGCTGGGCGCGTCCGGGACGATCGGCGTCGTGATCCCGCCGTCGCTGGCGCTGATCCTCTATGGCATCGTTACCGAGCAGTCGGTGCCGCGACTTTTCCTCGCCGGCATCCTGCCAGGACTGCTGCAAGCCGCCGCCTTTTTCCTGTGGGTGCTCTATTACGCGCGGCGCAAGGACTTCCCGGCCGAGCCGGCGATGCCGATGGGGCAGCGCTGGCGTATGACACTGCACGCCGTCCCGGCAATGCTGGTGCCCGCGGTCGTGCTCGGCGGCATCTACGGCGGGTTCATGACGGTGACCGAGTCGGCGGCGATGGCTGCGGTCACGGCGCTGCTCGTCAGCCTTTTCGTCTATCGCGGCTTTCCTTGGACCCGCGTGCTCGACGTCATCGCCGAGGCGTTCGGCTCGGCCGGCGTCATCATGCTGATCATCGCGACGGCCCTGGTGTTCGGTCATTGGATGACCGGCTCCGGCGCTCCCGCGCAACTCGTGCAGTGGGCCGCGAGGCAGAATTTCGGCACCTGGCAGTTCCTGCTGGTGATGAACATTCTGCTGCTGGTCATCGGCTGCTTTCTTGAGGTGGTCGGAACGCTCCTGCTGGTGATGCCGATCCTCGCCCCGGTGCTGGCGCCGCTGGGCGTCAACGCGGTGCATTTCGGGATCATCTTCACCCACAACATGGAGGTCGGGCTGGTGCACCCGCCGGTCGGTCTCAACCTCTATGTGCTGTCGACGATCTCCGACGCGCCGATCGGCGAGGTGATCCGCGGCATCCTGCCGTTCCTCATCATCCTCCTGCTGGTGCTGGCGGTGATCACCTACTGGCCGCCGCTGACGATGTGGCTGCCCGATCTGGTGTTCGGCCCGTAGCCATGGCGGCGCGGGCCGGGCTAGACTTTTCCGACGCTTTTCTCAGGGGAAATGCATATGGCCCAATCCGCCAACCCGAACCGCAAGAAGATCATGGCACCGACGACGATGTCGAAAAGCGGCTGGGCGCTCATCGAGTCGCGTGACGACGTCGAAGGCGTCGAGTTTCAACCCGGCATTCCCAAGACCGAATTTCACAAGCTGCTCGAAGATGTGAGCGGTATCTGCCTGGGCGTTCAGCCGTTTTCCGATCCGGAGCTCGACGCCGCGCCGCAGCTTCAAGTGGTCTCGCGCATCGGGGTCGGCTACGACGCGGTCGATGTTCCGGCGCTCACGAGGCGCCAGGTACCGCTGATGATCGGCGGCACCGCCAATTCGGTATCGGTGGCCGAGGCGGGCGTGTTTCTGACGATGAGCCTCGCGCGCAAGGGCGCGGCGATGGATGCGCTGGTCAAGGAAGGCCGCTGGCACGACCGTTATAAGGAACTGCCGGTCGATCTTTACGGCAAGACCGTGCTGATCGTCGGCTTCGGCAAGATCGGCACGCGCTCGGCGAAGCGTTTCGCGGCGATGGAAACCAATGTGCTGATTTATGATCCGTACATCTATTCTGAGACGATCCGCGGCAACGGTTACGAGCCGGTCGAGGACCTCGACGCCGCCATCGCGCGCGCCGACTTCGTCACCATCCACTGCCCGAAGACGCCCGAGACCGTGGGCCTCTTCAATGCCGCGCGGATCGGCAAGATGAAGCGCAGCGCCTTTCTCGTGAACACGGCGCGCGGCGGCATTGTCGACGAAAAGGCGCTGTACGACGCGCTCAAGGGCAACAGGATCGCCGGCGCGGCGCTCGATGTCTTTGTCGAGGAGCCGACCCCGCAGGACAATCCGCTGCTGACCCTGCCCAATTTCATCGCCGCGCCGCACGTCGCCGGGGTAACCCGCGAGGCGGTCGACCGCATGGGTTTGGTCGCGGTGCAGAACATCCTCTCGATCCTCGACGGCAAGCCCATCCGGGACAACGTGATCAACAAGGAAGTGCTGGGATAGCCCGGCGCGGGGTGCTTGACTCGCCGCCGCATAGCTGGCGGGATCGCCCTCCGATCTGATCGAAGCCAGGAGGAATTCATGGCGCGCCCCAACGGAATGCGGGAATTGTGGGCGGCGGGGAAGCCCGTCATCAATAGCTGGCTCGGTATTCCGTCGAGCTTCTCGGCCGAGGTCATGGCCCATGCCGGCTGGGATTCGCTGGTTGTCGACATGCAGCACGGCATGATCGACTACCAGATGATGGTGCATATGCTGCAGGGCATCTCGACCACCAACACGACGCCGATCGTGCGGGTGCCGTGGAACGACCCGGCGCATATCCAGAAGGCCTTGGACGCCGGCGCCTACGGCATCATCTGCCCGATGATCAACAACCGCGCCGAGGCCGAGAAATTCGTCTCGTCGATGCGCTACGCGCCGGTGGGTGCGCGCTCATCGGGACCGATCCGCGCCTCGCTTTATGGCGGATCGGATTACCACACCAAGGCCAATGACATCGTCGTCGCGCTCGGCATGATCGAGACCGTCGAAGCGATGGCCAATCTCGACGAGATCTGTTCGACCCCTGGGCTCGACGCGGCTTATGTCGGCCCGTCCGATCTATCGATCTCGCATGGCCATCCGCCGGGCGGTGACAAGTCCGAGGAATGGATGTTCGCGGCGATGAAAAAGGTCGTCGACACCTGTAAGCGCCACGGCAAGCAGCCCGGGATGCATTGCGCCTCGCCGGCCTACGCGCTGAAGGCGCTCGAAATGGGCTTCACCTTTGTCACGGTCGGCGGCGACACCCGCTTTGTGACGATGGGCGCCGCCGCCGCGGTGCAGGAAATGCGCACCGGCGTCGCCGCCAAGCCCGGCGCCGGCGGCTCGAGCTCCAGCCCGTACTGATCCGCCGTTAACGTGACAGGGTGACGGCGCAGGCCCGATGGAAGGGCTGGGAAAGGCGGTGTCCCGTCCAGACCTGTTCTCCCGTCAGCGTCGCGCTGTTGCCCTGGATCGGCCCTTGATACCGGGCGGTATAGCTGTAGCCGGGACCGGATGCGCGGCCTTGGAGTACGATCTGGCCGTTGGCCGCCGTACCCTCGCCGTTTTCCATCACGCCGGAGAGATCGGCGGAATCCGAAACGTGGACCGGGCGCGAGTAAGCGAGTTGATCGCCCTTCGCGGTCAGATCAAAGGCGCCAAAGAGCGGTTTGGCGCCGAAGGCCGGGATGACCGCGCATTGAATTTGGCCGTGCCACGAATCCGCCATCGCCAGACCAGGGCACAGCGCGAGCATAGCGGCAACCAAGAGATACCGAACCATGGGCTACCTCAACGGTCCAAGGTGATCCGCGGGAGGCAAGTCTTAGCACGGTTCGACGGCGGTCCGCTTGGACTTGCAGTTCGGTGACGGCGATCTATGTCGATGCCGATGCCTGTCCGGTGCGCGAGGAGGTGTATCGCGTCGCCGGGCGGCTCGGCGTGCGCGTGTTTGTCGTCTCGAACGGGTCGCGGCCGATCCGCCCGCCCGGTCTGCCCTATGTCGAGATGGTGATGGTCGGCGCGGCGATGGACGCGGCCGACGATTGGATCGCCGAGCGCATCGACCCGGGCGATATTTGCGTCACCGCCGACATCCCGCTCGCGTCGCGTTGCCTGGCGAAAGGCGCACGCGTCGTGCCGCCCAACGGCCGTCCGTTCACCGAGGCCAATATCTCAAGTGCGCTCGCCGGCCGCGAGATCGCCCGCCATCTGCGCGAGCTGGGCGAGGGCGGGCGTGGCCCGCCGCCTTTCACCAAGGCCGACCGCTCGCGGTTCCTGTCGGCGCTCGATACGGCCGTGCAACAGGTATTGCGCCAGGCGCGCTAGCCGCCCGGCGCCCCTTGCGTCTCGACATAGCAGGTATAGATCGATTGCGACGCGGCCATGAACAGGCGGTTCCGCTTGCGCCCACCGAAGCACACATTGGCGCAGCGTTCGGGCAGCAGGATGCGGCCGATCAGCGTGCCGTCGGGCGCGTGCACGGCGACGCCGTCATGGCCCTCGCCGCCTGAGAAGCCGCTCCACACATTGCCCTGCGTGTCGACGCGAAGGCCGTCGCCATAGCCGGGCATTTCGTTGAAGAAGACGCGGCCATTGGCGAGCCGCGTCCCGTCGTCGACCACATCGTAGACATAGGTCGTCTTGTCGCCGCCTGGCGTATCGACCACGTAAAGCTTGCGCTCGTCGGGCGAGAACGCGAGGCCGTTGGGCCGCGCCTGCTGTGCCTGATCGACGACGACGCTTATCGCGCCCGATTTCGGGTCGATGCGGTAGACGCGGAAGGGCAGTTCCTGCGGTGCGGTATGGCCGAGATAATTGCCGCGCGTCCCGGCGCCGTTGTCGCTGAACCAGATCGAGCCATCCGATTTCACGACGACATCGTTGGGTGCGGTCAGCCGCTTTCCCTCAAAGCTCTCGGCCAGCACGGTGACCGACCCGTCATATTCGGTGCGGGTCAGGCGCTGCGCGTCCATCTCGCAGGTGACGAGCCGGCCCTGGCCGTCGCGGGTGTTGCCGTTGGCGTACCCTGAGGGGCGGCGGAACACGCCGACGGCGCCGGTCTCTTCGTCCCAACGCATGATCCGGTCGTTCGGGATGTCGCTCCACAACAGGCAGCGCAGGTCGCCAAACCACACCGGCCCCTCGGTGAAGAGGCAATCCCCGGCGAGCCGCTGCACCGGCGTGTTCGCCAGCACCAGCGAGGCAAAGCGCGGATCGAGGATCTGGAAGGCGGGGTCCGGGTAGCGGACCGGTGCGTCGGTCATCGTATGTCTTCCCAAGTGGTCAGGAATGCGGCGCGGCCGGCGCGCCAAAATGGTCGGCGAGCTCGGACCCGCTGAAGCCGAGCGTGTAGGAAGCCGGGTCGAGCGGCAGCATTGTCTTATTCCACTCGCCCCACGCCGCGACCAACCGCGCGTACACGTCCGGGAAACGGTCCTTCAGATTGGCCCGCTCCAGCGGGTCCCGGACGACATCGAAGAGGAACGTGTTGTCGAGGATTTTGAGATACTTCCAGTCGCCGTCGCGCGCCGCTTCCTGGCCCATGTACTTGTAGCGCCAGAAGAGGGAGCGCGGCGCGGGCGCAATTCCTTCGGTGAGGCATGGCATCAGGTCGATCCCGTCGCTCGGGAAAGCCGGGTCGGGCGCGGTGCCGGCCGCGGCGAGCAGCGTCGGGATCCAATCCATGTGGACGACGACCTGCTCCGACACGCGCCCCGGCTTGATCCGCGCCGGCCAGCGGATCACCGACGGGATGCGCAGCCCGCCTTCAAGCAACTCCGTCTTCTTGCCCGTGAAGGGCCAGGTGTCCGAGAAACGCTCGCCGCCATTGTCGCTGGTGAAGATCACGATCGTGTTGTCGGCAACGCCGCCGGCATCCAGCGCGTCGAGCACGCGGCCGATCTGCAGGTCCATCTGCTCGATCATCCGCTGATAGGTGCGCTGCGTGCCGCCGTCGAAATGGAAGAGGCTTTTGAGCCGCCGCGACTCGGCCTCGTCGTCCGGCGCCTCCCACGGCCAATGCGGCGCGTTGAAATTGAGGCTTAAGAGAAACGGCGAGCCCGACCGCGCGAACTCGCCGATCGTCGCGACCGCGCGGTCGCCGAGCAAATCGGTCAGATAGCCCGGCACCTGAACCTTTTTGTCGTCCTCCCATAAATCCTCGGTGTCGCTTTCCGGCGGGCCGTATTTGTGCGTAAAATAATCGAGGACGCCGCGGTGAAAGCCGAAAAACCGCTCGTAGCCGCTCAGTTGCGGCGAGAAATCGGGCGGGTTCCCAAGGTGCCATTTGCCCACGAGCGCGGTGCGATATCCCGCCTTGCGCAACAGCGATGGCAGCGTCGGATGTTCCGGCGGCAGGCCGATCGGCCGCACCGAATTGCTGCGCAGCGGTTCTTCGAGCCCGATCGGCAGGCGGTATTGGTACCGGCCGGTCATCAATGCGACGCGGGAGGCGGTGCATACGGCGGAGTTGGCGTAGGCCTGCGCAAAGCGCAGGCCTTGCGCCGCGATGCGGTCGATGCTCGGGGTCGTGAACTCGCGCCGCCCATAGCACGAGACATCGGCGTAGCCGAGGTCGTCGGCCAGGATGAAGACGATGTTCGGCGGCGCGCCCCTCACGGCCGTGACCCTTACGAGTTCGGGCCGCGCTCCATCGACACCGGCTGCCAGCGCTTCAGGTCGCTCTTCATCAGCACGGTCGGGTTGACACACGACATCGGCCATCGCCCGGTCAGCGCCAGCGACAGCTCCAGGCCGACGCGGCGGCGGCGGAACGGATCGAAGCGCGCGGTGGCCGAGGCGACATGCGCGGTCAAGATCACGTTGTCCATGCGCAAAAGCGGGTTGTTGCCGCCCGGCGGCTCCTGCTCGAGAACGTCGAGACCGGCGGCGGCGATCTTCTTCTCGTCGAGCGCCTTGATAAGGGCCGCCTCGTCGGTCGTCGGCCCGCGCCCGGTCGAGATGTAGATCGCGGTCGGCTTCATCTGCGCGAAATGCTCCTCGCGGATCATCCGCTGCGCGCTGGCGGTCGCCGGCGAGTGCATCGAGATGATGTCGGCGCGGGCCAAGAGCTCCGGCAGGCTCACCGGCTCGACCCCGCGCTCGGTCATCACCATTTCCTCGATGAACGGGTCGTAGGCGCAGATGTGCAGGCCGAACGGCTTCGCCCGCTCGGCAACCGCGCGCGCGACATGGCCGAACGCGATGAGGCCGAGCGTCAACCCGCGCAGACGCGGAATTTTCAACAGGGCAGGGCGGCCTTCCGACCAGCGCCCTTCGCGCACCATCCGGTCCTGTTCGACCAGCCGGCCATGCGTCGCCAGGATGAGCCGCATCGCATGGTCGGCGACCTCCTCGATAAAGGTGTCGGGACAATTGGTCACCGGGATGCCCTTGGCCGTCGCCGCGTCGACATCGACCGTATCGACCCCGACCGAGCCCAGCGAGATGATTTTGCAGCGCTGCAAGCCGTCGATCATCTTCTTGGTGATCGGCCGTCCCTTGGCGTAGAGCGCGTCGCAATCTTTCGCGGCGGCGACGAATTCATCCTCGGAGCCGGCGGGAATCTCATAGATCTCGGCGTCGATCGGAGTCAGCGCCTCCAGCTCGTAGCCATAGCCGCCGCCGGCAACCGTAAAGCTCGCGCCCGCAGGCGTCGCTACGCGAAACTTGGCCAAGTTTTCCTCCCGCTAAACGAAATTCGATGGCCGCGATCAGAGCCGCCGCGCGCCGGCCTTGTCAATCGCCGGCGCTGACGGAACAGTGCATAACGACACTGGAGAACGAATCCTAATGACCCTCACCATGTACGAACGCATCGGCCATGAAGGCCGGCGGCCGAGCCCCTATTCGTGGCGCATCCGCTATGCCTTCGCGCACAAGGGCATCGAGCCCGCGTTCCGCCACGTGCGCTTCGCCGATGTCGAGGCCATCCGCGCGCTCAGTGGCCAGCATCTCGTGCCGATCGTCACCAACGGCGAGCGGGTGATCCACGATTCCTGGAACATCGCCTGCCATCTCGAAGACCGTTTCCCCGATCGCCCGAAGCTGTTTCCGGGTGGCCAGCGCGGCGTCGTCCGCCTGGTCAACCACTGGGCGGACAACACGCTCGGCACCGCGATCCGCCGGCTGATTGCCGCCCGGTTCATCCTTTGCCTCGACCCCGGCGACCGCGCCTATTACCGCAGCTCGCGCGAGGCCGCCTTCGGCTGCACGCTCGAGGACTATTGCGCCGACCGGCCGCGCTGGCTGGCCGAGTTCGCCGCGATTACCGCGCCGCTCGAGCGCACCCTGGGCGAGCAGCCTTACATTGCCGGCGCGGCGCCGGGCTACGCCGACTACATCGGCTTTTCGATGTTCCAATACGCAAGGCTCGGCTGTCCCGACGAATTCCTTGCCGACGGGACCGCGCTGCGGCGCTGGCGCGACGGGTTGGTGCGGATGTTCGACGGCTTCGGCGACCGCTACCCTGCCTATCCGGCATGACGATCGCCGGCTAAGCTTCTCCGCTGGCCATCAACCCGCAATCGGCGATTCGCCGGTTGCTCGGCGATTTGCGGATTTCATCAAGTTTGCCGAGCTGCGGATTATCGCTTAAATGCAGGGGGTTAGGGCTTTCTCAACACAATAGGTTGAGAGAGTGGGCGCCAGACCCCACAATTCCTTTGCCGTCGACCCGGCAGCGAGGCGTGGGGTTCGATGACCGCCTTGGGGGAGGCCGTCATCCTCGGAAGCGCCTTTGGGGGAAGGCTCTCCACCCCCGCCTCGCACGGTCGGCTGGTCATTTCAAGTAATGATCGTTGTGCCCGAGGGAGGACGTGTCGGGCCTAGTCTTTTTGCGAGTCCGCCCGTAAGCGGCTCGTGTAGGCTCACTCCATTCATTTTGGAGCAGCCATGGCGCAGTTGATCATCACCGGCGGGCGGATCGTCGATCCGGCGAACGGGCGCGACGAGATCGCCGACATCGCCTTTGCCGACGGCAAGGTCGCCGCGATCGGCCGCGACCTGCCGCGCGCCGGCGCCGAGACCATCGATGCTCGCGGCAAGATCGTCACCCCCGGCCTGATCGACCTGCACACCCATGTCTATTGGGGCGGGACCTCGCTGGGGGTCGACGCGGCCGAGGTCGCGAGAAAAAGGCGGCACCGCGACGTTTGTCGATGCCGGGAGCTCGGGACCCGGCAATTTTCACGGCTTTCGCCGTCACGTCATCGAGCCGTCGCCGGTGCGCATCGTCCCGATCCTCAATCTTTCGCACGCCGGCATCTTTGCCTTCTCGACGACGGTGATGGTCGGGGAGTGCGCCGATCTGCGGCTCCTGGAGCCGCGCGATTGCGTGCGCGTCATCAACGCCAATCGTGACCTGATCGTCGGCGTCAAGGTTCGCGTCGGGCGCACCGCCGGGGGCAATTCCGGTATCGCGCCGCTCGACATCGCGCTCGAGGTGGCGGAGGAGGTCGGGCTGCCGGTCATGGCGCATCTCGATCATCCGCCGCCGTCGCGTCTCGAGGTCGTGTCGCGGCTGCGCCGGGGGGACATCCTCACCCACTGTTTCCGTCCGTTCCCCAACGCGCCGGCGGCACCGGATGGCGGGCTGCGCGAGGAGATCGCCGCGGCGCGCGAGCGCGGTGTCGTCTTCGATATCGGCCATGGCGGCGGCTCGTTCGGCTTCCGCACTGCGGAAGCGATGCTCGCCGCCGGGTTTTTTCCGGACGTGATCTCAAGTGATGTCCACGCGGTGTCGATCAAAGGCCCCGCCTTCGACCAGATCACCACGATGTCGAAGCTCCTT
>DATJSH010000070.1:0-26976 GCA_035504235.1 Allostellaceae bacterium | reverse complement strand
AACCCGGCCGCGACCTTGCTTCATCTCGGGCCCGGCTATGCCAACGCCGCCGCCAATATCCACAACGCCAACAAGGCGTCGTCGGGCATGGTCAACGTGGTCGGCGACCACGCGACCTATCACCGGCAATACGATGCGCCGCTAACCAGCGATATCGAAACGCTGGTGACGCCGAACTCGCACTGGGTGAAGACCTCGCCCAATGCGATGTCGATCGCTGCGGATGGCGCGGCCGCGATTGTCGCGGCGCGCACCCCGCCCGGGCAGATCGCGACCTTGATCCTGCCGGCTGACACCGCGTGGAACGACGGTTCGGGGCCGGTCCCCGTGCCCGCCGCGGCAAAGCGCGAGCCGGCCGCCGCCGCCGCCATCGAGGAATGCGCCAAGGTGTTGCGCTCCGGGGAGCCGGCCATGCTGTTGCTCACCGGCCGCGCGCTGCGCGAGGACGGGCTGAAGCTCGCCGGGCAGATCTGCGCCAAGACCGGTGCGAAAATCATGGCGCAGGGCTCCAACGCACGCACCGCGCGCGGACAGGGCAGGGTGTTCCTCGAGCGTGTGCCTTACGTGGTCGATCAGGCGCTCGGCGTGCTCGATGGGCTGAAGCACATCGTCCTGGTGGGCGCCAAGATGCCGGTCGCATTCTTCGCCTATCCCAACAAGCCTAGTCTTTTGCATCCCGAGGACTGCCAGCCGCATGTGCTGTGCAAACTCGACGAAGAGCCGATCGGCGCGCTGGAGGCGCTGGCGGAGGCGGTCGGCGCCAAGGGGACGCCGGCGCCTGTCGTCAATGACCCGAAGCCCGAGCTCGCCACCGGCAAGATCGAGCCGATGGCCTTGGGACGATCGCTCGGTGCGCTACTGCCCGACAACGCGATCGTCGTCGACGAAGCGGTAACCACGGGCCGCGGGTTTTTCGCGCCGACGAGATCGGCCGCGCCGCACGACTGGCTGTCGAACATGGGCGGATCGATCGGGCTGGGGCTGCCGCTGGCGACCGGTGCGGCGGTGGCCTGTCCCGACCGCAAGGTCGTCTGTCTCGAAGGCGACGGCAGCGGCATGTACACGTTGCAGGCGTTGTGGACGCAAGCGCGCGAGGGGCTCGACGTCACGACGCTCCTGTTCTCAAACCGCACGTATCAAATCCTAAAGGGCGAGCTCGCCAATGTCGGGGCCGGAAATCCCGGCCGCAAGGCGCTCGATATGCTAGATCTCGGCAAACCCGACCTCGACTGGGTTGGGCTTGCCAAGGCGATGGGCGTGCCCGGCGCCAAGGCGACGACGATGGAGGAATTCAACCTGCGGTGCGCCGAAGGCCTCAAGGCGCCGGGACCCTATCTGGTGGAAGTCGTGATGTAATTGCGATTTTTAACGGGAAACTCTCCTGGCTGAGACGTTAGCGACAAGGCGGCGACGGAAAGCAGCAGCTCAGCCAATGAACGACGTCACGGCAACAACGCGCGCGGCAATGCCGCGGCTCGATCCGCAAATCGCCGCGATCGTCGCGGCGCGTCACGGCGATCCCTTTGCCTTTCTCGGCATGCACGAGGCAAGCGGCGGGCTGGTCGTGCGGGCCATGCTGCCCGGCGCGCAGTCGGTCGCGATCGTGGATGCGGCGAGCGGCGCGGCGGTCGGCGAAGCCGATTTGGTGCATCCGGACGGTTTCTTTGTGGCGCAACTCCCACGGAAAGGACGGTTTCCCTATCGGCTGCGCGCGCGCTGGGGTGAGAGCGAGCACGAATTCGACGACGCCTATCGCTTCCCGCCGGTGCTTGGCGATCTCGACATCCATCTTCTGGCCGAAGGGACGCATCTCGATAGCTACCGCAAGCTCGGCGCGCATGTGACAGCGCTGGACGGCGTCGAGGGCGTCGCGTTCGCCGTCTGGGCGCCCAATGCGCGGCGGGTCAGCGTCGTCGGCGGGTTTAACGCGTGGGACGGGCGCCGACTGCCGATGCGCAGCCGTCAGGACGGTGGGATCTGGGAGATCTTCGTGCCGGGGATCGGTCCCGGCGAGGTCTACAAATACGAGATCGTCGGGGCGGACGGCGTCGTGCTGCCGCTCAAGGCTGATCCTTATGCCGGCCAAGCCGAGCCGCCGCCGCGCACGGCCTCCGTCGTCGCGCCCGCACAGCCATTTCCCTGGCAGGATGGCGAGTGGCTCGCCGCGCGCGGCCGCGCCAACGACCGCAGTTCGCCGATCGCGATCTACGAGGTCCATCTCGGCTCTTGGCGGCGTAACCTCGCCGAAGGCGGCCGGTATCTCAGCTACCGGGAGCTGGCCGAGCAGCTGGTGCCGTATGTCGCCGATCTCGCCTTCACCCATATCGAGATCATGCCGGTCACCGAGTACCCGTTCGATGGCTCGTGGGGCTATCAGCCGGTGTCGCTGTTCGCGCCGACATCGCGCTACGGCAGCCCTGACGATTTTCGCTTCTTTGTCGATGCCTGCCATCGCGCCGGGATCGGCGTTTGGCTCGATTGGGTGCCCGGGCACTTCCCGAGCGACGCACACGGCCTCGCGCAGTTTGACGGCACCGCGCTCTATGAGCACGCCGACCCCCGGCAGGGCCTACACCGCGACTGGAACACGCTGATCTACAATTACGGGCGGCGCGAGGTCGCCAATTTCCTGCTGTCGAGCGCACTATGCTGGGTCCGCGATTTTCATATAGACGGGCTTCGTGTCGATGCGGTCGCCTCGATGCTCTATCTGGACTACAGCCGCAACGAAGGCGACTGGATCGCCAACATCTACGGCGGTCGGGAGAACCTCGAGGCGATAGCCTTTCTGCGGCGGATGAACGAGGTGGTGTTCGGCGAGGGCACCGGCGCGACGACCGTGGCCGAAGAATCGACCGCGTGGCCGATGGTGTCGCGCCCGGTCTATGTCGGCGGGCTAGGGTTCGGCTTCAAATGGAACATGGGTTGGATGCACGACACGCTCGGCTATATGTCGCGCGATCCCATCCATCGCAAACATCACCACAACGACATGACCTTCGGGCTGCTCTACGCGTTTCACGAGAACTTCATCCTGCCGCTCTCGCACGATGAGATCGTTTATGGCAAGCGTTCGCTGATCGGCAAAATGCCGGGCGACCAGTGGCAGCGTTTTGCCAATCTGCGCGCTTATTTCGCGTTCATGTGGACGCATCCCGGCAAGAAGCTCTTGTTCATGGGCGGGGAGTTCGCGCAGGAGCGCGAGTGGAACCACGATATCGGCCTCGATTGGCAGCTTTTGGGCGAGCCGATGCATGCCGGGGTCCACCGGCTGATGCGCGACCTCAACCGGCTTTACCGCGCGACGCCGGCGCTCTATCAGCGCGACTGCGAGGGCGACGGATTCTCCTGGATCGACGCGAATAACGGCGGTGAAAGCGTCCTGTCTTATCTCCGGCGCGGCGGCGCCGATGCCGAGGCGATCGCGGTCACGGTGGCCAATTTCACCCCGGTTCCGCGCCATGGCTACCGCATCGGGGTGCCGTATCCCGGCCGTTACCGCGAGCGGATCAATACCGACGCCGCGGATTACGGCGGCAGCGGCGTCGGCAATTCCGGTATGGTCGAGGCCGATCCCGAGCCGATGCATGGCCATCCGTATTCGCTGCGCCTGCATCTGCCGCCGCTGGCGGCGCTGATCTTTACCCGCGACGGCTAGCGCGCGACGCGCGAGGTTGTCCGCGGCAGCGGCGGACATATTGACGTTGCTGCGGTAATCTCCCATTTGGCCGTCGGGAGATGGCGGGAACGAGCGAAGGCCGCCTGTGTTCTCCTTCGCTCATTCAGGGTCATCAGGGGAACTCGAGGAAGACGATGGCATCGCCGCGGGTATGGCCCGGCACTCCTTATCCGCTGGGCGCGACCTGGGACGGACGCGGGGTTAATTTTGCGCTCTTTTCGGCGCACGCCGAAAAGGTTGAGTTGTGCCTGTTCGATCCGACCGGGCATCAGGAACAGGCGCGTATCGTCTTGCCCGAGTACACCGACGAGGTGTGGCACGGCTATCTGCCCGAGGCGCGGCCCGATCTGCTTTACGGCTATCGCGTCTACGGTCCCTATGACCCGCCGAACGGGCAGCGCTTCAACCACAACAAGCTGCTGATCGACCCGTACGCCAAGGGGCTCAGCGGACAACTGCAGTGGAATGACGTGGTGTTCGGCTATCGCGTCGGCGGGCCGCGCGAAGATCTCGGCTTCGACCGGCGCGACAGCGCCCGATTCGTTCCGAAATGCCGGGTGGTCGAGACCGCCTTCACCTGGAGCCACGACCGGGCGCCGCGCGTTCCGTGGGAGGAATCGATCATCCTCGAGCTGCACATTCGCGGCTTCACGATGATGCATCCTCAGGTCGATCCCGAGCATCGCGGCAACTTCACCGGGCTGGCGACCCCCGCGGTGATCGACTACCTGGTCGATCTCGGCGTCACCGCGGTGGAGTTCTTGCCGGTCCACGCCTCGGTGCCGGAACGCCAGCTGACCCAGCGGCGGCTGACCAATTACTGGGGTTACAGCTCGATCGGTTTTTTTGCCCCAGACCCGCGCTTCCTGCGCAGCGGCACCATCACCGAGTTCAAGACCATGGTCCAGCGTTTGCACGATGCCGGGATCGAGGTGATCCTCGACGTGGTCTACAACCACACCGGCGAAGGCAACCATCTTGGGCCAACGCTGTCGTTCCGCGGCATCGACAACCTGTCGTACTACCGGCTGGAGGAAAACCGCCGCTTCTATACCGATTACACCGGCACCGGAAACACGTTGAACCTCGACGAACCGCGTGTGCTGCAGCTGGTCACCGACTCGCTGCGCTACTGGGCGAGCGAGATGCACGTCGACGGGTTCCGCTTCGACCTGGCGCCGACGCTCGGCCGTGAGGATGGCGAATACGCCCAGGGGAGCGCTTTTTTCGACACGATCCGCCAGGATCCGGAACTCGCCGGCGCAAAGCTCATCGCCGAGCCGTGGGATGTCGGCCCTAGCGGCTATCAGCTCGGCAATTTTCCGCCGGGCTGGGCAGAATGGAACGGCCAGTATCGCGATGTCATGCGACGCTTCTGGAAGGGCGATAACGGGCTCGCCGCCGATACCGCGTCGCGCCTTGCCGGCTCGTCCGACATCTTCGGCTACCGCGGACGGCGGCCCTGGGCGAGCGTCAATTTCATCACCGCGCATGACGGTTTCACGCTGCAGGACCTCGTCAGCTACAACGAGAAGCACAACGAGGCGAACGGCGAAGGCAACCGCGACGGGCACGACGCCAATTTCAGCTGGAATTGCGGCGCGGAGGGCCCGAGCAACGATCCGGAAATCATCTGCCTGCGCGACCGCCAGAAGCGCAACCTGCTGGCGACGCTGCTGTTATCGCTGGGGGTGCCGATGCTGGTTGCGGGCGACGAGATCGGCCGCACTCAGCGCGGCAATAACAACGCCTATTGCCAGGACAACGAAATCTCTTGGCTCGATTGGCAGCACATCAGGCCGGAGGACGAGGTGCTGCGTGGCTTTGTCCGCGAGCTGATTCATCTGCGCCGCCGTCACAGGGTGTTCTCTCGCCCGCGCTTCTTCCGCGGCGAGGTGCTGTCGGAGGATGGGCTCAAGGACATCACCTGGGTGACGCCCGCCGGCGAGGAGGCGACCGACGACGACTGGCGCAACCCCGTTGCCCAGACGTTTGGCTATGTCTTGGGAGGTGCGGCTGGCGAGTTCTATACGACGGGCGGCCAGCGCGACATCGACGCGAGCTTCCTGGTGATGATCAGCGCCTATCACGAAGACATCGATTTCCGTTTTCCGCGGCTCAATGCAGCGCTCGCCTGGGAGGCGCTCGTCGATACCGCCGAACCGAGCGGACTGGTGACCGGCGGCAAGCGTTACGTCGCCGGTCATGCCTATCGGCTGCGGGCGCGCAGCTTTGTGCTGTTTATCAACCGGGCCGACGAGAATGGCCGCAAGGCGGCAAGCGAAGCGGTGATCCGCGACTGGCGATGAGCGGCGCGGCGGCCCGCGCACATGGGTTTCACGCGGTTGCCGCGTTGCTCGGCATCGAGACGCAGCACACCGACGCTCTGGGGGTGGTTCACCAGCCCGACGCGGACACGCTGGCCGCGATGGTTGCCGCGTTCGGGCTTCCGGCGGAGCCGGAAGAGGCCGCCGCCATGCTCGACGAGATGCGCCGCGACGCGCCGTTCGGGCTAGACCCGTTGCAAATCGTGGCGGCGGAGGCGCCGGCGCTGGCGCTCGACCTGTCCGGGCCCGCGGAGTGGCGGCTCAAGCTCGACAGCGGCGGCGCGACCGAGGGACGATGGCAGCCCAGCGATGGCGCGCTGCGCCTGCCGGAGGGCACGCCGCTCGGTTACCACCAGCTTGAACTCGCGGCTAACGGCATGACGGCGACGATCGGGGTCGCGGTGGCTCCCGCCGCCTGCCATTTGCCGCCAGCGCTGCAGCCGGGGATGCGCTCTTGGGGATTGACGACCCAGCTTTACAGCCTGCGCGGCGGGCGCGGCTGGGGCATGGGCGATTTCACCGACCTTGCTCAGTTATGCCGTGCGGCCGGGCGCCTCGGCGCGGTGACCGTAGGCATCAACCCGCTGCACGCTCTCTTCGCCAGCGAGCCGCGGCATTCGAGCCCCTATTCGCCGTCGAGCCGGTCGCAGCTCGATTACCTCTACATCGACCCGGCCGCGGTGCCAGGGTTTGCCGACGATGCGGCGATCCGGGCGCTATCGCCGGCATTGGCGAACGTGGGTCAGAGCCAGCTGGTCGATCACGCCGGGGTGGCGGCGCTGAAGCGGCCAATGCTCGAAGCGCTTTATCGGCGCTTTCGCGCGATCGACTTGAAGGAACGGACACGGCACGCCAGGGACTTTCACCGCTTCCAGCGCGAGGGCGGAGAGGCGCTTGCTCGCTTCGCGACGTTTGAGGCACTGCACGAACAGCGGAACGGCAGGGGGCGAAAGTTCTCCTGGCGTGACTGGCCGGCGGCGCTGCGCGACCCGCATTCCGCCGAAGTTGCCAAGTTCGCCGCGCAACACCAGGACCGCGTCGAGTTCTTCCAGTTCCTGCAGTGGCAGGCGGATGCCCAGTTGGGCGCAGCCGCCGAGGCGGGCCGCGCCGCCGGTCTGGCGCTGGGACTTTACCGCGACCTCGCGGTCGGGGAGAACCCGCTCGGCGCCGCCGCCTGGGCCGACCAGAGCCTGGTCGTGCCGGGGATGGGGATCGGCGCGCCGCCCGACCCGCTGTCCCGCGCCGGGCAGGACTGGGGACTGGCGCCGGTCAACCCGCTGACGCTGCGGCAGCGCGGGTTCCGGCCATTCATCGCGGCGCTGCGCGCCAATATGCGTCACGCCGGGGTGCTGCGCATCGATCATGTCATGTCGCTGACCCGGCTTTACTGGGTGCCGTCGGGACGCTCGGCGGTCGCCGGCGCTTACGTGCGTTATCCATTTGCCGACCTTCTGCGCCTCGTGGCGCTGGAAAGCTGCCGCCATGGCTGTGCGGTGGTGGGCGAAGATCTCGGCACCGTGCCCTCGGGCTTCCGCGAAACGATGCAGGCCGCGAACATGCTGTCTTATCGGGTGGTAATGTTCGAGCGCCGGCACGACGGCAATTTCGTCCCCCCTAGCGACTATCCGCCGCTCGCCGCGGCCTCGGCGGCGACGCACGACCTTGCGACGCTTAAAGGCTTTTGGCTCGGCCGGGACATCGCGTGGCGGCAGCGCCTGTCGCTCTATCCCGACGCGGCAGCGGAAGCGGCCGACATCTCCGATCGTCACACCGCCCGCTGGCAGCTTCTCGAGGCGATGGCGCGTGAAGGGCTCATCGCCGGGGAGCGCTTTGGCGAATATCTGCCATGGGGAGGCGAGCCGGTCTATACGGAAGAGCTCGGCGAGGCGATCCTCGCCTTTCTTGCCCGCTCACGGGCCAGGCTGATGCTGGTGCAGATCGAAGACGTTGCCGGTGAGGTCGAGCAGGCCAACCTGCCTGGCACCAGCGACGCGCATCCCAACTGGCGCCGCCGCCTTTCGGCGCCGCTCGACGCGATCCTCGACGGCCCCGCGATGCAGCGCATCGCAGCGCTGATGCGAAGCGAGCGCGCACGGGCCGCGCGATAGCGGCTTGCGACGCGCCGGGGCTTCCAGCCAACATGCCGGTTGTCAGCGGATAGAGCGGGTGGGCGTGGTGGACGAGGTCGAGGCGGTGGTGGTCGGCGCCGGAGTGATCGGGCTTGCGGCGGCGCGAGCCTTGGCGCTCGCGGGGAAAGAGGTTGTCGTCCTCGAAAAGGCCTACACGATCGGCTTCGAGACCTCCTCGCGCAACAGCGAGGTGATCCACGGCGGTCTCTACTACCCAAAGGGCAGCCTCAAGGCGACCGCATGCGTCGAGGGCCGGCACCGGCTTTACGGCTACTGCCGCGAGCACGGCGTGCCGCACAAGGCGCTGGGCAAGCTGATCGTCGCGACCAGTGACGATGAAATTCCCGGCGTCGAAAAGATCGAGGCGGCTGCCAAGGCGAATGGCGTCGACAACCTCGCGTGGCTCACCGTGGCGCAGGCGACCGAGATGGAGCCGGAGCTCCGTTGCGTCGCGGCGTTGCTTTCACCGTCGACCGGCATTGTCGACAGTCACGCCTTGATGCTCGCCTACCAGGGCGAGGCCGAGGACAACGGCGCGATGGTGGCGTTCAAGACGCCGCTGCTCGGCGGACGCGTGGTGCCGGACGGGTTCGAACTCGATGTTGGCGGCGATGATCCGACGACGATCAAGTGCCGCTATCTGGTCAATGCCGCGGGCCTTTACGCGCCAGCGTTGGCTCGCGCGATCGAGGGCATCCCGCTCGATACGATCCCGCCGGCTTACTTCTGCCGCGGCTGCTATTTCACGCTGATGGGGAAGACGCCGTTTTCCCGGCTGATCTACCCGGTGCCGGTGCCCGGTGGGCTTGGCGTGCACATCACGCTCGACCTGGCCGGGCAAGCGCGGTTTGGCCCTGATGTCGAATGGATCGACGATGTCGACTACAGCGTCGATCCGCGCCGCTGCGACTCGTTTTATGCCGCGGTGCGGCGTTACTGGCCGGGCCTAAAGGACGGTGCGCTGCAGCCCGGATATGCCGGCATTCGCCCTAAGATCAGCGGCCCCAACGACCCGGCGGCCGATTTCACCATGCAAGGCCCCCACGAGCACGGGATACCGGGGCTGGTCAATTGCTATGGGATCGAATCGCCCGGTCTGACCGCGTCGCTGCCGCTGGCCGACATGGTGGTGGCGAAGCTGCGCGATTAGGCGACAGACCGCGATTTCGCTTTTGTCACGGAAAAATGATCGGTTTGCCATGGCCGGCGTCGGCCGCCGCGCCTATTGCACGGGCCTGCTGCAGCGGCCCGGAGAGGCAGCGGCTATCGGCGCTCGGCGACGAGCAGGTAGAGCGCCAGCGGCCAGATCATCACGTCGCGAAAATTGCTGCGGAAGACCGCGATCTGGCGGCGCCAGTGGAAATCGTGCGGGGTGAAGGGCCGGCGCGGATGGGCGAAGATCGCCACGCCGATCGCGACATAAATCAACGCAACAACGGCCGGGAGTTCCATCGTCCTTAAGTTCCGTCGCCAATGAGGTGCGGCGACAAGCTACACGCTTCGCGCCCCGCTTCCCGTTGCAAAAAGAAGGTGCGGCAAGACGCCGCAGACGGCACGGGGAACCTTCGCGAAAGGGCTGGTAATGTCGCTTAACGCCGCCGATATCATGCCGGGGAAGGAAGCGCACGCGAACAATGCTGATCGGCGTTCCGAAAGAGGTGAAGACCCACGAGTACCGCGTCGGTTTGGTGCCCGGGAGCGTGCGCGAGCTGGTGCATTACGGGCACAAGGTCGTCGTCGAGAGCGGCGCGGGCGCGGCGATCGGCTTTGACGACAATGCCTACGAGGCGGCGGGCGCCGGCATACTGGCGCGCGCTGCGGACGTGTTCGCCGTCGCCGAGATGATCGTCAAGGTCAAGGAACCGCAGCCCGAAGAAATCCGCTCGCTGCGCGAGGACCAGCTGCTTTTCACGTATCTGCACCTCGCCGCCGACCCGGAGCAGACCCAGAGCCTGATGCGCTCGGGGGCGATCGCGATCGGCTATGAGACCGTCACCGACAATCGCGGAGGGTTGCCGCTTTTGGCGCCAATGAGCGAGGTGGCCGGGCGGATGGCGATCCAGGTCGGCGCGCATTGCCTCGAGAAAGAGCAGGGCGGCACCGGCATCCTGTTGGGTGGCGTACCGGGTGTGCCGGCAGCCAAGGTCGTGGTGCTGGGCGGCGGTGTTGCCGGCACCAACGCGGCGCGCATGGCGATGGGGGTCGAGGCGCACGTCATCGTCATCGACAAGTCGCTGCCCCGGCTCTACGAGCTCGACATGCAGTTCGGCTCGCAACTCCACACCCTGTTCTCGACCGTCGAGAACATTGAACGCGAGGTCGCCAGCGCCGATTTGGTGATCGGAGCGGTGCTGGTGCCCGGCAGCGCGGCGCCGAAGCTGGTAAGCCGCGAGCTGGTGCGCTCGATGCGGCCGGGCTCGGTGATCGTCGACATCGCGATCGATCAAGGCGGATGCTTCGAGACCAGCCACCCGACGACCCATGCCGACCCGACCTATGTCGAGGAAAGCGTCGTGCATTACTGCGTCACCAACATGCCGGGCGCGGTCGCGCGCACCTCGGCGGTGGCGCTCAACAACGCGACCCTGCCGTTTGTCGAAGCAATCGCCGGCAAAGGTTGGCGCAGCGCGCTCAACGACGACCCGCACCTCAGAAACGGCCTCAACATCTGCCGCGGGCGGGTGACGCACCCTGCGGTCGCGCGCGACCTGGGCCTGTTTCTGGCGCCTGCGGAGCAGGCGATCGCCGAATGAGCACCACGATCATGCTTGGCACGGGGCAAAATGAAAATCAGCAAACTCTTGAGGCGTGCCGCGAGATTTCCTATCTCATCCCGTGGACGGATTGATCAGGCGCCATGACGTTGCTTTCCCCCCAAGTCCCGCTGCTGGGTCAGCAATTGCACACTGCCGGAGCGGAGCCTGGCTTTGCTCGGGTCGATGACGCGGCGCTGGCGGCCATCACCGAGCTCTACCGCGAGGTCATGCCGGCAGGCGGCGCGATCCTCGACGTGATGTCGAGCTGGGTGTCCCACCTGCCGCCCGAGGTGCATTACCGCCGTGTCGTCGGACTGGGGATCGATGCTTGCGTGCTGGCCGAGAACCCGTTTCTCGACGAATGGCGGGTACAAGACCTCAACCGCGATCCCCACCTCGCCTTTGCCGATGGAGAATTCGACGGCGCCGCCATATGCGGCGCCGTTCAGCATTTTACCCGGCCCGCTGAGGTCATCCGCGAGGTTGGGCGCGTGCTAAAGCCGGGCTCGCCGCTGGTCGTGACATTTTCGAACCGATGTCTGTGCACCCCGGCGACGGGATGTTGGCGGCTGTTCGATGAGACCGGGCAGTTGGGCCTCGTCGCGCGCTACTTCGCCGAAGCCGGCAACTGGACCGACATACGCTGCCTCGACCGCACGCCATCGGGCGGCGGCGCTCCCTTGTACGCGGTGGTGGCGAAAAGCGCCGACGCACCCAGCGCGGCGTGCGACTAAGCATCGCTCGGGGCAGTGAGCGAGTTCCAGAATTCTGATTTTAAATCATATGGGTCAAGGTCGGCGGTAGGCGTTGGCGCCCCCACGCTGGACGCAAAAAAACGCCGCCAGCCCTGCTCTTTGGTCCTACGGGCGGCGGCTGAGCTCGGTCACGTTCACCGAGCGTTGGCGGCCATATTGGTTGGCGCTACGAGAATTACAACCGAGCAGCGCCTTTTGCCGTATCGGACCGCGCGGGAGGCCAGCTAGCAGGCCATAAAAATCACAGGCGACCATGGGGAGATGTCCCCAGGTCGCCTGTGTTCGCCGCGTAGGCGATGTCAGCCCCGTGTAAACCAGTGTGCCGCGTTGAACTTAAGAAAGCGTTGCCAAAATTCTCCACGTTAGCTGTCAACTGGCTAGGAATCGGGTGGACTTCAGCCGCTGCCTCACGTAAGCGAATTTATCCAATACTAATAAATGCCGTTGCAATTTTTCGACGGGAGACGGGCTTATTTACCTTTATTAAAGAGGTGGCCGCGCATTCTCGCGAATGTCAGCTCTCAAGGAGAATTTTCACATGTTCGCAACCGCCCTGAAGCTCCTGAAGAACGAAGACGGAGCAACGGCGATCGAGTATGGTCTGATCGCCGCGTTGATCGCCGTCGCCGCCGTGACCGTGATGGGCACCGTCGGCACCAACCTCTCGAGCACGTTCAATACCATTGCGACGAAGCTCTAAGCTTCCTGCACGGTAGTTTCAGAAAGCCCGGCGGCAGCAATGTCGCCGGGCTTTCTTATTTCCGGGCTTTATATTTCTCGACCCTCAGGCGCCGAGGCCGATCCCGTCCGACAAAAAACTAGGAATCGTACGAAATCATCGCCGTCACCGGGACGGGAATGCGGCTGCGGCCGTTCAGAAAGCTCAGCTCGATGATGCAGGCGGCGCCAACCACGGCGCCGCCCTGCTGCGTCACCAGCTTGATCGCCGCCTCCGTGGTGCCGCCGGTGGCGATCAGGTCATCGACGACGATGACCCGCTGGCCTGGCGAGATCGCGTCTTCCTGGATCTCGATCGTGTCGCTGCCGTATTCGAGATCGTAGGTGAAGCGTACGGTCTTGCCCGGCAGCTTGCCCTTTTTGCGGACCATCGCGAATCCGCTGCCGAGCGCGTAGGCGAGCGGCGCCGCGACCAGAAAGCCGCGCGATTCGATACCGACGAGGAGGTCCGGGCGTTGCGGCCGCACCGCATCGGCAAGACGCTCGACGGTTGTGCGCCAGGCTTCCGGATGCGCCAGCAATGTGGATATGTCATAGAACAAAATCCCCGGTTTGGGAAAATCCGGGATCGAGCGAATGTGGTTCTTGAGGTCCATGCGCGGGCTTTCGACACGGGTGGCTGTGCTTATCGTTGCGGCATAGCGGGTTTTCGCGTAGTTGGAAAGGCTTAGACCGTCGCATCGCCGTCACCTGGAACCGCCTGATCGTCCGGAAAGCATGGCGCCAGCCGCATCCATCCTCGCATCCGAAGAAGGGGGCGCGACGGTATTTCGCGCGGAAGGCGAATGGCTTGTGGTGACCGCCGCCGAGCTCGACCGCCGGCTGCACGATCTGCGCATGCCGCAAGACCGGCAGGTGACGGTCGACCTTACCGGGGTCAACCGGCTCGACAGCACCGGCGCATGGCTGCTTTTGCGCACGGAGCACGAGCTCGCTGCGCGCGGCAATCAGGTCGCGCTGGAGAATTTGCAGCCGCGCTTCGCGCCGCTGCTGGAACAGGTGCGGGCACGCGGCATTTCCGAGCCGCTGCCCCATCCGGTGCCCCCGCACCATACATTTGTCGGCTTTCTCGCGCGCATCGGCATGATCACCCTGCTGCTGCTCAACCGCGTTTACGACATTCTCGGTTTCACCGGACTGGTGACGGTGACGCTGCTACGGCTGCTGCGCCAGCCGCGGCGGTTGCGGCTGGTCGCAACGCTGGTGCAGATGGAGCGGGTCGGGCTCGACGCGATGCCGATCGTCGGGCTGCTGTCGTTCCTGATCGGCGTGGTGATGGCCTATCAGGGCGCCGACCAGCTGCGCCGTTTCGGCGCCGAGATCTACACTGTCAACCTGCTCGGCATCTCGATCTTGCGCGAGCTGGGCGTGCTGCTGTCGGCGATCATCATCGCCGGGCGTTCGGGCAGCGCGTTCACCGCGCAGATCGGCACGATGCAGGTGAACGAAGAGATCGACGCGTTGCGCACGTTGGGTCTCGATCCGGTCGAGGTGCTGGTCCTGCCGCGGCTCCTCGGGCTTGGGCTGACACTGCCGCTGCTGGTGTTCTACGCCGATTTCATGGGGATATTGGGCGGTGCATTGATGTCGTGGTTGGTGCTGGACATCAACATACCGAATTTTCTCACCCAACTGCAGAGCGCGGTGACGACGACGACGCTGTGGGTCGGCGTCGTCAAGGCGCCATTCTTTGCCGCGATCATCGCGCTGGTCGGTTGCTATGAAGGGCTTAATGTCACGCGCAGCGCCGAAAGCGTTGGCCGGCTGACGACACAGTCGGTTGTCGAGTCGATCTTTTTCGTGATCGTCACCGACGCGGCGTTCTCGATCGTCTTCTCGATGCTGAAGGTCTGACATGGCCGAGGAGAGCGGCGATTTTGTGATCCGGGTGCGCAACTTGGTCAATGCCTTTGGCAGCCAGGTAATCCATGACGGGGTCGATCTCGACGTGAAACGCGGCGAGGTGATCGGCATCGTCGGCGGCTCCGGGACCGGCAAGTCGGTGATGCTGCGCACCGTGGTCGGGCTCAACCGGCCGGTGTCGGGTAGCATCGAGGTGCTGGGACGCGACGTGCTGCATCTGAACGACGAGGAGCGGCACAAGCTCGAGGCCCATTGGGGCGTGCTGTTCCAGGACGGCGCGCTGTTCAGCTCGCTGACCGTCGCGCAAAACATCGAGGTGCCGCTCAAGGAGGATTTGAAACTGCCGCAGCGCCTCATGGCGGAGATCGCTGCCACCAAGATCGGCATGGTCGGGTTGCCCGCCGAGGCGGCCGACAAGTTCCCGGCGCAACTGTCGGGCGGCATGCGCAAGCGCGCCGGGCTTGCCCGGGCGTTGGCGCTTGACCCGGACATACTCTTCCTCGACGAGCCGACCGCCGGACTCGATCCGATCGCTGCGGCGGCGTTCGACCAGCTCATCAAGGACCTGCAATCGAGCCTCGGCCTCACCGTGTTCCTGGTGACGCACGATCTCGACAGCCTGTTCGCGATCTGCGACCGGGTCGCGGTGCTGGTCGACAAGCAGATCAGGGTGGGGACGCTCGAAGAGCACCTGCGGGACGACCATCCCTGGATCCATTCTTATTTCCACGGGCCACGCGGGCGCGCGGCGCAGCCAGCCGGCACGCACTAGGCGGCGGCGACAGGGGGGAAAGAGGAGGAGATGGAGACACGCGCACATTACGTCGCTGTCGGCGCCTTCGTACTGACGATGGTGTTCCTCGCCTTTGTCGCCGTGCTGTGGCTCGCGGGGACGCAGTTCACCGCCAGCTTCGCGCATTACGACATCTATTTCGAAGGCCCGGTCACCGGACTGAGCCAAGGCGGCCGGGTCGAGTACAACGGCATCCCGGTCGGAACGGTCTCCGACATCGAGATCATCACGGATCCCAAAACTCTGGCGACTAACGGCCGCAAGCCGATCCGCGTGACGATCGAGATCAAGAGCAGCGTCCCGGTCAAGAAGATGGATGCCGCCACGATCCAGACCAACATTCTCTCGGGCGTCTCATACATCCTGATCGAACCGGGTAAGAGCGAGGACCTGCTCGAGGCGCAGAACGGCGAGCGCTACCCGGTCATTCGCTCGAAGCGCGCGACATTGGCGAGCCTCGCCGCGCGCGGCCCGCAGCTTTTGGACAAGCTGGATGTCATCCTCGACCACATCGACGACGTGCTGGACGACCAGAACCGGCAAGCCTTTTCGTCGACCCTCGGCAACGTCCAAAAGATCAGCGGCGACCTCGCGGCGCACAGTAACGAGATCGCGAGCAATGCCGCCGAGGCGCTCAAGGCGGCGACGGGCCTCTTCACCAATCTCGATAACGGTTTCACCCAGCAGGGCGGGCTCAAGGATCAAGCGCTCGCGTCACTCGGCGATTTCGACAAGCTCGTGACGGGGCTGCAGGTCACCAACCGCGACCTGCAGGTGACGCTGCGCGATGTGCAGCCCGGGGTGAAGCAATTCAGCCAGCAGACGCTCGGCGATGTCGGTTCGCTGGTCGCCGAGGCGCGACAGTTTATTTCCGGACTGACCCGACTCGTCTCCCAGGTCGAACACGACCCGACACGCCTGCTCTTTGGCGATCGCCGCGAAGGGTACCAGCCGAAATGATGAGAAACTTCCGCCCATTGCGGCACCGAGCTTCAGGCTTCGCGCTGACCGCTCTTTTCGTCCTCGCGCTCGCCGGGTGCGCCAGTCTGTTCACCAAGGAACCCCGGCCGCTGTTCCAGCTCTCCGCGCCGACCGACTTTCCGGCGAACCTGCCGCACACCAACGCGCAGATTATCGTCGACGCGCCCTATGCGCCCGAAGGACTGGAGTTGCGGCGCATCGCGGTGGTGCGCGCGGCCAACGCCATCAACTATCTCGCCGATGGCGACTGGGCCGACCGGACCCCCAATATGGTGCGCACGGTGCTGGTCGAAGCCTTTGAGAACAGCAAAGCCGTCGCCGGGGTCGGACCCGATTCGCTCGATCTGCGCGCGGATTTCGAGATTGAGGGCGATCTGCGCCACTTCGAGGCGCTCTACGATTCGCAGGCTGGCGCGTCCGGCGCGCCCACTGCCTGGGTCGCGCTCGCGGTCAAGCTGGTCAAGATACCGGAGCGCAAGATATTGGCGCAGACCATGATTAGCGCGCGCCAGCGTGCGGCGGCCAATGCGACTCCGGCAATCGTCGAGGCGATGAACGCGGCGACCGCGAGTGTCGCCAAGCAGGTCGTCGTCTGGACCCTTTCCAACCCGGCCTTGTCGATGCCGCACAGATAGGTATCCTGGACCCGTTTCGTTCGCCCAAAAGTCCAGGTGGTCGCGTGAGTGGGTCGGGGCGCGCGGCGTCTGCCGCTGCGGTTATTCGGGGATGCCGGAGCGAGCTTGCCGCGCGTGACAGCAATATCGTGCGCGAATTGCTCGGCCCGTCCGGCGAGATTGAGGCTTGGCGCCATTATCCACCGAGCGATGGCTACGACCTGATCAGCCACGCGCAGTATTTCTTTCACCAGCATGCGAGCGCCGACGACCACCCGGACGAACGGGGGCATTTCCACCTCTTCCTGCGCGCAGAAGGGATGCCGGCGGGGACGCAGCCGCTGCTGCTGCCCGAGGCGGCGATCGCCAAGGAGCATCTGCCCACCCCGCCGCAGGCAGCGCCGTCGAAGCGTGGTGCGCGCGATGAAGTGAGCCACCTAGTCGCCATCGCCGTCGATGCGGCGGGCGAGCCGGTGCGGCTCTTTACGACCAATCGCTGGGTGACGGGCGAGACCTGGTATCGCGCCGAAGACGTCATCCGCATGCTCGACCGCTTTTCGCTCGACGCGGCCGAGCCGGCGAGCTTTGTCAATTTCTGGCTGACAGCGATGGTGCGGCTCTACCAGCCGCAGATCGCGTTGCTGTTGCGAGAGCGCGACCGCGCCGTGATGGACCCGATCCGTCAGCGGCGGCGGGTCGATGTGTTCGAGGATCCCAGGCTCGAAATCACCTCAAGCACTGAGATCGACCTCGAGGCGCGGCTGGCCGTGGTCGATCGGCTCGCCGCCGAGCACCCGGTTATTCCCCAACCGCCGGCGCCGCCGCGGATTCCACGCCTCGCGGAAGGCTGGGGAAGCTGACCTAGCCCGCCTTGGCGTGGACGGGAAACTCCTGGTGCATTTCTTCGAGGCCGGCCGGGTCCTGATGAATGATGATCTCGGCGTACGGGTAGGCTTCGCGCAGTTGCGCCTCGACCCGGTCAGCGATCTCATGGGCGCGGCGCAAATCCATCGCACCATCCATTTCGAGGTGCAGCTGGATGAACGTCGTCGGTCCGGCCACGCGAGTCTTCAGATCGTGCACCGCCGCGACCTCATCCGCCGCTTCGGCGATGGTGCGGATGCGGGCGCGGTCGTCGTCGGGCATCTCCTGGTCCATCAACTGCGTCAACGCGCCCCGCAAGAGGCGGGTCGCGCTATAGATGATCCACAGGCCGATCGCCGCGCCGAATATCGGGTCGAGGATTGGAATTTTGACGAATTGATCGAACAACAGCGCCGCGAGAACGCCGGCATTGACGGTGAGATCGCTGCGGAAGTGGAGTTCGTCGGCGCCGATCGCCAGCGATTTCGTCCGAGCGACGACATAGCGCTGGTAGAGCATCAAGGCCCCGTCCAGCGCCATGGAGACGATGATGACCGCGATGCCGAGTTCGGCGCGGGTCACCGGCTCCGGGCTAATGGCCCGGCTGACCGCCTCGAAAACCAATAGCAGCGCGCCGCCTGCGAGGAACGCCGCTTGTCCGAGAGCGGCGAGCGGCTCGGCCTTGCCGTGGCCAAAGCGGTGCTCTCGGTCGGGCGGCTCCAGCGCCTGACGAACCGCGAACAGGTTCACGACAGCGGCGACAACGTCGAGCAGCGAATCAACCAGGCTCGACAGCATCGCCACCGATCCGGTGACGAGCCAGGCGGCAAATTTGATGACAATGAGGAAAACCGATACCGCGACCGAGGCATAGGTTGCGCGTGTTCTTAGTCGGATCTGCCGGTCGTCGATGCTCACGAGCGAGCGATCATGGAAAAAGCCGCTCGCGGCGCCACCCGGCGCCGTCGCGGATGAAGACCAACCGGTCGTGCAGGCGCGAGGGCTGGTCCTGCCAGAACTCGACCCGGTTCGGCACCAGCCGGAAGCCCGACCAGAAATTCGGCCGTAGGATCGCGTTACGATCGGCGAAGCGGCGGGTGAACATGTCGACCCGCTTTTCCAGCTGTTGACGATTTTCGAGCGGGCGCGACTGGTCGGACGCCCAGGCCGCAATCTGGCTGCCGCGCGGCCGGTTGGCGAAATAGGCATCGGCCTCGTCCTCGGAAACCTGTTCGGCGACGCCCTCCGCGCGCACCTGGCGCCTCAGCGACTTCCAGTGGAAGCACAACGCGGCATGAGGATTGACGAAGAGTTCGCCCGATTTGCGGCTTTCGAGGTTGGTGTAGAAGACGAATCCACGCTCATCCGCAGCCTTGAGCAGCACCGCGCGCACCGAGGGCACGCCCGCCGGTGTCGCGGTGGCCAGGGTCATCGTTTCGGCCAACTCCTCGCTCTTCTCGGCAAGCGACAGCCAGCGCTGGAAGGGCGCGAAAGGCTCCCCCTCGGGAATGTCCTCGATCATCCTGCGGCTCACATGGTTCGCCTGGGGGAGTCTACAAGCGGCGCGGGCCGCCGCCAACACGCGCGCCCGGAACCTTTTTCGCTTATCGGGAGATTGTCGCCGCAGCCACCTCAATTGGCCGCTTCACGCCGCTTCGTGTAGGATGGACGATATGAAAATAGACGAGGGCGTTCGCCTGCCGCCCGCATTTCGGAGCCGTGCATGAGCAACAACAACGCGCTGATGACCGGCAAGCGCGGCCTGGTGATGGGCGTTGCCAACGACCGCTCGCTGGCCTGGGGCATCGCCAAGGCGGTAAGTAACGCCGGTGCGACGCTGGCCTTCACCTACCAGGGCGACGCGCTCGGCCGGCGCGTGCGGCCGCTGGCCGAAAGCCTCGACAGCGATTTCCTGCTCGACGCCGACGTGACTTCGGAGGTGAGCCTCGACGCGGTGTTCAACGCCGTCGGCGAGCGCTGGGGCGGGCTTGACTTCGTGGTGCACGGCATCGCCTTCTCCGACAAGGAGGAGCTAAAGGGCAAATACCTCCAGACGACACGGGACAACTTCCTCAGGACGCTCGACATCTCGTGCTTCTCGTTCACCGACCTGTGCCGGCGCGCCGCGGCGTTGATGCCGGAAGGCGGCAGCCTGTTGACCCTCACCTACGCCGGCGCCGAGCGTGTGATGCCGCATTACAATGTGATGGGGGTCGCCAAGGCGGCGCTCGAGGCGAGCGTCAAATACCTCGCGGTCGATCTCGGCGGCAGCAACATCCGGGTCAACGCGATCTCAGCCGGCCCGATCAAGACACTGGCGTCGTCGGCGATCGGCGATTTCCGTTACATCCTCAAGTGGAACGAGCTCAACTCGCCGCTGCAGCGCAACGTGTCGATCGAGGACGTCGGCGGCGCCGCGCTCTATCTGTTGAGCGACCTTTCGGCTGGGGTCACCGGCGAGGTGCACCATGTCGATTGCGGCTATCACGTCGTCGGCATGAAGCGCGTGGACGCGCCCGACATTTCGACCGTGTGACGGTACCAAAATGGCCGGCAATTCCTTTGGCACACTGTTCCGCTTCACGACCTGGGGCGAAAGCCACGGGCCGGCAATCGGCGTCATCGTCGACGGTGTGCCGCCGCGCATCACGCTTTCCGAGCCCGACATCCAGCAATGGCTCGACAAGCGCCGGCCCGGCCAGTCGCGCTATACGACCCAGCGCCAGGAGCCGGATCAGGTCAAGATTCTCTCCGGCACGTTCAACGGCGAGACCACCGGCACACCCTTGAGCCTGCAGATCGACAATGTCGACCAGCGCTCGAAAGACTACCGCAACATCGCCGACCGCTTCCGGCCGGGCCACGCCGACTATACCTACTGGAAAAAATACGGCATCCGCGACTATCGCGGCGGCGGCCGCGCGTCGGCGCGCGAGACCGCGTCGCGCGTGGCGGCCGGCGCGGTGGCGCGCAGGGTGCTGGGCCCGAACATTCAAATCCGCGGTGCGCTGGTGCAGATCGGGCCACATGCGATCGACCGCGCGAACTGGGATTGGGCGCAGACTGCCGAAAACCCATTCTGGTGCCCCGACGCGGCGGCTGCGGCGCGCTGGGCGGATTATCTCGACGGCGTCCGCAAGAGCGGCTCGTCGGCCGGCGCGGTCATCGAGGTGGTGGCGAGCGGCGTTTCGGCCGGGCTTGGCGAGCCTGTCTATGACAAGCTCGACGGCGATTTGGCGCGGGCGATGATGACAATCAATGCGGTCAAGGGGGTCGAGATCGGCGCCGGGTTTGGCGCGGTCGTGCTCGGCGGCGAGGAAAACGGCGACGAGATGCGCATGGCGGACGGCCGAGTCGTGTTCCTCAGCAACAATGCCGGCGGTATCCTCGGCGGTATCTCCACGGGTCAGGACATCGTCGTGCGCTTCGCGGTGAAGCCGACCAGCTCGATCCTGCACCCGATGCGCACCGTCGACAGCGACGGCAACGAGGTCGAGATCGAGACGCATGGCCGGCACGACCCGTGCGTCGGCATCCGCGCGGTGCCGGTGGGCGAGGCGATGATGGCCTGTGTGCTCGCCGATCACCTGCTGCGATATAGAGCGATCGGCGGCGCGATTTAGCTGTCGCTAATCGGCGACTTTGAAGGCGACGGATTTGGCCTTCGCCCCGTCGATCAACAGATCGACGCGGTAATCGCCGACGGGCCAGCCATTGTTGGGCTTGCTGAGCGAGAAGGTTGCCTCGTCCTCGTCTTTCACCGTGATTTCGGCACTGTCGATCTTGAAGTTGGGTGGGGCGGCGCCGTTGGTGTTTTCGGCGATCCAGTCGGCGCTCACCTTCGTGCCCTGCTGCATGTCGAGCAATTCGGCATGCAGGATGATCTTGGGCGCGTCGGACTTGAATGTCGTTTGCACTTCCTTGGCGTCGGGCAGGGTCAACGCGGTGCGTCCGATGCTGGGATCGGCGGCGAGGGCAGGGGCAACAGTGATGAAGGCGGCGAACAAAGCCGCGAGAAGCGTGGGTTTCAAAGGGCATCCCCCATCGATGGATCGCCGACTGCGACGGTCGCCGACGCTGAGCAATAATGGAGCCGGGGCAGCCATGGAAGCCGCCCCGGCCCGGCAAATCCGACAGAGAAACGATAAGGACTGGCGACTAACGCAGCGGCGAGAACGAAGCCGGGATCACCAGCATGTTTTCCTGGACCAGCGTCTGGCCGGGCTGCCCGCCCTTGGGCGGCCAGATGCCATTCTTGCGCGCGTGCTCGCGAACTTCAGCGCGATGGTTGGCGTCCTTGTAGGCCCAGATGTGGCGCCAGCGGTTGAGCCCGCCGAGCTCGGAATGGCCGGCAAAGGCGAGCGGCGACAGCTTGGTGCGCTCGCCGATCTGCGTCGACCAGCGATCGATCTGACCGGGGATCGCGCCCGGCGCCAGCGTGTAGGTGCGGATCTCGTAGACGCCGCCGAGTTGGCGCGGCTCGAGCTTCGGTGAGAACGCCGCGGGGATGAAGATTTCGCTTTCCTGCTCCTCGACGAACTGGCGGATATTGGGCGGCCAGCCTTCGAGCTTTTGCGACTCGGCGCGGATACGGGTGCGCTCTTCGAAATTGTCGTAGGACCAGACATGGATGATGCGGTTCAGCGGGCCGATCTCGGTATGCCAGAACGCCGAGAGCGGCGACAATTTGGTGCGCGCCGGCAGCGCCTTGCCGAAGTTTTCTTCAGCCTGTGCGACCGTGCCGGGCTTCAAGCGATAGGTGCGGAATTCGACGATCATGGGGGGCCTCCCTGGGAATGACCGGGGGACGGTAGCTCATTCCGCAGAGGTCGGCTACCGCCGATCGGCGTCAAGCCGATGGCGTCATGCCGAAATAGCGCGGCAAGCGGCACACCGGTTCACGCTAGGCTGCGCCGCGAAGCAAATTGCCGGAGGACACCCCGTGTCGACCATCGAGATCTCCGAAGTCGAACGCTCGGCGATGCGCAAGGTCTACCTGCGGCTGTTGCCGTTTGGCTGCCTATGCATGATCGTGTGCTATCTCGACCGCATCAATGTCGGTTTCGCGGCGCTGACGATGCGCGGCGATCTTGGCCTCAGCGCCACCGCGTTCGGATTTGGGGCGGGGTGCTTTTATGCCGGGTACTGCGTTTTCGAGATCCCCAGCAACATCGTCCTGATGAAGCTTGGCGCGCGGTTCTGGATCGCGCGGATCATGCTGACCTGGGGTCTGTTGTCGATGGCGATGGCGTTCGTCTGGAGCTCGACCAGCTTTATCGCGCTGCGCTTTTTGCTCGGGGTGGCCGAGGCGGGGTTCTTTCCCGGCATGCTGCTTTATTTTACCTTTTGGTTCCCCTCCGCGCATCGCGGCCGGATGGTCGCTTGGTTCGGCGTCGCGACGCCGGTCGCGGTGGCGATCGGCGGGCCGATCTCGTCGTTCTTGATGCTGCTCGACGGGACCTGGGGCCTCGCCGGCTGGAAATGGCTCTTTGTCGGCGAGGGACTGCCGGCCATCATCCTCGGCATCGTTTGCATCCTCTACCTTGTCGATGGGCCGCTAAAAGCTGCTTGGCTGACTCAGGCGGAGAAGGATTGGCTTGCGGCCGAGATGGAACGCGAGCGGCGGGAGGTCACCGAGGCGCACGGCCACATTTCGATGTGGCAGGCGCTGGTCAATCCGAAGGTCTGGGCGCTGGGGATCATCTATCTCGGCATCGTCACGCCGAGTGTCGGGCTCGTACTGTTCGCGCCGCAAATCATCAAGCAGGCTGGTTTGTCGAATTTTGCCACCGGGTTCGTGACCTCGATCCCCTATGTCGCCGGGGTTATCGGCATGATCGTCTGGGGCCACTACTCGGACCGGGTCAACGAGCGGCGCTGGAACCTGTTCGCCGGCTGCGTACTGTCGATGGCGGCGCTGGTCTTCGCCGGGCTGACGGTCGGGACGATCGTCGCGGTCATCGCGATGTGTGCCGCGACCGTCGGCTTCTATGGCTCGAAAGGGCCGTTCTGGGCGCTGCCCAACACGATCCTTTCCGGCACCGCGGCGGCCGCGGGGCTCGCCTTTATCAATTCGCTCGGCAATCTCGGCGGCTGGTTCGGCCCGACCATCGTCGGTTGGCTCGCCGACAAGACCGGCGGGTTCCAGGGCGGGCTCTATGCGTTGGCCGGGTTCTGCGTCCTGGCGGCGATCGTCACGGTGATCGGCGTTGCCGCGCCGCGCCGGACAGGCGCGGGCGTGGCCTTGGGCGCGGCGGCGGAGTAACGTCTAGTCGGCGGCCTCGGCTCTTTCGGCCTGGTCTTCGATCTCCACCTCGATCGCTTCCTCGTGGAACATGCCGAGGCGGTTGATCCCGTCGAACGCCGCGACCTTGTAGCACTCGGCAAGCGTCGGGTAGTTGAACACCGTGTTGACGAAGTAGTCGACCGTGCCACCAAACGACAGCACCGCCTGGCCGATATGGATGAGCTCGCTGGCGCCTTCGCCGATGATGTGGACGCCGAGGAGCTTGTGGGTCACGCTGTGGAAGATCAGCTTTAGCAGGCCGGTCACGTCGCCGACGATCTGGCCGCGGGCGATCTCCTTGTAGCGCGCCTTGCCGATCTCATAGGCGATGCCGGCCTTGGTCAGCTCTTCCTCGTTTTTGCCGACCATCGAGATCTCCGGCACCGAGTAGATGCCGTAAGGGAACAGTTCCGGGACGCTCTTGGCCTTGAGGCCAAAGGCATGGCAGGCGGCGAGCCGGCCTTGCTCCATCGAGGTCGAGGCGAGCGCCGGGAATCCGATCACATCGCCAACCCCGTAGATATGCGGGACATTGGTGCGGAAGTGCTTATCGACCACCAGCCGGCCGCGCGCGTCGGGTTCGACCCCGGCAGCGGGAAGGTTCAGCCTGCTGGTGGCGCCGGTGCGGCCGACCGAATAGAGCGCCTTCTCGGTGATGATCGTCTTGCCGCTGTCGAGGTGCAGGCGCACCCGATCGCCCGTCTCGGTCTTCACGACCTCCAGGCTCTTGACCGTCTCGCCGAGCCGCAGCGTCACGCGCGCCTCACGCAAGTGATGGCAGAGCTCGGCGGAGACTTCCTCGTCGATAAACGACAAAAGTCCGTGGCGGGCGTCGATCAGCGTCACGCGGACGCCGAGCGCGGCCATGATGCTCGCGTATTCGCAGCCGATGACGCCAGCGCCGACCACGGCGATCGATCGCGGCAGCTGGTCGAGGTGCAGGATGTCGTCGCTGGTGAAGATGCGCTTTCCGTCAAACGGAATATGCGCGTCGCGCGTCGTTTCCGTGCCGGTGGCGACGACGATGTTCGCGGCGGAGATATGGCGCGACGTGCTGCCGTCGATGAGGTCGAGCTTGAGCGTGTGCGGGTCGACAAACGAGGCGGTCGCCGAGATCAGCTCGACATGGTTGCGCAGCAGCTGGTGGCGGGCGATGTCGATGCCGTGGGCGATGACCTGGTTGGTCCGAACCAGCAGGTCCTGGATCGTGATATTTTCCTTGACCCGGTACGAGGCGCCGTAAAATTCGCGCGACCGGAAGCCTGAAAGATCGAGCACCGCCTCGCGCAGTGTCTTTGACGGGATCGTCCCGAGATTGACGCTGACCCCGCCGACGACGGTGGTCTTCTCGATGATCGCGACTCGCTTGTCGAGCTTGGCGCCCTGGATCGCGGCGCGCTGCCCGCCGGGGCCGGAGCCGATCACCACGAGATCGTAGTCGTACGGTGACGCTTCCATGCCGAAACCCCCTGCGCGGTCAGCCATGCAAAGCGTAGACCGCCACCCACTCCCAGCTTAAGGAGAGAAGGTGACGATCTCGTTAACCAAAACGCGAGGTTGCACGCCCCGCTTTTTCCTCAGCCGTAATGTTCAAGCTGCGTTTCGTCAATACCGCGCAAGCCGCCCAGCGCGTTGAACACCGGCGTCAGCACGATCGCGACCAGGAAATTGAGGATCAGTGTTGCGAACGCGGTGTAGGCGGGCAGCGAATAGCCGGCGAACGAGATCGGCGTGATTGGGGTAAAGCCGTGCATCGCCGCAAGCCAGGTGCCGGCGACGATGCCAACCAGCCAGCCGCAGAACAGCGCCTTCTCGTGGAACCAGCGCGTGTAGAGGCCGATGATCACCGCCGGCAATGTCTGGATGATCCACACCCCGCCCAGCAGTTGCAGGTTGATCGCGAATTGCAGCGGGATGGCGACGATAAACACCAGCGCCCCGAACTTGACGATCAGCGACACGAGCTTCGCCATCTTCGCCTCCTGCGCCGGCGCGCAGGTCGGATTGATGAATTCCTTGTAGATGTTGCGCGTCCACAGGTTCGCGGCGGCGATCGACATGATCGCCGCCGGCACCAGCGCGCCGATCGCCACCGCCGCGAAGGCGACTCCGGCGAACCAGGACGGGAAGACTGACCGGAACAGCGCTGGCACGGCGAAATTGCGCGGATAGGCCTTGGCGAAGGCGGCAAATTCGGGCGCCTTGTCGACACCGATCGCCAGCGCCATGAAACCGAGCAACGCGATCAGCGCCAGCAGGAACGAATACGCCGGCAACAGTGCGGCGTTACGGCTGACCGCGCCGCGCGAGCTGGCGCTGAGAACGCCGGTCATCGCATGTGGGTAGAGGAACAGCGCCAGCGCTGATCCCAGCGCCAACGTGAAATAGGCGCTGTAGGGGAGCGCTGAGCCGGCCATCGCCGGCGGCAGCAGCAGTTTCGCCTGCGGCACCGCGGCGAATACCGCGCCATAGCCGCCGAGCTTGATCGGGATCCACACCACCGCGGCGATCACGGTGATCCAGATCAGTGTGTCCTTGACGATGGCGATCGCCGCCGGCGCGCGCAGTCCGCTGGCGTAGGTGAAGGCGGCGAGGACCACAAAGGCAATGACCAGCGGCAGGTCGGCCATCCAGCCGCTGCCCTCGATGCCGAGCGCGGCGATGACCACCTGGATGCCGACGAGCTGCAGCGCGATATAGGGCATCGTCGCGACAATGCCGGTGACCGCGACCGCCAGTGCCAGCCAGCGGCTGCCATAGCGCCCGCGGACAAAATCCGACGCGGTGATGTAGCCGTTGTGCCGTGCGACCTGCCACAACCGCGGGAACACAAGAAACACGAATGGATAGACCATGATCGTGTACGGGACGGCGAAGAACCCGATCGCCCCCGCGCCGAACATGAGGGCCGGCACGGCGATAAAAGTGTAGGCGGTGTAGAGGTCGCCGCCGAGCAGGAACCAGGTCACCACGGTGCCGAAGCGGCTGCCGCCGAGGCCCCATTCATGGATCAGGTCGAGGTCGCCGCTGCGCCACCGCCCGGCCATGAAGCCGAGGATGGTGATCAGCACAAACAGCAGGATGAAGACGGTAAGGGCGGTCCAATCGATCGGCATCGCGCGTCTCCCGGGTCAGTGATCGCGCGAGCGCGTGGCGAAATAGACGATTGCGGTCAGGACCGAGCCGATCCA
>DATJSH010000069.1:0-2232 GCA_035504235.1 Allostellaceae bacterium | reverse complement strand
GATGGCCTGGCACTGCTTTGGATCGCCGACGGCCACCATCCGAAAGCCGAAGCTGTCCTGCAGCCGGAAGAGCTGAAGGAGCTGCCGGGCACCGATCGTCGCCAGTTCGTCAATGACCACGACGCTGTTGTGCGTGAGGGGAAGACGCCCGGATTGCGCACGCTGCACGAAGACGCTCACCGCCGAGAACGTGTCGCCGTCGTCCGGCTTGAGCCCGGCACCGACCAGATCGCGCGCCTGACGCCAGGCCAGGCTGATCCCGTGGATATCGGCGCCTTTGGCGTGCCACGCCGCGACCAGAGGCTGGAGCAGCGTCGTCTTGCCGGCGCCGGCGGCGCCGATCGCCGCGGCGAAGCGGCCGCTCATGCCGAGATGGTTGAGCAACCGAAGCTGCGCTCGGCCGTGCTCGCCCGCGAAGTCCAGCCCGGAGGCCGCCACCGCGCGCTTGATCTCCGGAGGCGTGAGCAGGCCGCGCCGGTCCCGTCCATGCTTGCGGGCAAGCGCGATCAGAGCGCTCTCCTGGGAGACGTGCGCCTTGGTGGTCAGGCGGTCTTCCGTGACCTCGACATCTTCGTTGTGCGGATCGGCGGTCGTGACCGGCACCGCGATCAACGTCGTCCTCACCGCTGCCCCGCCATCGTTTTGCGGCGTGACGCCGCTTTCCACGATCCCCCGGCCGTCGAACGCATGCCGGACCCGATCCACGTCCTCGGCACCAGCGATGCCCGCGGCGATTAGCCCACGCGCCGCGGCGACCCTCGCATCGGTCTCCTTGACGACGGCGCGGTGTCCGAATTCGCGCGCCAGCATCCGCGACCCGGCGGCATAGGCGCGCTCAAGCCGCTCCGCTTCGGTGATCTGCTCGACGGTCCTGGCTGGATCGAGCACGCTGTTGTGCCGGTAGCCCAGGGCGTCGGCCTGGCGCCGCCAGGATGCGAAGTCACTCAGGTCATCGCCCTTGGCAGTGCGGCTTGCGAAGGCGCCGCCCTTGAGCAGCCGGATCCGCTCGTCGGGCGACATTCGATCCCAATCTGCGCCGGCCGACTTGGCATAGGCTCTGGCATCGGCAACCGCGTCGCGCGTGCGCTTCGAGAACGCCGCCCGCACCGTCTCCGGAATTGCCGTGAGCCGCGCGGCACCGAGCGTCTCGTCCAGCGCCACCGCCGCACCGTGGGCCCGCAGGTTCTGCGCGAGATGCGCCTGGTAGATCGCACCCCATTCATGGATGCGACGGTGCATCTGCATCGTATCGAGTGACCCAACCCGCCCGCTCGGCGTCATGACCACGTTCGGAACCGCAACGTGCGTGTGAAGCTGAGGATCGCCCGCCACCTTGACCGTCACTAGCTCGGTCTCGACCGTACCGTCCGGGTTCGTGCGGGCAATTTCGAGCGTCGGGCGCGCCGCATAGTGGTCGAAGGTGATCCATCCGATCGCGCCCTTCTCGGCGCCGTTCTTGCCCCCCTGCCCTGCCCGCGCCTGGCCAATCGTATCGGCGACCTGGAGCATGGTTGCATGCACGGCGTCGCGGTGCGCCTGCGCGATCAGGTTCCGCTCTGCCTCGGTCGGCGCGAAGGCCCATGCGAGGGAAACCGATTTGTCGGCGCTGAACGTGAAGTCCACATACCCGATCGGCGTGCGCGCGTGGCTGATCGCCTGGCGCCAGGTCAAGAAGTCGAGCGCTTCTCCCCTCGCCGTCAGGCCGTTCAGGATGTTCGTCCGCTCGGGCTCGGTGAGCGCTTTCCCGTGTTCCGCCCCGAGTGCCGTGGCGAGCCGCACCAGGGCTGGCGTCGCAATCTCCTCCGCCAGCGCCGTGCCATCGGCGCGCCGACCGGCGAGGACATGGGCAAGCTCGTCGCGGCTCGGCTGGCGCATCGGGTCAAGGCCGAAGATCTCCGAGAGAGGGCGCGTGCCCTTCTGGTACTGCTTGCCCGCGATCTTCGCCCCATCCGTCCGGAAGCCCGCCAGCAGGCAGGCGATTTCGTCGCGGGTGGGCGGGCGGGAAAGGTCGATCCCCAGCAGCGCGGCGAGGGCGGCGTCCATGTCGCGGCGCGGCTCCGGAGCCATCCCGGGCTGCACCGCATCTGTCGCCTGCGCGTGGTCCTGGCCGTCGATCGTGGCGCCGGCGGTGATGCCGCGCTGGTAGTAGGTCGCGAGTTCCTGGGCGGTCGCAGGCAGCGTCTGGGTCATCAGGTGATCGGCCATCTTCCGGGCCGCACCTGTCGCGCCCGC
>DATJSH010000068.1:0-16698 GCA_035504235.1 Allostellaceae bacterium | reverse complement strand
CCACGACGCGCAGGTCGTCTCGCACCGGTTGCGCGCCGGGATGATGTTCATCCCGAGCCTCAAGGGCATCAGCCACCACTGGTCGGAAGACACCCGCGAAGACGACATCGTGCTCGGTGCGCAGGTCTTCGCCGATGCCGCGGCGGCGATTTTGAAGGCGGGGTGAGGGGCCGCGGGGGTTCAATACCGCTGAAACGCCGCCTGGATCTCACCAATGTCGCGCGTCGTTATCAGCATGAGCGACAACAGAATGCGCGCCTTTTGCGGCGAAAAATCTTCGCCGGCGACAATGCCGGTCTCCTTGAGCCGACGCCGCGGCGCAACCCGGCCGCTCGCCGCGCGGCTGCACTGGACGACGACGACCCCGGCCTTCGCCGCCGCGAGCAACGCCTCCTGCTGCGCCGGGGTCGGGCTACCCGGCGCGAACCCGGCCGAGACGATGCCCTTGGCGCCGGCGGTGATCGCCGCCTCGACCAGCGCCGCGTCGGCCCCGGCATAGGAGAGCACGATGTCGACGCGCGGTAGGGCCGTGATCTCGCGCCGGGCGAACTCGGTGTCGGGCATGTGCGCCCGCAGCGGCGCGCGGTAGAACTGCACGCCGTCGCCGTCGACATGCCCGAGCGCGCCAAAATCGAAGCTGCGGAAGGTCTGCACCCGGTAGGTCGAAGTCTTCACCACGTCGCGCGCTGGGTGGATTTCGTTGTTGAGCACGACCAGCACGCCCTTGCCGCGCGACTCCGCCGACCCGGCGACCTGCAGCGCATTGACGAGATTGGTGCCGGCATCGGTGCCGAGCGCGCTCGCCGGGCGCTGCGCGCCAACCATCACTACCGGCTGCCGCACGCCGAGCGTCAGGTTGAGAAAGAAGCCAGTCTCCTCGAGCGTCGCGGTGCCGTGCGGAATGACGAACCCCGCGATCGTCGGGTCGTCCTTGGCGATCTGGTGGATCATCCGCCTGAGTTCGAGCCAGTCTTCCGGCCCGAGCGCGGTGCTGCCGACCTGGCGATAGGTCACCGGGACCGGCTCGGCGACAAGCCGCGTCTCGGCGAATTTGTCGATCAGCGCCTCGCTGGTCAGCTTCTGCCCGAAATCCGGGTAGTCGAGGACGTCGAGGCTGCCATTGCCGAGCGACGAGATCGTGCCGCCGGTGCCGATGACCGCGATGCGGGGAAGACTGGGCATGCAAAGCCTCCGAACCTGTCGTCATTCCGGGACGCCGCGCAGCGGCAGAACTCGGAACCGATGAAGACGAAACACTAAAGCCAAGGTGCGGACGCTGCCATCTTCTGAATCGTCCGTGTTTATGGGTTCCGGGTTCGCTGTTCCGCAGCGCCCCGGAATGACATTTGATTAGAACGATCCATCGTGAAACCATGCGCTGATGGATAGTGTGGCCCTCGACGATGTCCTGCCCCCCGAGGTCTTGCCAACCACGGTGCTGACCGGGTTTCTCGGCAGCGGCAAGACCACGCTCTTGCGGCGTGCGCTCGCCGACTCGCGTTTCACCGACACCGCCGTCATCGTCAACGAGGTGGGCGCGGTGGCGATCGACCACTACCTCGTCGATTTTGTCGAAGGCGCGGTGCTGGAGCTGCCCGGCGGATGCCTGTGCTGCGCGGTGCGCGAGGATGTGGCGCGCACCTTGCGCGACCTGATCGACCGGCGCGACGCCGGCGAATTGCGGCCGTTCCGCCGCATCGTCATCGAGACCAGCGGGCTCGCCGATCCCGCGCCGATCCTCTACACGCTCGGCGCCGACCCGATGCTCGACGCGCGATTGTCGTTGGGCCGCATCGTGACCGTCATCGATGCCGAGCACGGCGCCGCGACGCTCGCCCGCTTCGCCGAGGCGGCGCGCCAGGTGGCGATGGCCGACGCGCTGGTAATCTCGAAGACCGACCGCGCGCCGGTGTCAGACGAGCTCGATCGCGCGCTGGCCGCGCTCAACCCCAGCGCCGAGCGCATCATCGGCCGAGACGCAAATGATCCAGGTTTGGTGCTGTTCAGCCCCCATCCCAACCTTTCCCCGCTTGCGGGGGAAGGAGCGCGGCGGCGTTTGTCATCTCCCACCCCCGCAAGCGGGGGAGGGGGATGGGGGCTTGAGGCCACCCACACCCACGGGGTCGACAGCTTCACGGTAATCTTGCAGAAGCCGATGACGCGGCTCGATTTCGCCAAGGCCTTGGGTGCATTGGCCGGCGTCTGGGGCGCCGATCTGTTGCGCGTCAAGGGCATCGTCGCCTTCGCCGACCGCGATCGACAGCCGGCGCTTGTCCAGGCGGCGCAGCATACGATGTTCGCGCCCGAATGGCTCGACAAATGGCCCGACGACGATCATCGCTGCCGGCTGGTTTTCGTCGTCCATGACGTGCCGCGCCACGAGATCCTCGCGCAATTCGCTTTCGCGGCGCCGAGCGTTCTCGGGCCGCCGGCAGTCCGTGCCCATATCCACGTGTAGGGGAGGGTCATATGCTCGACACCGTGATCACCGGGGGGATCGCCGTGCTGCCGACCGGCGCGGCCAATGTCGATATCGGCATCGAGGGCGAAAAGATCGCCGCGATCGGCACGCCCGGCAGCCTCGCCGGGCTCGCCGCAAAGCGCATGATCGACGCCGCCGGGCAGATCGTGATCCCCGGCGGGATCGACCCGCATGTTCATTGCCGCTGGCCGATGCCGGTTCCTGGCCAGAGCCAACCGAATCTAACCGACGGACCCGACCGGGTGAGCCAGGCGGCGCTCTTCGGCGGCACCACGACGATGCTCGATTTCGCCCTCGTCGATGGCGACAACACCGTGCAGCAGGCGATCGAGCGGCGGCAGAAGGAATGGGCAGGGGACTGCCACTGCGATTATGGCTTTCACGTCATGGTGCAGGGCAAGCTCGACTGGTCGGTGCCTGACCAGATCGTTGAGGCGGTGCAGGCCGGGCACGCGACGGTGAAGATGTTCACCACCGACATCACCCCTTCGCGCAAGGGCCGTATGGTGCCTTTCGGCAGTGTTATGGAGGTGCTGACGGCGCTAGCGAAGGCGGGTGGCCTGGCCGCGATCCACGCCGAAGACAACGACCTTGTCATGCACATGTACGAAAAGCTGACGCGCGAGGGGCGCACCAGCTTCCACAACATGGCCGAGGTGCACACCACCTTGAGCGAGGACCTGGCGTTCAACCGGGTGATCCGGCTCGCCGCCAACATCCCCGGCGCGGCGCTTTACATGCTGCATACCTCGGCGGCGACCGGCGTCAAGGCGATCGCCGCGGCGCGCGCGCAAGGCACGCCGATCTACGGCGAGACCTTGCATCAGTACCTGATGTACTCGGCCGAAGACTACAAGCGGCCCAACGGGCAGATCTACCACACCTACCCGTCATTGAAATTCGCCGAGGATCACGCGGCTTTGTGGGCCGGCACCAATCACGGCGCGATCCAGACCGTCGCGACCGATGAAATCTGCTGTCCGCTCAAATACAAGCTGCAAGGCGCGCGGATCGACGACACCACCGGCGGCAATGCCGGGGTCGAGCCGCGCGTGTCGCTGATCTACACGGAGACTGTCGAGAAGCGCGGCTACGACCTGACCCAGTTCGTCAATTTGATATCGACGAACGCCGCGAAAATCCTGGGCCTTTATCCGAAGAAGGGCGCGCTGGCAGTTGGCTCCGACGCCGACATTGTCCTCCTGGACACGCGCAGGCGCCATTTGGTCAAGTCCGCCGAGATGCACGAGGCCGACTATTCGCCATGGGAGGGTCGCGACCTCGCCTGCTGGTCGTCAATGACCTTGCTGCGCGGCAAGGTTGTCGTCGAAGGCGGCCAGCTCAAAGGCGCGCTTAGCGATGGCAAGCACCTCTCCCGCAAAGTCGCGGAGGAGGTGCGCAGCCGGCCGGCGGTCTAGGGGTTACCCCTCGGCCTTGCGCGCCGGGCCGCCGGATGTCTCGTAAGGGCGAGGCGCCGGCGTCACGCGGAGCTGCACCTGCACCCGGGCAACCCCCGGCACGTTGCTGACCAGCGCCTTCGCCAGCGAGATTTCGATCAGGCTGTTGACGGTGCCGGCGAGGGTTGCCTCGGCGCCGTCGACGGTGATCGCAATGCCCGCTTCGTCGATAAACGGGCTCGCCGCCAACTGCTGCGCAATGTCGTCGCAAATTTCCTGCGGGCTGCGCTCGACGAGCGGACGGCGCAGCCGCTCGATGTGGCGCGGCTGTCGTGGGCGTTCAGTCGGTGGCGTAGGGCCGGGTTCCTGAATATCGACCACCGGCGGCGTATCGGCCCGCGCCTCGGCCAAGGGCGATTCGGAGTCGCGCACTTGGCGCGGCAGACCGAGCCCGAGAAAACGGCGCCACCGCGGCTCGGGGTCGGTCTCTTCCCGTCGCCCGTAGGCGTCGGGGTAGCGATCCTCATATTCCGACATTGTCAGTCTCTAACGAGGTGCACGGCTCCCCCGCCGGCCATCAGCCTGGCCGGCAGGATAGCCTACTCCCAGTAGTAAACTCAGTGCCAGCCGCCGTTGATCCATATCCACGCGGTCGGCGTCTGCTCCCAATGACCGGGAAGCCACTGCGCGGTGGCGGTCGGCGCCTCGATATACTGTCCGCTGGTCCAGACGTAGTTCGAGGTGGCCGGATCCCAATTATAGTGGCCCGGAATCCAGGTCGTGCGCGGCGACATCGGCTGCATCGGCTGCGCGTAAGGCATCGATTGACCCGGCGGCGGGGCGACGGCATAGCCGGGGGAACCCGGATAGGTGTACTCGCCGGGACCGGGCTGCGGCTGTCCGGTGATCGTCGCGTTGATGTTGGTCGTTCCGTCCGGACCTGGCTGCACCTGCCCGGTCGCGGTGATGCTGGCGTTCGCCGTATAGGGTGACGGCTGCTGCATTGGCTGCACCGTCTGCGCCTGCGCGGCGGCCATCGTTCCCAGGGCGATCGCCGCAACCGCGGCGGGAAGAACAAGTCTGATCATGCTGCCTCCTTCGCGCGCCCGATTCATTGCCGTAGGGGGCATCGCGGGCGCAGCTAGCGGTTCAACAACCGAGGCGGCAGATCATTCCACCCGATTTAATCCCGCGCAGAGGCGCCGCTCGCGATCAGCTGCGCTGCTTCGGCTCGATCGGCATCGTCGCGATATCGGTCCATGCGACCGGCGCGCCGGCCTTGGCAGCGGCTTCTTCGGGAGACAGCTTCCGGTCCCAGTGCACGGCCAAGAAACGCCGGCCGGTGACGCCGGAGGCGGCGTCGGATACCAGCCAGTTGAGCGGCGGCGCCATCACTTCTGGCTGGATCAGCTCGTCGCGGGCGTAGCCCGCCTCTTGCGGGATCATGCCGGTATTGGTCATCCCGCCGGGCACCAGCACGTTGACCGTGACCCCGGTGCCGGCGAGGTCCTTCGCCATGATCGCCGAAAACGCCTCAAGCGCGGCCTTCGACGGGCCGTAGGTCGGCGCGCCGTCGCGGATCATCGTGCCGAGGCTGGTCGTGACATTGACGATGCGCCCCCATTTCTGCCGCATCATGTCGTGCACCAGCGCGCGCGACAGCGCCATCGGTGCATTGTTGTGGACCGCGACAAAGAGCTTCCACTGTTCGGGCTCGACCTCCCAGAACTTGATCGGCCGCTCGCGATTGTCGGCGCGGATCGTCGCCTGGCCGACCCCGGCATTGTTGACGAGGATGTCGATCGTGCCGAGGCGGGCGCGCGCCTTGGCGACAATTTCGGCGATCGACTCGTCCCGGGCGAGGTCGGCCTCGATGGTCAGCAGGTTTTTGCCCTGCTGGCGCCGCGCCGCCTCCTCGGCAAGCGCCGCAAGACCCTCAGGCGTCCGATCGACCGCCGCGACCGCCAGCCCCTGGCCCAACAGGCCGTGCACGATCGCCCGGCCGATCCCGCCCGCCGCGCCCGTCACCAGCGCCACGCGCTGCTCTGTGCTCATGGTTTCCTCCGATCTTTGCTGTCATTGCGAGCCGCCGCAAGGCGGCGCGGCAATCTCCCGCCGCCGGGGCCCTCTATGGAGGGAGATTGCTTCGTCGCTGCGCTTCTCGCAATGACAGGGGTCATGCATGGCGCCATGCGCGCCGAACAATTGCGCCTCCCCTCGGCGAAGCTCATCGCTGACCTTGGAGATTTCGGGAGAGACGGCATGCATGACATCGTCATTCGCGGCGGCAGCATTCTCGACGGCACCGGCAGCGACGCGTTCACCGGCGATGTCGCGATCGACGGCGGCAAGATCAGCGCGGCCGGCGGCAAGGCCGGACCGGGCAAGCGCGAGATCGACGCAAACGGTCTGCTTGTCACCCCCGGCTGGGTCGATGTTCACACCCATTACGACGGACAGGCGACCTGGGACCCCGTGCTCGCGCCGTCGTCCTGGCACGGCGTGACGACGATCCTCTTTGGCAATTGCGGCGTCGGTTTCGCGCCGGTGAAGAAGGAGCATCGTGACGGCCTCATCGATCTGATGGAGGCGATCGAGGACATCCCCGGCACCGCCCTCGCCGAGGGTCTCAAATGGGATTGGGAAAGCTTCCCCGACTATCTCGACGCGCTCGACCGCATGAAGCGGACGATCGATATCGGCGCGCAGATTCCGCACCACCCGCTGCGCGTCTTTGTGATGGGCGAGCGCGGTATCAACCGTGAAGCCGCCACACAAGAGGATATCGCCGAGATGCGCCGGCTCACCGAGGAGTCGTTGCGCGCCGGCGCGTTCGGTTTCACGACCTCGCGCACCTATTCGCACAAGACCAACGCTGGCGAGCTTGTCCCCGGTCATTTCGCCGAAGAGCAGGAGCTTTACGGCATCGGCCAGGCGCTGGCCGCGGTTGGCGGCGGCGCGTTTGGCATGAACAGCGACTTTGTCGACGAGGAAGCCGAGTTCGCCTGGATGACCCGCCTCTCGAAAGAAACCGGGAGGCCGATCTGGTTTCTCCTCACCGATCGCACCAAGGACCCGGCGCGCTGGAGGCGGCTGATGCAGGGCGTGCACAAGGCACGCGCCGCGGGGGCTAGCATCACCGCGCAGGTCGCCGGGCGACCGGTCGGCGTCATCCAGGGCATCGCCGGCTCATACAATCCGTTCTCAATCCGCCCGAGCTACATTCCGCTCGAGCGGCTGTCACCCCACGAGCGCATCGAGCGGATGCGCGACCCGGCGCTGCGCCAACAGCTGCTCGCCGAGGAACCGACCGAGCGCCAGCTTGCCCGCCTGTCGCAGGCGCGTCAGGCGATGATCGGCCGCTGGGACAAGCTGTTCGTGATGAGCGGCGCGACCCCGGATTACGAGCCGTCGCCCGAGAAGAGCATCGCCGCGATCGCCGCCAAGGGCAACCGCAGCCCGCAAGAGGTCGCCTACGACTACCTGACCGAAAAGCTCGACAATTTCCTGTTCTTGCCCGTGGTCAACTACGCCCAGGGCGACCATGAGACCGTACGCGAGATGCTGACCGACCCCGGCACCCTTTTGGGCCTCAGCGATGGCGGTGCGCATTGCGGTGCGATTGTCGATGCGAGCATGCCGTCGTTCATGTTGACTCATTGGGGCCGAGATCGCAGCCGTGGCGAGCGCCTTCCGTTGCCGCACCTGGTCAAGATGCAGACCAGCGAAACCGCCGATTTCTTCGGGTTCGCCGATCGCGGCCGGCTCAAGCCCGGCCTGCGCGCGGATGTCAACGTCATCGATTTTGACGGGTTGCGATTGCACCAGCCCGAGGTCGTGCACGATCTGCCGGCCCGTGGCCGCCGTTTCGTGCAGCGGGTCGATGGTTATCGCGCAACGCTTGTCGCTGGCACCCCGGTGTTCGAGAATGGCGAAGAAACCGGAGCCCGCCCCGGCCGCCTGGTGCGGGCAGGACAGTAGTCTTGAAGAATCAGAAAAGGCCGGTCGGGGAAGCCCGGCCGGCCTTTTTTGTGGCGCGACGCCTAGAGTGGCGGCGGGCCGGCGCGTCGTCCGCCGAGCAGGCCGGCGATCAATGCGATGAGGAAGATCACCACGAAGATGTAAAAGAGGATCTGTGCGATCCCCGACGCCGCGGCCGCTACGCCGCCGAATCCGAACACGCCGGCGACGATCGCGATGATGAAGAAGACCAATGCCCAGTAAAGCATGTCCACCCTCTTTGGCTCGATGCCGCAACCTTGGCGATTGCGATCAGTGTGAAGAGCCAACGCGCCGGGCGACGGCGAGTTCCAGCCAGCAACCGGGCGACGCCCGCCGCGGTCAGAACGTCTTGTAACACTCCCGCCCTTGGCCTTCCGCCTTCAGCGTCTTGCAGTCGATCGCCGCACCCCTGCCGTTCGGCGGGATCTGGACCATGTAGTCCTGGCCTCCGGCGCAGGTGATGCTCCAATAGGCATAGCCCTTGGCAGCGCCTTGCTTGGTCGAACCCATGTAGAACGGCCGCGTGCCGATGCACCAGACGCCGAGATGGTCGGCCAGCTTCGCCGCCTGCTCTTGCGGCGACATATGCAGCAATTGCTCGTTGTAGGTATTGTCCGCAGCGCCGGACTGCGCCAGCCCGGCCGGCATGCGAGCGAGCCAGCAGAGCAGGAAAACGACAAAAACCAAGGCGCCCGATTGCCTGAGCCTCTCCATCACTTCGCGCCTCCCGCGTCGCGCAATCTGGTGCCGGGTGAGGGATTCGAACCCCCGACCTTCGGTTTACAAAACCGCTGCACTGCCACTGTGCTAACCCGGCCCGAAGCACTGGGCTTATATCATCGGCGACGCCGCATCGGGCAATCGAGGATCGGGTTTTTGATTGCCGCACCAAATCGCCCGTTCTAAAAACGCCCCGTTATATCGGCGCCGCGACGGCGCGTGACGGGTCGCATGGCACGTTTCTTATTCCCCCTGGTGCTGATCGCGCTTGGCATTCTCGGCCTGACCCAGAGCAACGCGATCAACGCTGAGTGGGAGGCAATGTACCCCGAGGACGCGGCCAAGCAGGACGCGATCACCCGTTGCGCCCGGGAAAACGTCATGTTCAACCGCCTCAGCCCCGATGCGCGGCGGGGGTGCTATCAAAAATATCTGCAGCAGCCGGACGCGCCGCTGAACTTTGGGGGTTCCAACCCACCGTCGCCCGCCGCGGCGTCTCCCGATCCAGGTCGCGACGACAGCAAGCAGCGCTAGCGCCGGCTACTCGGTGCGCCGGCCGTCGGTCAGCGCGCTCAGTATCTGGATCACACCGGCGGCGATCAGCATCCACGACAAAATCGCCACCGCGGACTCCGGCTGCGCACCGAGGATCGCCGCGGCGGCGCCGCCGGCCACCACGATGACCGCAAGCCTCACAAAAAGCGGAATGCGCAATCGTGCACGCCATGGCGCGCGCGGCGGCGCCGCGGGTGCGGAGACCGGCGCCGGATGGCCCGGAGCCGGGCGATACGCGACCCGAGCCGGACGCGACTCGACCGGGGCAGCAGCGGCGGGCCCGGCCGCAACGGATGGCGGGCGCTCGTCGGCGTCCATCAGCCGGCCGTAGCCGACCCGTCGGCGCCGCAGATGACGCTCAAGCCGCGCTGGGCGGTCGCCATACGGTTCTCCTTTGCGAGCGAAGATGCGCTAATCGAGCGGCGTGTTCAAATGCTCGCGCATGCTGAGGATCGCCGCGGCGCTGATCGCGCCGCCCGTCATGATGTAAAAGGCCGGCGCCAGCGGGTTGCCGGTAGCCGAAACAAGCCAGGTCGAGACCAGCGGCGCGAAGCCGCCGAACAGCACCACCGCAAACCCGTAACTCACCGACAGCCCGGTATAGCGCACGCGGGTGGGAAACATCTCGGCGAGTATCGACGGGATGACGCCGGTATACATCGATTGGAACACCGCGTTGCACATTAGCGCACCGAGCAGCGAGGCAAACGTCCCGCCACGGATCGCCAACAGGAACAAGGGATAGTCGAAGACGAGGTTCAGGAGCGCGCAGGCCAGGATCATCGGCCGCCGGCCGATACGGTCGGAAAGGAAGCCGACCAGCGGGGTCAGGGTCACCACGATCAACCCCGAGCACACCGCGCAGGTCAGAGCCGAACCCGGCGGCAGCTTCATCGTGTTGATCGCGTAATTCACCAGGTAGATCACAAACGTGAAGTTGGCCAAGCAGCCGATGATGCTGAGGCCGAACGCCTGCAGCATGCGCACCCCATATTCGCGGATCGCGGCGAAGAGCGGCGAGCGCTCGACGGCGCGATGCTCGACCGCGCGCTCGAAGGCCGGGGTCTCGGCCACCTTGCGCCGCAGGTAATAACCGATCGGCCCGAGCACGAAGCCAATGACGAACGGGATGCGCCAACCCCAGGCGTAGAAATCGCCTTCCGACAGGCTCGAGGCGAGCAGCGCCGCGGAGAGCGAGCCCGAGACCGAGCCGATCTGGGTCGAGAATTGCTGCATGCTGCCAACGAGGCCGCGTCTGCCGGGCGATGCGTACTCGACGAGAAAGGCCGCGGCGCCGCCCCATTCGCCGCCGGTCGAAAACCCCTGCAGCAGCCGGCAGATCACCAGCGCGATCGGCGCCCAGACGCCGATCGACCGATAGGTCGGGATGAGCCCGGTGAACCCGGTTGCCGCCGCCATCAGCCCGATGGTCACGACCAAGGCCGCGCGCCGTCCCATCCGGTCGCCGTAGGCGCCAAGCACGATCGCGCCGACCGGGCGCATCAGGAACGCCGCGCCAAAGGTCGCAAAGGTGCTGAACATCGACCCCGACGGGTAAAAGGCGCGGGCAATCGCGACCGCGAAGTAGCCGTAGATCGTAAAGTCGAACAGTTCGAAGAAATTGCCGATCGAGCAGGACAGGATCGCCCGTCTGCGGATCCCGGCGAGACTGGCGGCGTCGCTCAGCGCTGCCACATCAGTCATCTCAATGTCCCCTTGGCCAGACTTGATCCGGCCATCCACGTCTTTTGTTCGCACGGTGCTTGCAGGACGTGGACCCCCGGGTCAAGCCCGGGGGAGGCGAATCTACCGTCATCCCCCTTCGAGCTTGGGAATGAAAAACACCTCGCTGCCGTCGTGCAGCTTCTGGAAATACCCGGGCTCGTCGTGGATCGCGCCGTCGATGGCGACGGTGGTTTCCGTTTCGAGGTGTTCGCCGAGCCCGGGGTACATCTTGTCCAGCGCCTTGATAACATCGCGCAGGCTTTTCGCCTCGATCTCGAACTCCCGCCTGCCGCCGGTATAGCGTCGGCTGAAGCCGCTCGTGAGCGTGACCTGCGTCGTCGGCATCCCCTCGCCTCTGGCCCCGCTAGTCGCTGTTATGATCCAGCGCGGCACGAATCTTCGGCGGCGACATCGGCAGCTCGTAGAGCCGCCGGCCGATCGCGTCGTCGATCGCGTTGGCGACCGCCGCCATCGGCGGGCAGATGTTAACCTCGCCGACCCCCTTGGCGCCGTAGGGGTGCGTCGGGTTCGGCACCTCGACCAACAGCGCCTCGATCATCGGCAGGTCGCTGGCGACCGGACAGCGGTAATCGAGGAAACCGGCATTATCGAGCTGGCCCTTCTGGTTGTAGATGTACTCCTCGTTAAGCGCCCAGCCGATCCCCTGCACGACACCACCTTGGATCTGCCCCTCGACATAGGAGGGATGGATCGCGGTGCCGACATCCTGCGCCGCGATAAAGCGCAGGATCGTCACCTTGCCAGTTTCGGGATCGACCTCGACATCGCAGAACTGGGTGGCGAAGCCGGGCGCCTGACCGCCGGCATTGACCGAGGCCGCGGTGGTGATCGGGCCGCCGGTCACCGCCGCCTTGCCGGCCAGCTCCTTCAGCGACATCGGCTTGAAATCGCCGACATTGCTCGACGACGGCTTGGCGTGCCCCTCTTCCCAAACGACGCCGTCGACATCGACGTCCCAGATCATCGCAGCGCGCTTGCGCAGCTCGTCGATCGCCTTCTTTGTGGCCTCGACCACCGCCATGCCGGTAGCGAAGGTGACGCGGCTGCCGCCGGTCACATGGGTGTAGCCGACCGAGGCGGTGTCGGCGACGATGGCCTTCACGTTCTCGTACGGCACCCCGAAGGTCTCTGCCGCCATCAGCGCCATCGAGGCGCGCGAGCCGCCGACATCGACGCTGCCGGTGGCGACGAGCACGGTGCCGTCGGCATTGAGCTGCACGCTGGCGCTCGATTCGCCGCCGCCATTAAACCAATAGCCCGAGGCGACGCCGCGGCCCTGATTGGGACCGAGCTTCACCTTGTAGGCCGGGTGGTTCTTCACCGCTTCCAGCGTCTCGATATAGCCGCCATGGCCGAGCTTCGGCCCATAGATCATCGGCGTGCCGGGCTTCGCCGCGTTCTTCAAGCGCAGCTCGACCGGATCCATGCCGATCTTCTTGGCGCACATGTCAATGACGCTTTCGACCGCGAAGGCCGAGATCGGCGAACCCGGCGCGCGATACGCGGCCGATTTCGGCCGGTTGCACACCACGTCGTAGCCGACCGTGTGCTGGTTTTCGATCTCATACGGCGCGAACGCGCAAAGGCAGCCGTTCATCACCGGCGAGCCCGGAAACGCACCCGCCTGGTACTTGAAGGTGCCCTGCGCGGCGGTGATCTTGCCGTCTTTCGTGACGCCGATCTTGACCGTCATCGACGCGCCCGAGGTCGGCCCGGTGGCCTTGAACACCTCGTCGCGGCTCATCGTGATCTTGACCGGCCGGCCGGTCTTCTTCGACAGCAGCCCGGCGACCGGCTCGACATAGACCACGGTCTTGCCGCCGAACCCGCCGCCGATCTCGGCCGGTGTCGCGCGCAGATTGCCGATCGGGATGTCGAGCAGCTTGGCGGTCAAGGCGCGGACGACGAAATGCCCCTGGCTCGAAGACCAGATCTCGCCCTGGCCGTCAGCGTCCATCCGGACGCTGCAGGCGTGCGGCTCGATATAGCCCTGGTGTACCGCCGCGGTCTTGAAGTCCTTCTCGATCACGACATCGGCCTCGGCAAAGCCCTTCTCGACATCGCCGATGGCGAATTCGAGCTTTTTCGAGATGTTCGACGGCTTGGTCGGCGCCGGCTCGATGCCGCGGGTGATCATGTCTTCGAAGAGCAGCGGCGCATCGTCCTTCATCGCCTCGTCGACATCGATCGCGTGCGGCAGCACCTCGTACTCGATTTCCAGGAGCGCCTCCGCATCCTCGGCGACTTCTTTGCTGATGGCCGCGATCGCGGCGACCGCGTGCCCCTCGTAGAGCGCTTTTTCCTTGGCCATCACGTTGCGCGACACATGCCAGAAATTGACCGCGACACGCTCCGGGCCGATGTACTCGAACTTGTGATCGGGGAAGTCGGCGCCGGTGATCACCGCCTTGACGCCAGGCAACGCCTTCGCCTTCTCGGTCTTGATCGACTTGATGCGCGCGTGGGCATGCGGCGACCGCACGATCTTGCCGTAGAGCGCGCCGGGCATCGCCATGTCGGCGGCATACATCGCCCGGCCGGTGACCTTGGGCACGCCATCCGGACGGATCGGCCGCGTTCCCACAAACTTGTAACGAGACGGCGCAACATCGTTCACGGCGGTATCTCCTCGCAAACCATCAACAGGCTGCAGACAGTTTAGCGGCGGCGCCGGGCGAGGACAAATAGAAGTACCGCTGCTTCCCGTCATTTCCCGTGGCAAGCGCCAGCGGCGCAGCATGGCGGCGCAGCGGCGCCCGAGCGAATAGAGGAGTGGAAACATGCGTTCCATGTACGCTCTTTGTTCTCATATGCAATAGCGCAATTACGAAAAATTATTTTGCTATTTTCGTGATTGACCAAAATGCGGCTGTGCCCGGGGCTCCGGGGTTGATGGCCGCTCGACGCGCCGAACGGCCAGCATTCCCTCGGGGGTCAGCATCGTCGACTCAGATTCGAGGCCGAGCAGAATCCCGCCGGCCGTTGCAATGCCGCTGCGCGCCTTGCATTCGCTGGGCGATCGTATTGATGCGGCGGAACGGCGTTCGCAGGGCCGAGCGTCGACGATCGCGGTCGCGCCGGCAGCGTGGTAGAGCTCGTCAACCACCGCGCGCGCCTGTTTGATCGCCCAGGTCGAGGCGAGGCGGATCGTCGCATTGTCGTCGAGCGTCGCCTCGCCGGTCTCGGCGACCCCGTTCCAGATGCGTCGAGCGAGGTCAGCAAAAGACCCCGCGCGGGATTTGTCGTATGCGAATTCGGCGTTGACTAAAGCCGCCGAGGAGGCAGGATCGCCGGGGTTTCGCCAACGGGGCCTAAGTTTTTGAAATTCGGCATCGTCTCGGACATTCACTGCAACGCCCCCGGCCTCGAGCGCGCGCTCGAGCTGATGGGCGATATCGACGAGCTGATCTGCCTTGGAGACAGCATCTGGGAATACCGCTTCTCGAACGAGGTCGCGCAAATCCTCAGGGAGCGGGAGGCGCACACCATTCTCGGCAACCACGAGGAGGTGTTTTTCGGCCCGCTCGGGGAACGCGCGCGAGGCCGCCCGGACAACGATCACGGACTGATGGAGTGGCTGGAGAGCCGGCCTCATCGCACGGCGCTCGACCGCGCCGGAAAGCGGATGCTGCTGGTGCATTCGACCCCGTGGGAGCCGCGCGGCGCGTACATCTACCCCGATCACCCGCAGCTCGCCCGGTTTGCCGAGGCGGACGCCGACTTCGTGCTCTACGGCCACACCCACCGCCAGCTGGCGCGGCGGATCGGCCGGGTGCTGGTGGTCAACCCCGGCTCGGCCGGCGATGCGCGCGATCACGGCAATGGCCGTCAATTGAGCTGCGCCGTGCTCGACACGGCTAGCGAGGATGTCCGCATCATCGATTTTCCGGACCCCCGTCGCGATGAATAACCGCGATGCCTGAGACCGCCCACACGACACCGGGCCGTTATTTCGAGGATTACCCGGTCGGCGCGGTCTATGCCGGCGGGCCGATCACGGTCAGCGAAGCGGACATCCTCGAATTCGCCCGGCGCTATGATCCGCAGCCGATGCATATCGACAAGGCCGCGGCGCTGGCCGGGCAGTTCGGCGGGCTGATCGCCAGCGGCTGGCACACTGGCAGCCTCGCGATGCAGCTGATGGTGAAGTACTTCGTGCCGGCGGGAAACCTTGCGTCGCCCGGCCTCGACGAGCTGCGCTGGCTGCGTCCGGTGCGGCCTGGCGACCGGCTGAGCCTGCGCGCCACGGTCGAAAGCGCGCGGCGCTCGCGCTCGCGGCCGGACCAGGGCGTCGTCATCAGCCTGGTCGAGGTGCTGAACCAGGATGGCGAGGTGGTAATGTCATTGAAACCGATCAGCCTGATGCGCTGCCGCCCTGCATAAGAAGCTCGATCATGCGCCTTGCCCTGATGTGCTTCGCGGTCCTGGCTGTGGCTGGCCGGCTGTCCTCCGCCGTCGCCGAGCCCAAGGCGCCGGTCGACCCGAGCCTCGTCGCCTCCGATACCGCGCTCTTGCAGGACGAAGCCAAGGCGACCGCCGAACTGCAGCGCCGGTTGCGCAGCCAAGTCAGCTATCGCAACGGGGTGCTGGTGATCATCGAGCACGGCGAGGGCGTCACGGTGATGCCGGCGACGGTGATGTGGGGCGTCGATTGCGGCCAGGACGGGCTCGCCGTCACCTTTGGCACCGGCAGCGGCGATAGCGACAACGGCACCGTGCTGCAACTGACCAGCGCCGAGGTCACCGACGACAAATGCACCCGTATCGCCCCGGCGGTCGGCGAGACCGTGCTGGCGATCACCAAGGGGAATTGAGCCGCTTTTAAAGCGGCCAACCCAGCCAGTCGCACAGCGCGCGGCCCATGACCAGCTCGAGGTCGGCGCCCTGAAGTCACGGCAGCTCCTCGCAGGCATCGCGCATGCGGCGGGCGTGCTTGTCAAGGCCGCGGGGGCATGGTTCGATCCGCCCCGAGCGCCGCGGGAGGAGACATGGCCGATTCGATCATCACCGATACGGCGACAAAGATTTTCCAGGACCTTTGCGAAGCCGACACCGTCAACAAGGCCGAGAAGGGCGAGTGGCCCGCCGCCTTGTGGGATGCGCTCGAAGAATCGGGCATGCCGCTGATGTGGGTGCCGGACGAGTTCGGCGGCGCCGGTGCGGAGCTCGCCGACGGGTTCGCGGTGCTGCGCGTCGCCGGGCGTTTCGCCGCGCCGGTGCCGCTCGCCGAGACCCTGCTCGCCGGCTGGCTTTTGGCCGAAGCGAAGATCGCCGCGCCTTCCGGGCCGATGACCATCGCCCCGGTCTATGAGGATGGCCACATCATCGTCGGCGCCGACGGCAAGCTTCGCGGCCGTGCGCGGCACGTGCCGTTTGCCCGCTCCGCCCGGCACATCGCGGTGGCCGCGACGCGCAATGGAGAGCCGGTGGTGGCGCTGGTCGCGGCCGAGGGGCTGGCGATTTCGCCCGGGGTCGGGCTTTCGGGCGAACCGCGCGACACGGTGAGCTTTGATGGCGCCGCCGCGATCGCCGTCGAGCCGGCGCCCGGCCTTGATCTGGCAAAGCTGACGCTTTTCGCCGCCGCCGCCCGCACCCAACAGATGGCCGGCGCGCTCGAACGCATCCTCGACCAGTCGGTGACCTACGCGATGGATCGCGTGCAGTTCGGCCGGCCGATCGCCAAGTTTCAGGCGGTGCAGCACAACCTCGCGGCGCTGGCCGGCGAGGTCGCCGCCGCCAGCGCGGCGGCCGACGGCGCGGCGGAGGCTATCACCGCGAATGGCGTCGCCAGCGACA
>DATJSH010000067.1:0-9883 GCA_035504235.1 Allostellaceae bacterium | reverse complement strand
GGCCAGGGCCTTGCGATGGTGGGCTTTCCCGCCTACGCCGCGGACGCGGACGCGCCGCAGCAGGTCGCGGCCGCCCAGACGCCGGCGGTGACGATCGACAACTTCGCCTTTGCGCCGGCTCTTGTGCTCGTCGCGCCGGGCGCCAAGGTGACCTGGACCAACAAGGATGAAGAACCGCACACGGTGACGAGCGCCGATGGCGGCAAGACCTTCAAGTCCGATGCGCTCGACACCGACGACAAGTTCTCGTTCACCTTCGACAAGCCCGGCACCTACAAATATTTCTGCTCGATCCACCCGCACATGATCGGGACGATCGTCGTCAAATAGGGGCCTTGAACAACCGGCCGCCGCAGATCGGCTGCGGCGCGCCGGTGGTGGTCGGCAGGCTCAGCGGCACGCCGCGAGCCGAGCGGATCGCGAGATAGGCGAAGGCTTGCGCCTCGAGCGCGTCGCCATCCCAGCCCGCTTCCTCTACGGCCCGCACCGGCACGGCGAGCAGCCGCGCCAGCGCCGCCATGATCGCCGGGTTGCGGCGGCCGCCGCCGGTGACCAGGAATTCGCGCGCCGGCAGCGGAAAATGGGCGCGCGCCGCGGCGACTGCGGCCGCGGTCATCTCGGTCAGGGTGGCCGCGCCGTCCGCCGCGCCGAGGCCCTCCGGCAGGAACGTCGCGAAGTCATCGCGGTCGAGCGATTTCGGCGGTTTGCGCGCGAAATAGGGCGCGGCCAGAAAGTTCGCGACATGCACGGCGGAAACCCGGCCGCTGCGGGCCAACGCGCCGTCGATATCGGCTGGCTGTCCGGTATGCCGGCGCGCCCAATCGTCGAGCATCGCATTGCCCGGCCCGGTATCGAAGGCGAGGATGTCGCCTGGCTTTTCACCGATCCAAGTGACATTTCCGACCCCGCCCAGATTGAGCACAGCCAGCGGCTTGGCGAGTTTCGCGGCAAGCTCGGCGTGATAGAGCGGCGCGAGCGGCGCGCCTTCGCCGCCCGCCGCGACGTCGGCGCTGCGGAAGTCACACACCACATCGCACCCGGTGAGCCGCGCCAAGAGCGCGCCGTCGCCGATCTGCCAGGTGCGTTGCGCGGCCGGGGCATGGAGGATCGTGTGGCCGTGAAACCCGATCAATTCGAACCGCGCTTCGCGATGCCGTCCACGGAAGCGGGCGACCGCCGCGGCGTGGAGGCGGGTCAGCTCCTCCTCGACCGCGGTCACCGGGCCGACACCGCCCAGTATCCCGCGCAGGCGTTCCGCGAAACCCTCCGGGTAGGGGATGGTCAACGCCGGGCCGGTCGCGACATAGGATTCGCCGTCGCTGTCGATCGCTGCGACATCGATGCCATCGAGCGAGGTGCCGCTCATCAGCCCCAGCGCGGAGATCACATCGCCGGGGCGATTTGTGCTAGATGAACGCGCCATGTCTGCCAAATCGCCTTTTCTCGTCGCCGCCCGCGAGCGCGGCTACCTCCATCAGTGTACGGACGAGGGGGCGCTCGATAAGCGCCTCTCGTCCGGTGTCGTCACGGCCTATATCGGCTATGACTGCACCGCCGACAGTCTGCATATCGGCAGCCTGTTGGGAATCATGCTGCTGCGGCTCTATCAGCAATCGGGGCACAAGCCGATCGTGCTGATGGGCGGCGGGACGACCCGCATCGGCGACCCGTCAGGCAAAGACGAGGCGCGCCAGCTGCTGGGCGACGAGGCGATCGCCCACAACATGGCGGGCATCCGCACGGTGTTCGCCAAGTTCCTCACCTTCGGCGACGGGCCGACCGACGCGATCATGGTCAACAACGCCGACTGGCTCGACGAGCTCAAATACATCCCGCTGTTGCGCGACATCGGCCGGCATTTCTCGGTCAATCGCATGCTGACCCAGGACAGCGTCAAGCTGCGCCTGGAGCGCGAGCAGCCGCTGAGCTTTCTCGAATTCAACTACCCGATCCTGCAGGCCTACGATTTTGTCGAGCTGGGGCGGCGCTATGACTGCGCGTTGCAGATTGGCGGCTCCGACCAGTGGGGCAATATTGTCGCCGGGGTCGATCTCGGGCGGCGGATCGCCGGCAAGACCCTCTTCGGGCTGACGACGCCGCTGATGACGACATCGTCCGGCGCCAAGATGGGCAAAAGCGTCGGTGGCGCGGTGTGGCTCAACGCCGAGAACCTCAGCCCCTACGAATACTGGCAGTACTGGCGCAACACCGAGGACGCCGATGTCGGCCGGTTCTTAAAGCTGTTCACCGAACTGCCGCTCGGCGAGATCGCCCGGCTCGAAGGCTTACGCGACAGCGAGATCAACGAGGCGAAGAAGATCCTCGCCACCGAGGCGACCGCGTTGTGCCACGGCCGCGAAGCGGCGGATGAGGCGGCGAAGACCGCGGAAGCGGTGTTCGCCGACGGCGGCTCGGGGGAAGCGTTGCCGCAGATCGCGGTCGAGCGCGATGCGCTCGCCCGCGGCCTCCCGGCTTTCGAGCTGCTCGTGCGCGCCGGGCTCGCGGCGTCGAACGGCGAGGCGCGGCGGCTCATCAAGGGCGGCGGCGCCCGGCTCAACGACGCGGTGATCGCCAGCGAGACGCAGCCCGTGTCGTTGGGCGATTTCGGCGCGGCCGGCCAGGCCAAGCTCAGCGCCGGCCGTAAGCGTCATGTGCTGGTGCGCGCCGGCTGACCTTCAATGCGTCGTATCGGCGGGAGCGGAAGGCGCCGCAGGAGCCGTCGCCGCACCGGGTTGCGGCGGGGCGGCGGGTTGGTCGAGATCGCTGAACGGGTCGAACAAATGGCGCAGCAGCCCCGGGGTCAGCGCCGATAGCGGGTTGACCGTCACGATCGGGTTGTCGTTCGAGCCGCCGAGGTGGAAGCGGGCGGCGAAGAGCCCTTGACCTTCGCCGCCCATCAGCAGCGAACCGAGCACCGGGAAATTGCCGAGCACGGAATTGAGCGCATAAGCCGGCGCCAGCGTGCCGTCGACGTCGATCTGGTCTTCGCCGGGATTGAGCCAGCCCTTGGCGCTGACGCCCAGCGCGCCGCCATAGGCGATTACCCGGTTGAGCGTGATGACGCCGCGCGAAAAGTCGACATCGCCGCGCAGATTGGTGAACGGAATGCCGGAGCCCGACATCATCGCCGCGATGCCGTCGAGCGAGGTCAGCGATAACAATTGCGCCAAGGCCGGCGCGCGCGCGAGCCGATAGTCGCTGCCTTCGATATGGGCGCGCAGCGCCTGATGCCCGCCCACCTCGCTTATCGTGCCGTCGACGGCGAGCTTGCCGCCGACGACGTTGTCGGCAATGCCGAACAACGCAAAGCTCGCGCCGAGATCGTCGGAGTCGAGGCGGAGCCTGCCGCTGCCCGCGGCGCCGCCGAGGCTGAGGGCGATGCGGCGCCCGCTGGCAAAGCGGCCGGTGATGTCGATCGTCTGCCAGCTGCCGCGGTCGCGCAGCAGCAGCGCCGACACGTCGCGCAATCCTCGACGCGGCCCGAGCACCAGCTCACCGAGATGCGCGTTGATCGCCAGCGGCGTCATGCTGGTGGGCTCGTCACTTTCGAGCGCGCGTTTCGCCGCGCGATGAATGTCGAGCCGCGCGCCGTGGATATCCGCCTGCCAGCCGCCGCCCGGCCGCCGGCTCACCGTGCCGCTGAAATCGTCGTCGCGCATCAACAGGCGGCGGATATCGACGCGGTTGAGGCTGCGGTCATCGGGGTTGAGGGTTACCGCGAACCTGCCGTCGAGTCCCGCGGTCTTGATATCGATATCGGGGACGCCGATGACGACATCGTTGTCGAGCGCGACGATCAGCTTTGCGGTGCCCGGCACTTCGGGCGGCTTTTTCCAGCCGGCTTCATCGAGCATGAGGCTTGCATCATCGAGGTCGAGCGTCGCATCGACCTCGGATTTCGTGCTGCTCGGCGGCACGGTATAGGCGATGTCGAGCGCGACCGGGCCCGATACCCGCCCGTCGACAAAATCCCAGCCGAGCCGCCGCCGCGCCGCGTCGTCGAGCACGAGGCCGATGCGATAGCGAATGCGCGGGCCGGTCTTCGGATGGAAATAGAGGTTGCCGTCGATTGTCGCCGTCGAGCCGTCGAACTTGCCGTTGCCCTTGGCGTGGACGCCGTCATGGCCCAGCTCGACCGCGAAATTGCCGTCGGTCAGCGGGCGGTCGAATGCGACATCTTGGTAGGAAACGCCGCTCAACGTCGCCTTGGCGCCGTAGTCGACATCGGCGAGCTTGAGATCGGCAAGGAGCGGCAGCTTGAAGTGGAGCTGGGCATCGAGCTTGCCGCCGATTTGCGCGGGATCGATGCCGGCCGCGTGCGTGTAACGCAGCGGCTTTGCGTCGATGGTCTCAAGCGCATCTTGCAACGGGCCCTGCAATCCGGCATCGACCGTCAGGGTTTCGACCGGCGCCCCGATATCGGTGATGCTGATGGCGCCGCCCGTCGTTTCCAGCGACTTGATCACGCCGCCGGCGACCGTAAAATCGAGACGCCGGCCGCTGACGGTCGCCGTGCCACTGATTTTTTTCGCCGGCGGCAGACCGTTGAAATAATCGACCGTCAGGTCATGGTAGCGGAGCGTGCCTTGCGGGTCGGAGACGTCGGCGGTGCGCGCCGCCGGATCAAGGCTCAGGCCGAAGCTCATCGCCATCTCGTCGAGCATGCCCTCGCTGATGTTGGCGGCGACCCATTTCCTCCCGCCGGGGCCGACGCCGGCCGGCCACAACGCGCCGATCCGGCCGGCCGCGACATGGCTGAGCGTGACGCCAAGCGTCCCCGCGAGGCGCGACGGCCAAGAGGCCGACGACCACTGGGCGCCGGTGCTGACAAGCTGCGGCCGCAGCCCGTCGAGCTTGCCGGCGATGACCAGCGTCGAACCGCCGCCGAGGTCGAGCGCGAGCTTATCCAGGCGCAACGCGGCGGTGCCGGGGTCGTAATCGGCGTGCAGCTCGCCTTGCGCCACCGGCAGCTTGCCGCTGACCAGCAAATCGGTATCGATCTCCCCGCCGCCGAAACCGAGGTCGAGCCGCGCGCCCTCCGCGATTCCGGTCGCCGCGTCGAAGCGGATATTGGCGGTGCCGGAGACCGGGAATTGCGCCTTGGCGAGCGGCGCCAGCACCGGCGAGAACGGCGCCAGCGCGGCGGGGTAAACGCCAGCGACCGCGAGCTCGACATCGAGCTGCTGCGTCGCGGCGGCATAGCGGTAGGTGGCGTGCAGCTCCGGCGTGCCGCCGCCCAATGTCACCGCGAATGACACGTCGCCCGTGGCGCCGGCGCTGCTGCGTTCGAGCGAGGCCGCGGCACGGTCGGCGCGCCATATTTTGCCGGTCATCCGGTCGTCGACGAGGATTGTCGCGTCGCGGATCGAGATCTGGCGCAGCCGGCTCCACGGCGTGTCGGGTCGCAGCGGCGCGAACAGCGCCAGCGCGTTCTGCAAACCCGACTGGTCCGCAGCGGCGTCGGGACCGCCGACACGCAGGCTCAATGTCCCGTTTGCCTCGCGGGTCAGCGCCAGAACCGGATGCTCGACGACGAGGCGGGTCGGCTCAATGCGGCCGCCGAGCATCGCAGCGAGGCTGAAGCTCGTCGCCATCTGCGGAAAATCCGCCAGCTTCTCGCCGTTCGGCAGCGACAGCCGGACATCCTCAGCGCGCAGGTCGAGCTGGTGCGTATCGGGGTCGATGCCGATGCTGACCCCGGCCACGGCGACGCCGATTCCGGCACCGGAACGCTGCAGCGCCTGCTCGATATAGGGCACCAGCCGATCGAGCTCGACCGGGCCCGACAGCAGCCGCCAGACCCCAGCCGCCGCGATCAGGATCAGCACCGCCGCGATGCCGCCGAGCCAGACCAGCAGCCGGTGCCCATGAGACACGACGTGATGCGCGACATGCTGCACCGGCGTGCGCTGGACGCGCCGCCGCGACGGGCGACGCAGCACCTCGGCACGGGCTTGACCCGAGCGGAGGGGCGGGCCAGTCTCGCTTCCGTCGCCGGGATCGCGCGGTGAAGCTGTTATCGCACCTCTCCCCCCAAAATGCGCGCGACGGCGGGGCGCTGCCGCTGCCGGCCGATCCACGCCTTCACGCCCTTGGCCAAGGCGCCTGGGACGAGGCGCTGGTCGAAGCCGGCGACGCCGCGGCCGCGGCCCGCGCGTGGAGCGCGACCCCGCTCGGCAAGTCGCTCCTCGCCGCCATATTCGGCAATAGCCCGTTTTTGACCGGGGTCGCGGTGCGCGAATGGGCGTTTTTGACGGCCCTTGTCGAAAATGGCGCGGACGCGGCGTTCGGTGCGGTTCTTGCCGAGACAAAGCGGCCGATTGATGACGATGACCAGACAGCGTTGATGCGCCGGTTGCGCGTCGCGCGGCGGCGCGTCGCGCTGACCGCGGCGCTCGCCGAGCTCGTCGGCACGTGGAGCCTCGAACAGCAGATGGCGGCGCTGACCCGTTTCGCCGAGACCGCGATCGATGCGGCGCTGGCCTATCTGCTGCGCGCCATGCCCGGCGCGCCGCAACCTGCCGCCACGCCCGAAGACAGCGGTCTTATCGTCCTCGGCATGGGCAAGCTCGGCGGCGGCGAGCTCAACTACTCGAGCGATATCGACCTCATCTTGCTGTATGACCCGGCGCGAGCCGCGCCAGTGGCGCAGGACGTCTTGCACGGCTTTTTCAACCGTCTTGCCCGGGAACTGGTGCGCATTCTCGACGAGCGCACCGGCGATGGCTACGTTTTTCGCACCGACCTGAGGCTGCGCCCCGATCCGCGCTCGACGCCCCTTGTCATGTCGGTCGAGGCAGCGCTCAACTATTACGAAAGCGTCGGACAAAATTGGGAACGCGCGGCGCTCATCAAGGCGAGACCCGTGGCCGGCGACCGCATTGCCGGGCAGGTCCTTCTCGCCGAGCTACAACCTTATATCTGGCGCAGACACCTCGATTTTGCGGCGATCGCCGACATCCATTCGATCAAGCGGCAGATTCAGGCGCATCGCGGCGGCGGCCGCATCGCGGTCTTCGGCCACGACATCAAGATCGGCCGTGGCGGCATCCGCGAAATCGAGTTTTTCGCGCAGACGCAGCAGTTGATCTGGGGCGGACGGCAACGCGATTTGCGGGTCGGCGCGACCTGCGAGGCGTTGGCCCGGCTTGCCGCGGCGGGGCGAATCGGCGAGTCGGACCGCGTCGAACTGACAGCGAATTATCGCTTCCTGCGCCGCATCGAGCACCGGCTGCAGATGGTTGACGACCGACAGACCCACCGGCTGCCGAGCGATGCCGAGGGCATCGCCGGGCTCGCCGTGTTTCTTGGATACCCAAACGCCGAGGCGTTCACAGGCGAATTGCTGCGCCGGCTCGGCTCGGTCGAAAAATATTACGCCGAGCTGTTCGAGGAGGCGCCGAGCCTCGCGGGCTCCGGCAACCTCGTCTTCACCGGCGCCGACGACGACCCCGGCACGCTGGACACGCTGGCGGCGCTGGGCTTCGCCAAGCCCCGCGCCGTCGCCGCCATGGTGCGCGACTGGCATCACGGCCGCATGCGCGCGACGCGCAGCCAGCGGGCGCGCGAAATCCTCACCGAGCTGGTGCCAGAGCTGTTGCGCATCTTCGGCGGCACGGCATCGCCCGACGCGGCGCTCGCTCGCTTCGACGCATTCCTGTCACGCCTGCCCGCCGGGGTCCAGCTGTTCTCGCTGTTCCACGCCAATCCCGGCCTGTTGCGCCTCGTTGCCGACATCATGGCCGAGGCGCCACTGCTGGCCGAAAGCCTGGCGCGCCACCCGGCGCTGCTCGACGCCGTGCTGAGCGAGGATTTTCTCGCACCTTTGCCGTGCCGCGCAGTGCTCGCCGCCGAACTCGACGAGATGACCGCCGCGGCGCGCGACTTCGAGGACACGCTCGATCTGCTGCGCCGCTGGGCCAATGAGCGGCGTTTCCAGATCGGCGTGCAACTGTTGCACCGGACGCTCGATCCGGCCGCGTCGGGCGGTGCTTATGCCGACATCGCCGAGGTCGTGCTCGGCGCGCTGCTGCCCGCGGTAGCGGCGGATTTCGCTCGCGTCCACGGCAAGATCCCCGGCGGCGAAATGGCGATCCTGGCGATGGGAAGGCTCGGCAGCCGGGAGATGACGGCCGCATCCGACCTCGACCTGATCCTCATCTACGACGCACCCGAGTTGAGCGAGGTGTCGGGCGGGCCGCGGCCGCTGGCGATCTCGACCTATTACGCGCGAGTGTGCCAACGGCTGATCTCCGCCGTGACGGCGCCGACCGCGGAAGGCCGGCTCTACGAGGTCGATATGCGCCTGCGACCGTCAGGCGCCTCCGGGCCGATCGCGACGAGCCTCACGCATTTCGCGCACTACCAGCGCGAAGAAGCCTGGACCTGGGAGCACATGGCGCTGACCCGCGCCCGCCCGGCGGCGGGTGACGCGCGGCTGTGCCGGCGCATCGAGGCGGTGGTCGCCGCCGCGCTCGGCAAGGCACGCGACCCTGCGAAGCTGCTGGCGGAGGTCGCCGATATGCGGCGGCGCATCGCCGACGAGCACCCACGCCCCGCACCGCTCGACCTGCGCAACCGGCGCGGCGGGCTTGTCGACCTCGAATTCATCGTGCAGTACCTGATGCTACGCGAGGCGGCGCGTGCGCCGGAGGTGCTGCGGCGCGACATCGGCGGCGCCGTCACGGCGCTCGGCGAGGCTGGCATCCTTGCGCCGGCCGATGCCCAGACGCTCGGCGATGCGTGCGCCTTGCTGCGTGCGGTGCGCGTCTTCCTGACCCTGCTGTTCGACGGCACCCCCGAGGCGGACGCGCTCGCGGGCGCGCTCGGCGCGACGCTGGCGCGCTGCGCCGGCGCGGTTGACTTGCCCCGGCTCGACGCGGATATCACGGCGGCCTGCGCCGCCGTGCGCGAATGCTATGATCGGCTGATCGCCGATCCCTCTCAGCGGGAATTAGGGTCGGCGGTGAAGCTCAACAAACCCTAGTGTGGTGGATTTGAAGTTCGCATCATTTCGGGGAGGTCGCATTTGCGAACCAAATCCGAAAACCCCACTAGATTCTCATAGTTTGCTAGTGTGCTCTTGAATCCGAAATTCGCTTTGAACCGGCCCCCCCTGATACGGCGGATTTCGGATTCAGCACACTAGGAAGGAGACGTGGCGAATGAGCGTCAGTGTCGGCGACAAGGCCCCCGATTTCACCCTCCCCACCGATGGCGGCGGCTCGGTCACGCTGTCGAAGCTGCAGGGGAAGCCGGTGATCGTCTATTTCTACCCGAAGGACGATACCTCGGGCTGCACCGCCGAGGCCTGCGGGTTCCGCGACACGTTTCCGGATTACGGCAAGACCGGCGCGACGGTCATCGGCATCTCCAAGGATTCCGTGGCCTCGCATGACAAGTTCAAGGCGAAGTACCAGCTGCCCTTCACGCTCGCCTCGGATAGCGACGGCAAGGTTGTCGAGCGCTACGGCGTCTGGGTCGAAAAGAGCCTCTACGGCCGCAAATACATGGGAATCGACCGCTCGACCTTTCTGATCGACAAGGGCGGCGTGGTGCGCGGCGTCTGGCACAAGGTCAAGGTCCCCGGCCATGTCGTCGCGGTGCTGAAGGCGGCGCAGGAGCTCTGATCCCTCCCCGCCACAAGCCCCCGCCCCAACCCTCCCCCGCTAGCGCGACGGGGCGTTTCAACCCTCCCCTGCTAGCGGGGGAGGGTGGCCGCATGGCGGCCGGGTGGGGGCTTGCTAACGGCGCCGTGGCTGTCCTTTCCGCCGCCGACCCTGCGCAGAAGGTCGCGCTGAGCCGCGAGGTCGCGGCAGCCTGGCGGCGCGGCGGGATGACGATCGGCGTCACGATCCCGCCGGCGCGTCCGGCCCGGCCCGAG
>DATJSH010000066.1:0-7634 GCA_035504235.1 Allostellaceae bacterium | reverse complement strand
CCCGCGCTCGCCGACGACGCCCCGAAACGCGGCGGCACGCTCACCTATCTCATCCCGGCCGACGCACCGCCGAGCTTCGACGGGCACAAGGAAAGCACGTTCGCGACCGTGCATGCCTTCGCGCCGTTCTACAGCCTGCTTCTGCGGATCAACCCCGACAACCCGTCCTCGACAACCGACATCGTCTGCGATCTCTGCACCTCGATGGAACAGAGCGACGGCGGCAAGACCTGGACCTTCAAAATACGTCAAGGCGTCAAATTCCAGGACGGCACGCCGCTGACCGCCGACGACATCCTCGCCAGCTTCAACGAGATCGTCTTTCCGCCGCCTGGCGTGCTGAGCCCCAGGGTCAGCAACTACATGATGGTCGACAAGATCGAGGCGACCGACCCCATGACCGTCGTCTTCCGGCTCAAATTCGCGACAAGCGCGTTCCTGCCGGCGATCGCGAGCCCGTTCAACTGGGTCTACGAGAAGAAGATCCTCGACAAGGACCCGCACTGGTACGAGTCGAACGTGATGGGCACCGGCCCGTTCAAGTTCGTCAAATACGAGACCGGGCAGTCGGTCACCGGGGTGCGCAACCCGGATTATTACGACCCTAAGCTGCCCTATCTCGACGGCTTTACCGGCATCTACGCCGACAAGCAGGCGACGCGGGTCGATGCGATCCGCAGCGACCGTGCGGCGATCGAGTTCCGCGGCATGCCGCCCTCGGCGCGCGACGAATTGGAGAGCGCGCTCGGCGACCAGATCGAGGTGCAGGAGGGCGACTGGGACGTTGGCAGCGCGATCACCTGCAACCACCAGAAAAAGCCGTTCGACGACCCGCGGGTACGCCGCGCGCTGACCCTGGCGGTTGATCGCTGGGGCGAGGCGCCGGCACTCAGCAAGATCGCGATCGTGCAGACGGTCGGCGGCATCGTCTATCCCGGCTCGCCGCTCGCCGCGACCAAGGAGGAACTGCAGCAGATCGCCGGCTACTGGCCGGACATCGAAAAGTCGCGCGCCGAGGCGCGGCGGCTTTTGCAGGAGGCCGGCGCCGAGGGGTTGTCCTTCGAGCTGCTCAACCGCAACGTCGATCAGCCCTACAAATACGTCGCCACCTGGCTGATTGATCAGTGGAGCAAGATCGGCCTTCACGTCACGCAAAAGGTCGTGCCGACCGGGCCGTGGTTCGACAACATGCGCAACGGCAATTTCGACGTCGTCGTCGAGGCGCCGGGCTACGGCATCGTCAATCCGCTGATGGACATCCAGAAATTCCTGCCGGCCTCGGTCGATGCGGAAAACTATGCGCGTTACGAGGACCCGAAGGCGGTCGCGCTTTACGACGAGATGCTGCACGAAAGCGATCCCGCCAAGCAGCGCACCGAGATGCGCGACTTCGAGAAATACATGCTCGACACCGAGGCGCATGCCATGTGGGTGCTGTGGTGGCACCGCATCGTGCCGTACCGCGCCTATGTCAAAGGCTTCAAGATCGCGCCGACCCACTTCATCAACCAGGATCTGGCAAGGCTCTGGCTCGACAAGTAGATGATACGGACAGGGAGGGGGGCATGAGAGGAACCTTATGGTGGGCCGCGGCGCTCGCCGCGATGTCGTGTCTTCCGGCCTTCGCCGACGAGACTCCGAAACATGGCGGCACGCTCGTCTACATGATCCCGGCCGACGCACCGCCGAGTTTCGATGCGCAGCGCGAGGAGACCTACGCGACGATCCACGCCGCGGCGCCGTTCTACTCGACCCTGATCCGCGCCAACCCGATGGACCCGGGCTCGCCCGACATGGTGTGCGATCTGTGCACCGAGATGCCGAAGCCCACCGACGACGGCAAGACCTGGACCTTCAAGCTGCGCCAGAACGTCAAATTCGCCGACGGCCAGCCACTGACCTCCGCAGACGTCCTCGCCTCGTGGAAGAAGATCATCTGGCCGCCCCAGGGCACGGTCAGCCCCCGCGCCAGCAATTTCGTCATGGTCGACAGCGTCGATGCGCCCGACCCCTATACAATCGTCTTCCACCTCAAATTCGCGACCGACGCGTTCATCCCGGCGCTCGCCGACCCTTACGCCTGGATTTACAGCAAGGCGAAGCTCGATCAGGACATTCACTGGTACGAAAAGAATATCGACGGCACCGGCCCCTTCAAGTTTGTCGAATACGAGACGGGACAGTCGATCAGCGGGGTGCGCAACCCCGACTATTTCCGTCCCGGCCTGCCCTATCTCGACGGCATCAAGGGCATCTTTGCCGACAAGCAGGTGACCCGGGTCGAAGCGATCAAGAGCGACCAGGCCGCGATCGAGTTTCGCGGCTTTCCGCCGACGGTGCGCGACGAGTTGAAGGCCGCCCTCGGCGACCAGCTCGCGGTGCAGACCAGCGACTGGAATTGCGGCGGTCTGGTCACCCCGAACCACAAGAGAAAGCCGTTTGACGATGTCCGCGTCCGGCGGGCATTGACCCTCGCTATCAACCGCTGGGGCGACGCCGAAGAGCTGTCGAAGATCGCGATCGTGCACACCGTCGGCGGCTTGACCTATCCCGATTCACCGCTGGCGCCGACCAAGGAAGAACTTCAGCAGATCGCCGGCTATTGGCCCGACATCGAGAAGTCGCGCGCCGAGGCGAAGCGGCTGCTGAAGGAAGCCGGACAGGAGAACCTCACCTTCACGCTGCTCAACCGCTCAACCGACCAGCCCTACAAATATTACGGCATCTGGCTGGTCGACCAATGGTCGAAGATCGGCGTGCACGTGACCCAAAAGGTCTTGCCGACGGGGCCCTGGTTCGCCGCCATGCGGGCCGAGGATTTCGATATGACGGTCGAGGGCAACTGCCAAAACGTCGTCAACCCGCTCGCCGATGTCGGCAAGTACCTGCCGCACACGATCTCGGAAGGAAACTATGGCAATTTCGAAGACCAGCACGAGGTCGATCTCTACAACTCCATGCTGCGCGAGCTGGACAAGACCAAGCAGAAGCAGAAGCTGCTGGAATTCAACAAATACGTCCTCGACGACCAAGCGCACGGCATCTTCCTTTTGTGGTGGCAGCGCATCGTGCCGTACCGGTCGTATGTGAAGGGCTGGAAGATCGGCCCGAGCCACTACGTGAACCAGGACCTCGGCACGGTATGGCTCGACCGGTGAGGTGCGACTGCAAAACCATCATCGCGTCCTTCGAGGCCTCGCTGCGCGAGGCGCCTCAGGATGAGGAAGGTTTGATGGTGGCGCTAAGGAAAAACCTCATCCTGAGGTGCGACCGATGGGAGCCTCGAAGGACGCACGTAGCCCATCCAACGCGCCTCGCAATGACGTGATAGCGCCGCGCCGCGCTTCATGCGATACCGCCTGCTAGAAAACGCATCGGGGACGACGACCTAGAGACATGCATCGCTACCTCGTGAACCGCATCCTCCTGGTATTCCCGACGCTGCTCGGCGCGGCGACGCTGGTTTTTTGCCTGATGCGACTGATCCCCGGCGACATCTGCCTGGTGCGGCTGGGTTCGGGCGGCACGACGTTCAGCGAGCAGGCGCTCGCCGCCTGCCACGCCGAGATCGGCATCGACCGGCCGTGGATCGTGCAATTCGGCCAATTCATCTGGGGCATGGCGCGCGGCGATTTCGGCATCTCGATGTGGTCGGGGAAGCCCGTCATCGACGAGATCGCGACCCGCTTTCCGGTCTCTCTCGAAGTCGCGGTGATCGCAACGATCATCGCCATCGTCCTGGCGATCCCGCTCGGCACGATCTCGGCGCTGAAGCAGAACACCTGGATCGACCTCATGGTGCGGACATTCTCGATCGCCGGCATCGCGACGCCGTCCTTTTGGCTCGGGATCATGGCGATCCTCTTTGTGCTCGACATCACCCAGGCGATCAGCGGCCACCCCTGGATGCCGTCAATCGACTATGTGCCGCTCTGGAAAGACCCGATCCGCAATCTCTCGATCGTGATGCTTCCGGCGATCACGGTCGGCTACCGCTATTGCGCGGTGTCGATGCGGATGACCCGCTCGGCGATGCTCGAAGTGCTGCGCGAGGACTATATCCGCACCGCGCGTGCCAAGGGCCTCCTGGAAAAGATCATCATCAACCGCCACGCGCTGAAGAACGCGCTGCTGCCGGTGGTGACCGTGATCGGGCTCGAGTTCGCCTTTCTGATCGGCGGCCTCGTCGTCACCGAGCAGGTGTTCAATTTGAACGGCATCGGCCGGCTGATGGTGCTGTCGGTGCAGAACCAGGACTACACGCTGACCCAGGCGCTGGTGATGCTGGTGGTAACCATCGCCGTGCTGTGCAACCTCGTGGTCGACCTGCTTTATGCCTGGCTCGACCCCCGCATCAGCCTGAAGTAAGGCCCCAGGGATAGACCCGCATGACCTACGCCGCCCCAACCCCGACCGGAACCGCCGCCCTCGCCGCCGATAGCGTCTATGTCGCGCCGCGCGGCGTGTGGGCGGCGACGATCCGCTTTCTGCGCCGTCAGCCCGTCGGCTCGATCGGCATGATCATCGTCGCGATCTTTGGGCTGTGCGGGCTGTTCGCCAACGTGATCGCCCCCTACAGCCCGACCGCCAACGATTTCGCCGCAATGACCGAGGCGCCGAGCTGGGCGCATTGGCTCGGCACCGACCAGCTTGGCCGCGACATCCTCTCGCGCATTCTATTCGGCGCCCGCACCGCTTTTATCGTCGGCATCACCTCGGCCGTCGTCGGCGGGTTCAGCGGATTGGTCCTCGGGGTCAGCAGCGCCTATTTTGGCGGTCGGGTCGATCTCATCCTCCAGCGGATCAACGACATCGTCGTCTCGTTTCCGCTGATCATCATGGCGCTGGCGGTGGTGTCGATCTTCGGCACCGGCGTGCAGAACGTCATCGTCGCGATCACCATCCCGCTGATCCCGCGTTGCCAGCGCGTGGTGCGCTCGTCGGCCCTGTCGATCCGCAACGTGCCCTATATCGATGCGGCCCGCGCGCTCGGCTACAGCCACTCGCGAATCATCCTCGCCCACATGGTGCCAAACGTCGTGGCGCCGTTCCTCATCATGCTGACGAGCTTTGTCGGGCAGGCGATCCTCGCCGAGGCATCGCTCTCCTATCTCGGGCTCGGCGTGCAGGAACCGGTCGCCGCCTGGGGGCTGATGCTGCAGGGCGGCGCCGAGGAATACGCTTCGACCGCGCCGTGGATCGCGATCTTCCCCGGCCTCGCGATCATGCTGACCGTGTTCGGCATCAACCTCTTCGGCGACGCCCTCAGAGACGTGCTCGACCCGAAACTGCGCGAGCGCTGATTTTTCTCGTCCCCGTGGCCGCACTTGATCCGGCCACCCACGTCTCCTCCTACGAAACCACGGCGAGAAAGACCGAGGACGCCCCAGTCAGACCCGCGGAGGCGATACCAGAACTGCGTGCCACCCGCCGGATCAGTTCTTGAATTGCGCGTTGTAGGCGGCGTTGGGGTCGGTATCGGGACTATTGGCCGGCGCGGCGTCGGGGGCGGCGTATGAGGCCGGCGGGGTCGCGGCGGGCGCCGCCTTGAGAGCCTGCAGGTCTTCCACACCCTGGTCGGCGGGAACCTGCGACGCCGTCGCCGCATCGCCGTAGCCGGTTTGCGGCGTATCATAACCGGGCGCCTCCGGCATGGAAGCATCTTGCGGCCCTTGCGGCGCCATGCCCGGCGGCGGCTGCAGCGTGCCGAAGATCGGCACCGGCGCCGAGGCCGGCGTAACGTCGGGCACGGAAGTCGCGGCATCTACCGCGACATTGTCCTGGGCCGGCGCGGACGCCACCGGCTCACCCGCCGGCCCGCTTGGAGCCCCTTGCGCCACCTCGACCGGCAGGCCGGTACGCTGCACTCCGATCTGATCGACCGTGTTCCAATCGACCGCCTGAGCGGCATCGCCGGCGGCGGCGCTGACGGTCTCGCGCAGACCGGTGGGCGGATCGGGGGTCATCGCCTGTTCGGTGTCGATCTGGTCGGCCTGATCCTTTGACGGGTGCGCTTCGACATAAAGCCCGCCCTGGATCCACGCCGCCTGAACGGGCTGGTCGATGACCCGGACCGGCGTCCCCACCGCGACCGAGTTGAACAGCTTCTGGATGTCCTCGGGATAGAGGTGGATGCAGCCGTGGCTAACATTGCGGCCGACGCCGTCGGGCTTGTTGGTGCCGTGGATCAGATAGTTCGGCCAGCCGAGCCGCAGCGCGTAGTCGCCCAGCGGGTCGTCGGGGCCGGGGCCGATCTGCGCCGGCAGGTCGGGCTGCTCGGCGCGGATCGACGGCGGCGGGATCCACACCGGGTTCGGCTCCTTGCGCACCACCTTTGTCGTGGCGTGCGGCGTGTCGAAGCCGATCGCGCCGATGCCGATTGGATAGGTCTGCATCGCGCCGTCGCGCGGAAAGTAATAGAGCCGGCGCTCGCCGAGATCGATGACGATGCCCTGCCGCGGCGCATTGGGCAGGATGTAGAGCGAGGGGATGTAGAGCGTCTGGCCGACCGGCGGCGTCCATGGCGCGACCCCCGGGTTTGCGGCCATCATCTCGGTGTAGCCGATATCGAATTTGCGGGCGATATCGGCGAAATTGTCGCCCTGCTGGACGACGTAGGTCTGAACCTGCCCGACAGCCTTGGTGTCGGGAGCAACAACAAAATCCGCCGCCATCGCCGGCGCGGTCAACAGCGCCACGACGGCGGTCGCGAGCGCACAGCCCAGCGCGCGCTGTGCAGAGGTCATAAAGCCTCCTCTTGCAGCTCATACCGAGGCGCCCGGCGCGGACGCGCCGCGACCGAACGGCCCGGGGCGACGGTATAATCTACTTGTGCAGGGTACGCTGATACATTGTGCTGGCTGCGACCTTCGCGGCCTGCGCGTCGTTCTCGGCCTGCTGCGCCAGCGCATAAGCCGCATTGGCGCGGTCCATTGCCGCGCAGGCACTGCATGCCGCCACCGGCGGCGGCGGTGGCGGCGCGCACGCGCCGAGAAGCAACGGGGCGCCGACAATAACAGCGCCGGACACCACCCTGAACATGACCGCAGGAATGCTTTTCGTCATCGCGCACCTTTTTGCTTGTTCCCGATGTAAAAAACGGCGTTCGGCGAAAAGGTTCCGCTCTGGTTGCGGCGAAAAACCCTTCCCGCACCGTCCCGCAAGCAAGCCGCGCGTCAGCCGATCGGGTTGGGGCTCGCGCCCCACGGTCCTTTTGGCGCGCGAGCTCTCGGCGCCGGCCGAAGGCCGGGCGGAGGCGCCACCGCGCTTGGTTAATCGAATGCGGCGAACAATTCTTCGATCGCCTGCAACTGGTTGCCCGAGGCCGAGGACGGCACGATGATCGGGGTCGAAACCCCCGCCTCGCGCCACGCCTCGATGCCTTCGCGCACCTTGGCGGCCGGCCCGAACAGCGTGTTGTCGGCAAGCCAGCGATCGCTCAGCAGGCTGGGGATGTCGGCCTGCCGGCCCTCGGCGATGGCCGCCTCGACCGCCGCCATCTCGTCGGCATAGCCCGCCTCTTTCCAGTAGTTGCGGTAGTTCGGCAGCATCGCGTAGCGCGTCAGGGTGCGACGATTAACCGCTTTCCCCGCTTCGACATCATCGGTGATGCAAGTGGGAATCATGTTGGCGAC
>DATJSH010000065.1:0-3006 GCA_035504235.1 Allostellaceae bacterium | reverse complement strand
GGTGGCCATGGCGAGGCGTGCCCCACCCGATCCCATCCCGAACTCGGCCGTGAAAACCCTCAGCGCCAATGGTACTGCGGCTCAAGCCGCGGAAGAGTAGGTCGCCGCCAGGCCCCCTCCCAAACCCCCGGGCGATGCGCGGATCGGACGTACCCTCGACGCGGGGTGGAGCAGCCCGGTAGCTCGTCAGGCTCATAACCTGAAGGTCGTAGGTTCAAATCCTACTCCCGCAACCAGTATTAACAAGGGGTTAGGCGCTTGCCTAACCCCTTTTTCCTTGCCAAAATGCCCGGCACACATCCGGCACACTTTCAACCAAAAAGGCAGGGAACATGCGGCAGCTTCACCACACCATCATGGGCGCTCGCGTCCAGCTCTTCAAACGTCCGAGAAGCCGCTACTGGCAATGCGCGACGCATCTCGACAACCGCAAATACCGCACGAGCACCGGCGAAGAGAGCATTGCTCGCGCCAAACAGATCGCCGAAGACTGGTATCTCGGTCTGCGCGGCAAACGCAGCGCCGGCATCCTCAAGACCGAGAAGACCTTTGGCGACGCCGCCAGGCAGTTCACCACCGAATACGGCCTGATCACCGAAGGCCAGCGCAGCCCGAAATGGGTCGAAGGGCACCAGATCCGGCTGCGCCTCCATCTGCTGCCGTTCTTCGGAGAGCTCGGCGTCTCCGAGGTGACGGCCGGTAAGGTGCAGGAGTATCGCGTTCACCGCGCCAAGAACGGGCGCAAGGGCAAGGCGCCGGCGCGCAGCACGCTCCACGACGAGGTCGTGACGCTGCGCCTCGTTCTCAAAACCGCCATCCGCCACGGATGGCTCGACCATCTGCCCGATCTGTCCCCGCCCTACCGGACGCAGGGCAAGATCTCCCACCGCCCCTGGTTCAGCCCCGAGGAATACCGGCAGCTTTACGAAGCGACCCGCGCCTATGCCGAGAACCCGGCGCAGGAGACCCGGCGCTGGGAAGCCGAGCAGCTGCACGACTTCGTCCTCTTCATGGCCAACACCGGCCTGCGGCCCGACGAAGCCAAGAACCTGCAGCATCGCGACATCTCGATCGTGAAGGACGAAGCCACCGGCGACACCATCCTTGAGATCGAGGTCCGCGGCAAACGCGGCGTCGGTTACTGCAAGAGCATGCCGGGCGCGGTCCGGCCGTATCGGCGGCTCTTGAAGCGCGGTCGGATCGTCGGTCCGGCCCAGACCAAGCGAGCGCGCCGTCGCCGCGGCGAGGATCTCGAGAAACCCGCGCCCGAGTACCAGGTCAAATTCCCGGAGCCGACCGATCCGGTGTTCCCCGGCGAACACAAGAAAATGTTCAACAACCTGCTGACGCGTACGAAGCTTAAGCTCGACCGCGACGGCAACCCGCGCACAGCTTACAGCCTGCGCCATACCTACATCTGCATGCGCCTGATGGAAGGCGCCGACATCTACCAGATCGCCAAAAACTGCCGCACCAGCGTCGAGATGATCGAGCGGTTCTACGCCGCACACATCAAGAGCACGCTCGACGCCAGCGCCATCAACATCCTCAAGCCGAAGCGCAAAAAGCAGGACAAGCCCGAGCCCGACCCGGGACGCCCGACAGACGAATCTGGGAAGCCGGCCCGAGCTTCCCGCCGTCGCAAGCGAGACGTTTAGCGTCTCGCCAGCGCGCCCCTTGCGGGCAGCGCCAAACGGGGTTCAGCCCCGATCCCCCGGCCGCAGGCCGCCTGGGCGCTTCCGGTGCCGCGAGGCAGCTTCGTACTGCGCGTCATCCGTCAGAGATTCCCTGGATTCACCTCTGGGCGATATCCTTGGTGACGCCACCCCCTTTACAGCGGTTACCTATGCCCCACACTAAAGGTTGCGGGCGCTCTACATATCGCTCCGCGACACAGCGCGTGAGCCAGTCCGCTTCTCAAAGATGACCGCCGCTCGTTTGTGAAACCTCGGAGGAAACAATGGAGGAGCCATCGAAAGAGGAGAAGCTGTATCAAGCCGCCTCGCGAGGCGATACGCAGGCCGTTAAAGCGCTGCTCGACGCCGGGGCGAATGTCGACGCGTACGGCCTGTACGGCGTGCCGCTGCAAGCGGCGGCCGGCAACGGCCACACCGAGACGGTCAGAGCGTTGCTTGATGCCGGCGCTCAGGTGCAAATCAACGACAATGCGGCGCTGCGCGTCGCCGCCGCGGGAGGCCATACGGAGATCGTTCAAGCGCTGCTCTCCGGCGGCGCCGATATCCATGCCGGAGAAGACGTCGCCTTGTACCACGCGGTCATGTTAGGGCACGCCGAGACGGCGATCGTGCTCATCGAAGCCGGCGCGGATGTCCACGTCGTTAACGACTTTCCGCTACGAAGGGCCGCCTACCGCGGCGACACCGGCCTCGTCCAGGCGCTGCTCGATTGCGGCGCCGATCCGCGGGCAGAGGACGACGACGCCCTTCGCCATGCGATCCTCAACGGCCACCATGAGACGGTCGCGGCGCTGCATCGCTTCCAAGCGGCGACAACCGACGCCCGCACCCCGGCGCAAGAGCGCGCCGCGATGCGCCGGCTCCCGTTGCCGGCCTATGCCGCCGACAAGCACGGCTACGAGGTCACCTGGTTCTCGACCTTGGGCCCGGACAAGAGCCGGGACACCGTGCCCGACCCCGACGATCGTCGCGCCTTCCTGAGTCGAGGCGACGATCTGTTTCTGGCCACCAGAGCCGAAGACGGCGCCTGGTCCTACCGCTGGCCGAATCTGGAGAACGAGATCAACCGCGGGGCCAGCGACTATGGCGACATTCTGGATTTCGAAATCCATCGCGGCGCCCGGACGCTGTCGAACGCCCGCGCCCAAGTCCGACCCGAGCTTGAGCGCGTCGAGCGCGAGCGGGGCCGACTCGATCCGCAGCCGCAGCACGACCCCGCGCCCGAACCCAAGGATGCGACCGAGCAGCTGGCGCGAGACGAACGAAGATTGATCGGCGCCGCCTGGGCCGGCGACACCGGCGCCGTCAA
>DATJSH010000064.1:0-6319 GCA_035504235.1 Allostellaceae bacterium | reverse complement strand
TGGTTCTGCTGATAGCGGACCCGGTGGAGGAAGCCCGCGACCGCCGCCTCGGGCGTCTCATAAGTCGGCGTGCCAGCCAGCTCGAACCGCCGACGTGCAGGCGCCGCCGTCTCTTCACCGAGCCAGGCGGTAAACACATTTCGGGCAGCAGAATGAGCGCCGATCGTGTCAATCACCGCCCGAGCGGCGTCGTCGGGGCTGGCGAGGGCGGTGGGGCAGTTCAGCACAAGGACCGCGTCGACACCGGCGTCGGTGAGCACCTTATCGACTGCCGCCGCGTATCGCGCGCCCGGCGCGTCGCCGATGATGTCGACCGGATTGCCCCGGCTCCACGTTGCCGGCAGCACCTTGTCGAGTGCGGCGATTGTCTCCGGCGCGAGTTCGGCAAGTTTTCCGCCCTGGGCGGCGAGCGCATCGGTTGCCAGTACCCCGGCACCGCCGCCATTGCTGATGATTGCCAGCCGCTCGCCCTTCTGCGCCTTGGTAAGCGTCAGGGTTTCGGTCGCTTCGAACAGCTCGGCCATGGTGCCGACGCGCAACATGCCGGCGCGGGCAAAAGCCGCCTCGTAAACCGCATCGCTGCCGGCGAGTGCACCGGTGTGAGAATGCGCGGCTTTGGCGCCGGCCGCGGAGTGTCCCGCTTTTAGCACCAAAACTGGCTTGGCGCGGGCGGCAGCGCGGGCTGCTGACATGAACTTGCGTCCGTGCGTGATGCCTTCGACGTAAAGCAGGACGGCGTGGGTATTCGCGTCGGCGGCCAGGTAGTCGAGCATGTCGCCAAAATCGACATCGGCCATGTCGCCCAGCGATACGACGTGTGAAAAGCCAATCCCGCGCGGCGTCGCCCAATCGAGCATCGCTGTGATCATCGCGCCCGATTGACTCACAAAGGCGAGAGTGCCTGGCGGCGGTGCTAGATGCGAGAAACTGGCGTCAAGGCCGACTCCCGGCACCATGATGCCGACGCAATTCGGTCCTATCAGGCGAAGCAAGTGGGGCTCGGCCGCGTCGAGCGTGGCCTGCTGCAGCGCCTTGCCAGCATCGCCGACTTCGCCGAACCCCGCGGTAATGATGACCGCAGCCCGGGTGCCACGCGCTCCGAGTTTCGTGATCAATTCCGGCACATTGGCAGGCGGTGTGACGATTACCGCAAGATCGGGTGCATCCGGCAGACTTGTTATATCCGGATAGACCGTCAGCCCGGCAAGCTCGCGATGGTGGGGGTTCACCAGCATTAGCGCCCCTCGAAAACCGCCTCGCCGCAAGTTGCGCAAAACAACCGCACCAACCGAGCCCATGCGGTCGGTGGCGCCGATCAATGCGACCGAAGCGGGGGTAAACAGCTTTTCGAGGTTGCGGACGGACATCGGGCTCTTCCCTGTGGTCTCGCACCCTGCGTCAGCTCGAAGCGCCGCGAATTGACGAGGATCAATAGCGGGCCACTGACCACTACGTAGTGTCCCTTACGCAATTTTCCTTAGGGACAAACCGGATTTCGCGGCGACCCGCGGATCGCCGATCATCCTGCCATCGCCGATTTGCCGAGGTAACCGGGAGCGAACAATGTCGCTGAACAACGACGAAGCCGTGATCGCTGCTTTCATCCGCAACAAGGGTGTCACGCGGTGTCCGACCGCCTGTGCGGCCCCGACTCACGCCTATGGCAGCGCCGCCGATCGTCAGGCTTTGCGGCAGCGTGCCGACCGGCTCGAAGCGCTACGCGAGGAAAAGGCACGACAAGCGTGGGCGCGCGCCATCGGCGTTGCCGCTTGAATGCGCCATTGTGAGGAGAAAGTCCATGAACGCTGCCGACGTCATGACACTTGACCCGCTGAGTGTTAGCCCGGAGACCGCTCTCGTCGAAGCCGCTCGACTTATGCTCCAGCATCGCATTAGCGGCCTACCCGTAACGGACGCGAAGGGAGCAGTTGTGGGAGTCCTCACCGAAGGGGATTTGCTGCGCCGTGCGGAGACCGGCACAGAACGGCATCGTACAGGTTGGTCGGCATTTCTCATGGGCCCGGGGCGGCTCGCCGACGAATACGTCGATTCGCATGCTCGCAAGGTCGGCGAAGTGATGACGGGCGACGTTGTCGCTGTTGGCGCAAGTACCGATCTCGCCGAGATCGTGCAACTGATGGAAAAGCACCGCATCAAGCGGGTTCCCGTCCTCGCGGATGGCAAGCTGGTCGGTATCGTGAGCCGCTCCGATCTGGTGCGCGCGCTGGTCCACAAATCGACCCGGCACGCTGTATCGCGGGGCCGCGATGCGGTGTCCGACGAGTCCATCCACCGCCGCATTTTGGAGATCATCGACAAGGAACCGTGGGGGCCGCGGTTCAGCGTCGAGGTGACGGTGAAAGCTGGAGTTGTCGATCTTCATGGCGCGATCACCGATGAACGGGAGCGTGCGGCACTGATCGTGGCGGCGGAGGGTGTCGCCGGTGTTAAGGCGGTGAACGACCACCTGGTCTGGGTCGAGCCAACATCCGGTCTCGTCATCGGCGCTGACGAAGCGCATTGATTTCCCGCAAGAGGAGCAAAGCAATGCGCAAGTTGTGTCTGGCCACCTCGGCGCTCTTTCTGATCGGCTTCACCGTGATTTCTGCTTTGGCTCAGGATCAGGCGCGCCCCGGCAGCGCGCGCGCTGGGCGCGAGTTCGTCGGCTACAACTGCGATGCGTGCCATGTGGTCGCGGCCGATCAGCCGCTTCGGCCGCTGGTCTCCGGTTACGCGCCGAGTTTTACCGAGGTCGCAAACCGCCCCGACATGACTCCGACGGCTTTGCGCGACTTTCTCAGCCGCCAGCACGGGTACTCCAACATGCCGTATCCCGATTTGGCGCCGGCGGACCTTGCAAACGTCGTCGCGTACGTCATGAGTCTGCGCCATCGGCACGAGGGCCACGAGGCGCGTTGAAACGCCGACAGAAAGGGAACCGATGATTACCTCGATCCTCATGCCGCTCGCGCAGGAGTTGCCGACCTCGCAGGTCTTCGACGCCACACTATGGCTTGCGCAAGAGCTGAAGGCCCAAGTGCAAGCGGCCTATATCCGCCCCAATCCCGACGCCGCCGCTTCCATGGTTCCCGAAATGATCGCGGCCGCGGGGGTGACCCGAGAGGCCATTGAACGCGAGGGGCGTCAAGCCGCTTCCGCTGCGGAGGCCCGTTTCGCCGAATGGCGCGACCGCAACGGCGGTTCGGCAAAGGTAGCCGAAGGTAAGGCGGGCGGTTGGGCCGCAAACTGGTCGGAACATGTCGGCGAGTTCGAACCGGTTGTCACCCGCTATGGACGGCTGAGCGACTTCATCATCCTTCCCCGGCCGGCGGGGGATGAAATCGTGGCGCAGCGCTGCTTCGATGCTGCGGTGTTCGGCACGGGCCGCCCGAGCTTGCTCGTCGGCGATACGCTGCCGGCAAATCTGACGGACAACATCCTCATTGCCTGGAATGGTAGTCTGGAGGCGAGCCGCGCGGTTTTCGGTGCTATGCCGCTTCTGCGCCTTGCCAAGCGGGTCACCATATTTACCGCGCTTGAGTATGGAGCTGAGGCGGTCGACCTCGACGACCTCGCGGTGTCGCTACGAGCGCGGGGGATTCACACGCCCGAGGTCATCTTTCCGACGGGTGAGCGCGCGACCGGCACTGCGCTCGTCATGGCCGCGCAGACGCATCAGGCCACACTGATCGTGATGGGCGCTTACACGCACAGCCGCATGCGCGAGGCGTTCCTCGGCGGCGTCACAAAACAGCTCCTGGCCGATGCCCCCGTGCCGCTGCTGATGAGCCACTAAGTCCGATCTCGCGACCCTGCCGCGCTGCCGGAGCTTGTTGCACCTTCCGTTCGTGTTATTTTCTGGAGGTGCATTTTTCTGGCGCGCGGCGGCGGAGCGCAGCGGCACTGGCAACGCAAATCTCATCGCAAAGCGGCAACGGTATCGGCGACTCGCTGTACCGTGCTGTGGTTGACACGGCCGTCGATGCTATCGTCGTCATCGACCGCACCGGCGCGATCCGCTCCGTAAATCAGGCGACCGAGCGGCTCTTCGGATACAGCGCGAATGAACTGGTTGGTCACAATGTCAACAAGCTGATGCCTGAATCGTATGCGGCCGAGCATGACGGCTATCTGGCAAATTACCTTCACACCGGCACGAAGAAGATCATCGGCATCGGCCGAGAGGTTGCGGGGAAGCGCAAGGATGGCTCGGTCTTTCCGATGGAACTATCGGTCGGCGAGGCGGGCGACGGCGATGAACCGATCTTTGTCGGTATCATCCGCGACATCACCGAGCGCAAGGCCGCGGAGGTCGCACTCAGGGAAAGCGAACTACGGTGGCGCTCGATCGTCGATACCGTGCCGGACGCGATCATCCTCATCGATGCTGCGGGTGTGGTCGAATCCTTCAGCCCCGCGGCCGAGCGGCTGTTTGGCTACGGTGCGGACGAGGTTGTCGGGCATAACGTCAAGATGCTGATGCCACAGCCATATCGCGATCAGCACGATGGCTATCTCGCCCGTTACATGCGCACTGGCGAGCGGCGCATCATTGGCATCGGCCGCATTGTGGTCGGCCAACGCAAAAACGGTGAGACGTTCCCGATGGAGCTGGCGGTCGGCGAGTTCGCCTCGCCGAACGGCAATTTCTTCACCGGCTTTGTTCGCGACCTGACCGACCGGCAGGAGACCGAGCGGCGCATCGGGGACCTGCAGACGGAGCTGCTGCACGCCTCGCGGCTCAGCGTCATGGGGCAGATGGCGTCCACCATGGCGCACGAGCTCAACCAGCCGCTCACCGCGGTCACCAATTATCTCGAGGCCGGCCGGCACCTGATCTCAACCGGCGCGGCGCCGCCCGAACGCATCGCCGACCTGATGGAAAAAGCCGTCGCGCAAGCGCAGCGCGCCGGCGAGGTCATCCGTCAGCTGCGTCAGTTCGTCAGCAAGGGCGAGACCGAGCGGCACACGCAAAATCTCAACCAATTGGTCGAAGAAGCGCTGGCCCTCGGCCTTGTCGGCGCTCGGCAGCTGGGTGTGCGGGTTTTGCTCGAACTCGACCATGACCTGCCGCCGGTGATTGTCGATCCGGTGCAAATCCAGCAGGTGATCCTCAATCTGGTGCGCAACGCCGTCGAAGCCATGGAAGCGGTCGATCGCCGCGAGCTGACCGTCGCGACGCGAGCGACCCGCGATGAGATCGAAGCAAGCGTCGCCGACACCGGCCCGGGCATTGCGCCTGAGCTCGCCGACCGCTTGTTTCAGCCCTTCGTCACCACCAAAAAGAGCGGCATGGGCCTTGGCCTTTCAATCTGTCGCGAGATCATCGAGGCCCACCACGGCCATTTGACCGTCGCCGGCCGCCAGGGCGGCGGCACCGTATTCCGCCTGACGCTGCCAAAGACCGGCCAGGGCGAGGCTGCTGATGCCGACTGACCGATACGTCTATATCGTCGATGATGACGATGCGGTGCGCGACTCGCTGTCGGTGCTGCTTGAGGCGGTGGGACATCGTGTTCGCACATTCGGGCTGGCAAGGGATTTTCTCGACGCGGCGCCGACACTGCCCTTGGGTTGCCTGATCGTCGACATCCGAATGCCCGAAATGGACGGTCTTGAGCTTCAGCGCGCCCTCAACGATCAAGCCTTGGATTTTGCAGTGATCGTGATCACTGGTCACGGTGACGTGCCGTTGGCGGTGCGAGCGATGAAAGCCGGGGCTCTCGATTTTATCGAGAAGCCGTTTTCTACCCCGACGATTATGGCCAGCGTTAGGGCCGCGCTGTCGCGTATCGAATCCGTGGAGGAGCACGACCCGGTCGCACAAGCGGCTCTGGCAAAGCTGGAGCTGCTCTCGCCCCGGGAGCGGGAAGTGCTTGAAGGCTTGCTTGCCGGGCTACCGAACAAGACGATCGCCTATGATTTGGCGATCAGCCCGCGCACAGTCGAGATCCATCGCGCTCGCGTCATGGACAAGATGGGGGCGCGCAGCCTGTCGGAGCTGATTCGTTTTGCTTTGGCTGCGGGTCTGCAAGCGAAATAAGCCCGAACATCCGCCACCTTTGAGCTGGATCAAGGTTTGCCGTGGCCACCCGCGGCAAGCTGCCAACATCCGCCGTTGTGCGGATGTTGGAGGCCACGATGCAATCAAAGAAGCCCAACGGAGCGTGCGAACTCCTCCGCCGGCTCGATAGTTTCGCCGGTGCAATCATACGGGCGGGGTTGCGACCGTGACCGCGCCGCCGGCGACCATCAATGAGTTGGTGCGCTAAACGCGCGATCGAGCTCTGCCTCCGGCCGCGATGGCGGTGATCGGCAT
>DATJSH010000063.1:0-13963 GCA_035504235.1 Allostellaceae bacterium | reverse complement strand
CATGCCCGGAGCTTTGACCGCGTGCTGGTCGATGCGCCGTGTCTCGGGGTCGGTTCGTGGCGGCGCAACCCCGACGCCAAATGGCGCGCGACACCACAGGATTTGGCTGAGCTGGAGGTGCGCCAGCACGACATTCTCGCGAGCGCCGCGCGGCTGGTGAAACCGGGCGGGCGGCTTGCCTATGTGACCTGCTCGGTATTGAACGAGGAGAATGAGGCGCAGGCCGAGCGTTTCCTCGCCGAGACGGTAGATTTCGCGCTCATTCCCGCTGCGCAGGCCTGGGCAGAGGCGATCGGCACGCCCTGCCCGGCCGATGGCGACTTTTTGCGGCTGACGCCAGCGCAGCAGGGCACCGACGGCTTCTTCGTCGCGATCTTCGAGCGCACGCCTAAAACTGTCATTCCGGAACAGCCCACAGGGCTGGGTCCGGAACCCATGAACACGGACAGAGCGGACTTTGGTTGAGACGACCGCGCGTCCTTTTCATGGGTTCGTGTTCATGGGTTCCGGGTTCGCTGCGCAGCGCCCCGGAATGACAATGGGAAAATCGATGACCGCCACATCGCAAGACAAAATCCTCATCCTCGATTTCGGCAGCCAGGTCACCCAGCTGATCGCGCGGCGGGTGCGCGAAAACGGCGTCTACAGCGAAATCCACCCCTATACGATGAGCGCGGAGGCGCTCCGCGACTTCGCGCCCAAGGGCATCATCCTCTCGGGCGGGCCGGCCTCGGTGACCTTGGCGACGACCCCGCGCGCGCCCGATATCGTGTTCACGATGGGCGTGCCGGTGCTGGCGATATGCTACGGCATGCAGACGATGTGCGCCCAACTGGGCGGGCGGGTGACGCTGAGCGACGACCAGGAATTCGGCCGCGCGGTCATCGATATTGTCGACGACAGCCCGCTCTTCGCCGATTTGTGGCCGAAGGGCTCGCGCGCCCAGGTGTGGATGAGCCACGGCGACCGGGTCGATGCGATCCCCGCCGGGTTCCGCGTCGCGGCGATGACCGACAGCGCGCCTTACGCCTCGATCGCCGACGACCGGCGGCATTTCTACGGTTGCCTGTTCCACCCCGAGGTGGTGCACACCCCGCAAGGCGGCGCGCTGTTGAAGAACTTCACCCACGGCATCTGCGGCTGTGGCGGCGACTGGACGATGGCCGCGTTCCGCCAACAGGCCGTGCAGCGCATCCGCGACCAGGTTTCGGGTGGGCGCGTGGTGTGCGGCCTGTCGGGCGGGGTCGACAGCGCGGTCGCAGCGGCGCTGATCCACGAGGCGATCGGCGAGCGGCTCACCTGCATTTTTGTCGATACCGGCCTCCTACGCATGGGCGAGGCCGAGGAGGTCGTGCGGCTGTTCCGCGGGCATTACAACATCCCGCTTGTCCACAAGGATGCGGGCGAGCTGTTCCTCGGCAAACTGGCCGGGGTCACCGACCCGGAGCAGAAACGCAAGATCATCGGCTCAACCTTTATCGATGTATTCGACGCCGAGGCGCAGCAGATCGGCGGGGTCGATTTCCTCGCGCAAGGCACGCTCTACCCCGACGTCATCGAGTCGGTGAGCGCCACCGGCGGCCCGTCGGTGACGATCAAGTCGCACCACAATGTCGGCGGACTACCGGCGAGGATGAAGCTGAAACTGGTCGAGCCGTTGCGCGAATTGTTCAAGGACGAGGTGCGCGAACTGGGGCGCGAATTGGGCCTCCCCGAGCATTTTGTCGAGCGCCACCCGTTTCCGGGGCCCGGCCTCGCTATCCGCATCCCCGGCGAGGTGACGCGGGAGCGCGTGCAGATCCTTCAGCGGGCCGACGCGATCTACCTCGACGAAATCCGCAAGGCCGGGCTCTACAATGAGATCTGGCAGGCCTTCGCGGTGCTCCTGCCGGTAAAGACGGTCGGCGTGATGGGCGACGCGCGGAGCTACGACAATGTCTGCGCGCTGCGCGCGGTGACCTCGACCGACGGGATGACCGCCGACTACTACCCGTTCCCGCACGAGGCGCTCGGGCGCACCGCGACGCGCATCATCAACGAGGTGCGCGGCATCAACCGCGTCGTCTACGACGTCACCTCAAAACCGCCCGGCACGATCGAATGGGAGTGATTTTGACCCATCCCAAGGCATCCGGCGGTGCACCGCAATCGGAGCGAGAGCGCGAAGCGTCGCGGGGACTTGTGCGTCAATACTGGCCAACGAGGCGTGCACCTCGCGGGATCAGCGGAGTCTTGCCCGTCGGGCTTTCATAAACGTCCTCGGTCACCTGGGCGGTGACTTGACCGGGAAGATCCGAGCGCAGCCTCGTAACAAGCGCGCCGCTGGGAGGGGCTGCTGATCCTGCTGATCGACGCCCATGCGCTGTTCATCGCGGTATATACGCTCTACGGCGCCTTGATCTGGTTCGGCGCGTCGTCGTTCTGGGCGTTGCCGACCGAGCTTTTGCCGACGCATCTGCGGGCACGCGCGCAGGGGGTCGGCAACGGGCTGACGCGGACGATGGTCGGGCTGACGACCTGGATCGTGCCGACCGGGATCGCCGCGATAGCGCGCGATGGCACGCAGCTTGCCTGTCCGACCGCCAAGCATCGTTTGGAGAGTGGGATGCAGCTCTACGTGTTGGGCCTAGCGCTGGTCGTGGCCGTCGTTTCGGCGTTCTCCCCTGCAGCCGAGGCTCAGGCGCCGCTGCCGCTCGTCGATAGCGGCAAGCTGACTTGGGGATCGGCAGCGACATTCCCGCCCTTTGAATCGATGGCCGACGACAAGGCGGTTGGTTTCGATGTCGATATGGTCGACGCGCTGACCGAGAAGATGAAGCTGCAATCCACGATGACCGGCATGGAGTTCAAGGGCCTAATCCCGGCGATCCTCGGCAATCGCATCGATGCGATCGTCAGCGGCATGTACATCAATCCCGAACGTTCGCAGGTCATCGATTTCGTGCCCTACCTGAAGGTCGGCAACCAGATCCTGGTGGCCAAGGGCAACCCGCTGCATATCGAGAAGAAAATGGATTTATGCGGCCACAGCATCGCGGCGCCGGTCGGCACGGTCTACGAGAAGGCCGCGCAGGGGATCATGGCCGACTGCAAAAACCAGGGGAAAGCTGACCTGACGCTGCTCAGCCTCGCCTCGACCGCGGCCGGCGCCCTGGCGCTCAAGGAGAAGCGCTGTGACGCAATCATCGCCTCGACCCCGACCAACGCCGCACTGATCAAGGATTCACCCGATGCGTTCCAGGTGACCGGCGAAATCTTTGACAACAACACCCAGCTCGGTATTGGCGTCGCCAAGGACAAGCCCAAGCTCAGGGAAGCGATCGACACCGCGTTCAAGGCGATCGTCGCCGACGACGTCATCACCAACCTGGTCAAGAAATACGGGCTGCCGCCCGACAGCACGCTCTGAGCGGCCCGCGAGACGGCAGGAACCTCGCGTGTCGATTTTCTCACCGCACATCATGCTGGGCTATCTACTCAGCATGAATTTTCTTCACGCCGCGCTAATGACGCTGTGGATCAGCCTCGCCGCCTTGTTGATGGGGATGTTTCTAGGCTTGGTCGCCGCCGCGGGCCAGGAAGCGCCGTGGCGGCCGGTGCGAGCGCTGGTCTTGCTTTATCTGTGGCTGTTTCGCGGCACGCCCGTGCTGCTGCAGCTCGTGTTCGCGTTCAACGTCCTGCCGGTGTTCAAGATCGTGCTGCCCGCCTATGCCTGCGCGGTTCTTGCGCTCGGCCTCAACGAGGGCGCGTACATGACCGAGATCATGCGCTCGGGCATTCGCGCGGTCGGGCCGGGCCAGCGCATGGCGGCGCGGGCGCTGGGCCTCGAAGACCGGCAGATCATGCTGTGGGTGGTGCTGCCGCAGGCGCTGCGCATCGTCATCCCGCCGATCGGCAACCAATTCAATGGCATGCTAAAGCTGTCGGCGCTGGTCTCGGTCATCGGTGTGCAGGAATTGCTGCTTACCGCCGACCAGACCGCATCAATGAATTTCCGCTATCTCGAAACGCTGACCACCGCCGGAATCTACTACCTGGCGATGACCACCATTCTGATGGTGATTCAGATGTTCATCGAGCGCGCTTGCGCGAGACGGCATGGTGCGACGCGGAAGGCCTTGGGCCTCAAACTGTTCTCGTCGGCCAGTCTCGGGATGGTGCGGTGACGAACACTCCGGACGCGCTGCTCAAGGGATCGCGATCTGGAAAAGCTATGGCGGCGATGATGTGCTGAACGGCGTCGACGCTACTTGGCCGGCCCGGGCGCACCGCCGCGCTCGAACGCTTCATCGACTATGTCGCCGGGCACGATCTTTAGCGACTATGTCGCCGGGCACGATCTTCATCGACTGTGTCGCCGGGCACGATAAGGTATGGCTCGTCCACCTCGTCGACATCGCCCGCCACTGGATCGCGACCCATCCACTTCAGGGCTGATCGGACATTCCGCGGCGATAGGACCGCAGCAGCCAGGCGTTGAACTGGACAAGCGTCGTCTCGAGCGGACCGTAGGTGCCGCGGGGCATGAAGCGGGAGCGTTTGCCGGCCTGCATCGCGTTGTTGACCGGCACGTCCTGCGCCCAGATCTTGCCGGCGCCTTCGCGCACCGCGGCGGCGCGCTCGGTGAAATCGGGCAATGCGAGCGTCGATTTCGGCAGGATCCAGCCGCCGCCGGTGACCCGGTCGCTCGAGGCGTAGGTCGCCTCCGCCCCGTCCGGCACCAAGAGCGTGTATGACACCGCGCCCGGCGCGAACATCAATTGCAGATTGGGCGGCACCATCACGAAACTGAGCCAGTTGTGCTGGCGCTCGGAAAGCTCGGGGATCGCCGGGAACATCGCCACCGCGCCCCAGCCGTCGCGCATCATCCCGCCGTCGCGCGACCGCATCGGCACGTGGCGCACGATCGCGTTGTCGCCGGCCGCCATCGGCGTAAATTCCACGCCGCGCCCCTCCAGCCCGCTGGGCGCAAAGTCGTGCGTGCCGCGATGGACGAATTCGGGGTGGTAGGCGTCGGTGAAGTTTTCGAGCTGGATCTTCCAGTTCCACGGCAAGGGGGTCGTCGCCTGCACGGGCGGCACCGTCGTCATCTCGGCTTCGGGGTAGTTCGCCCAGCAGGGCTCAACCTTCGCGAGGCTCGGGGCCAGCGCCGGCGCGCTGCCGCTGAGGTTGACGAAGATGAAACCGTGCCACAATGCGGTCCTGATTTCGGGCAGGCGCACCGTGTCGCGCAACCCGGCAAGCTGGTCGCCCATATGCGGCGCGCCGACCAGCCTTCCGTCGAGATCGTAGGTCCAGAAATGCAGCGGGCAGCGGATCAGCCCCTTCGGGTGGTCGCCGCCGCAGTTCAGCACATGGCCGCGATGACGGCACACCGCGCCGAGCGCGCGGATCGCGCCGCCCACGCCGCGGGCGACTATCAGCGGTTCGCCGGCGACCGAGGCCGAGATGGTGTCGCCGGGCGGGACGAACTGATCGGCGCGGCCGACGCAGACCCAATTCCGCGCGAAAACGGCCTCGCGCTCGAACGCGAAGAATTCGGGCAAAGTGTAGCACTCTTTCGGCAGCATCGGCGCCGCCGCTTCGTTGCCTGCGTAGGGCGGCAGCGCGTCGAGTACTGCTTGCAGCGCTGCGCTCATCGTTTCGCCACGAGATCGATCTCAACCAGCGCGCCGCGCGCGAGGCCGATGACGCCGATACAGGTGCGCGCCGGCAGCTTTCCGGGCGCGAAATATGATCGCCAGACTGCATTCATCGCCGCATAGTCGCGCTCGAAACGGGTCAGGTAGACGCGCGCGAAGACGATCTTGTCGAGCGCGCACCCCGCGCCATCGAGCACGATCCGCAAGTTCTCGACGACCCGGCGGGTCTGCGCCTCGATGCCCTCGGGCAACGGCGCTGCGTCATCCTCGGGGTCGGTCGGCATTTGCCCTGTGACGAAGAGCCAGCCATCGGCGGCGACCGCGTGGCTGAACGGCGCGACCGGAGCTGGTGCGCCGGCGATCATCAAATGCTCAATCGTCACCGGGTCATTCCGCCGCCGGCGGGCGCAGCGGCTTGGCGGAGTCGGCGCCGCCTTCGGCGCGGCGCCGCGCGTGGTCGGCCGCGTAGCGCCGCCAGGTGATCATCCCGGCATCGGTGCGCGAGTGCAGCTCCTTGCCGGGGATGACCTTTTCGAGGATGCGCTTGTCCTGGTCGGAGAACAGCCAGTCATGTGCCCATGACAGCCAGCAGAGCCAGAACAGGCGTTGCGTCAGGGTGCGCCATCGGCCCCGGCGGCGGAACAGGCTCCAGCTGTAGTAGAAATTGCTGTCGGCATCGATCGGCGTCACCCAGCGCAGCACAAAATAGTCGCCGCTCGGCCGGCCGATAAAGGTGGCGCCCGGCATCAGCGAGGATTGGCGGTACTTGACCCCGTATTTGACGACGGCCTGGTCCTTGGCGTTGATCTCCTTGCCGCGCCCGGTGGGCATCAGAAAACGGTACCAGGTCTCGCGCTTTGGCGGGAAGGTGCCGAGGCCGGGGTACTCGGCCGCAGGGATGCCGTCCTTCGCGATATAACCGATGCCGCTGTCGTCATCGAGCGGGAAGGCCGCGAGTTTCGAGGCAAACGGGAATACCGGCTGGAACATCAGCTCGGGCGACTTGCGGTGGACAAAGGGCGCATGCATGTCGTGACAGAGATTATCCTTCATGATGCGCCAGTTGCAGCGGTAGGTGCGCCAGGTCGCGAAGCTGTGCCAGTCCTCGGTCGCGGTGAGGACTTGCGGCACCTCGTCCTCGAGCGGCGGCGCTTCGATGTCGCCGACGAAGACCCAGATCGCGCCTCGGAGCTCGCGAACCGGATAGGACTTGACCGAAGCCTGGCGCGACAGGGGCGCGTCGGGGCCTTCCATCAGCTTGGCGACGCACAGCCCGGTCTCGCCCGAGAAAGTCCAGCCGTGATACGGGCAGCTGATCGTGCCGCTGCCGGGATAGAGGCAGCGCCCTTGTGACAGCCGAGCGCCGCGATGGGGGCAGCGCGCCGCGAGCGCATGGAGCTTGCCTTTGTCACGAAAGACGACGATGTCCTCACCCAGCGCCTTGACGGCTTTCGGCCGGCGCCCGAGCCGCCACGCGGCCATCACCGGGTACCAGTAATTGCGGAAGCCGAGCTCGGGCAGGCCCGTGCCGGCATAGGGATCGTCGCTGCCCGGAAACTGCTCCACTGTCATCGGCATCTTCTCCCCGCCGGATTGCTGCATGGACTATGCCACGGTATCGGCTCCGCGCCCGTGGCACGCTTCCTGCGTGCTTCGTCAATTTTGGACGGGAGTCACCTTTGATGAATATCGGTCGGCCGATCACCCGCCGTCGCTTGTTGACAACCTCCGGCATCGCCGCGGCCGGCAGCCTTCCGCTGCCGCGCCTAGTCTACGCTCAGACCCCGAAGCCCGTGAAGTTCACGCTGCCCTGGGTCGCGGAAGGCAGCAATCTCTTCACCTACGTCGCCAAGGAGATGGGTTTCTGGGAGAAGCATGGGCTCGATGTCAGCATCGCGCGGGGCTCGGGCTCGGTCGCCGCCGCCGAGGCGGTCGGTACGGGAAGGTTCGATTTCAGCATGTGCGCGCCGCTGGCCGCCATCCTTCAGGGGGTGAAAGGACTCCCCATCGTCTCGCTCGCCGCTTGCGCATATGACGCGACGATGGGCATCGGCGTCCTGGACGACGGGCCTATCAAGACGCCCAAAGACCTTGAAGGAAAGCAGCTCGGCGGAACCGCGACGTCGGGCGAGTTCCCGTTCCTGCCGGCATTTGCCGAGAAAGCCGGCTTCGACTTGTCGAAAGTCACGGTCATCCAGGTCGACAACAAAGTGCGCAACCGTTTGCTGACCGAGCATAAGGTCGACGCGGTCTCGGGGTTCGCGACGACGTTCCTGGCGGAGTACGCCGCCACCGGAACCAAAGCGCATGCGATGCTCTATAGCCATTACGGCATTCCGAACTACGGCAACACGGTGATCACCCAGCCGCAGCGTCTCGCGAGCGAGCCGGAGCTCTGCGCGGCCTTCGTCGACGGAATGATGCAGGGGCTGAAGGCGACGATGCTCGATCCGAAAGCGGCGATCGACATTCTCTTCAAGGCGGTGCCTGAATTGAAGCTGGCCCCGCAGATGGCGGAGCAGATCCGCGTCGGCACCGGGCTGATGATTTTCGTCAGCGCGCGCGAGACCATCACCACCAAAGGGATGGGATACATCGACCCGGCCGACTTCACCGCGCAAACCGACTTGGTGATGAAGTACCTCGCTAAGCCGGACGACAAGCGCCCGGACATCGACAGCATGATGACCAACAAATTGGCCGGCACCGTTAAGCTCACGAGCGCGGAGTGGGATCAGGCACAAAAGAACTGCCAGGAATTTCGCGCTTATGTCACGTGAGGCGGTGACGACCCGTGGATAGCCTCATGGAACACGCTCTGCCTGCCGCGACCGCACCGCATTGCGTCGAGGTGCGCGAGGTCAGCAAGATCTACCGCCACGGGACGCCGGACGCGGTCGAGGCGGTCAGTTCTGTCAGCTTCACGGTGCCGCACGGTCAGTTTGTCGCGATCCTCGGCCCATCGGGTTGCGGCAAGAGCACGCTGTTGATGATGGTCGGCGGGCTCGAGGGGGTGACAACCGGGAACATCGCGGTCGACGGCACGCCGATGGCCGGGCCGCGCACCAGCATCGGCATCATGTTCCAGGATTCAACGTTGCTGCCGTGGAAAAGCGCGCTCGACAACGTGCTGTTCCCGATCAAGATCCTCAAGCGGCCGATCGACGATTACTACGACAACGCGCACGCGCTGCTGGACCGGGTGGGCTTGCACGGCTTCGCACAAAAGAAACCGCACGAACTGTCGGGCGGCATGCGTCAGCGCGTCTCGATTTGCCGCGCGCTCGTCTACGACCCCAACGTGCTCTTAATGGACGAGCCGTTCAGCGCGCTGGACGCGATCACCCGCGACGAGATGAACGGTCTTCTGCTCGATCTTTGGCAGCAATACACCAAGACCGCGCTCTTTGTGACGCACAGCATCCGCGAGGCGGTGATGCTGGCCGACCGAGTGCTGGTGATGACCCGGCGCCCGGCGACGATCGTGGAGGATTTGACGATTCCGTTCCCGCGGCCGCGCGAGATGTCAATTGGCGAAAGCCGTGAGTTCAACGAGATTTGCGGCCATCTGCGCGCCCGTATCGAGGAAAGCCATCATCAGGGCGCGCACTAGAAGATGATCGTCCCGGGCGCAACTTCTGTCGTCGCCCCCACAAACGCGGGGTCCGAGGGCCATCGACCCGTCGTTTGCCCCTGGGCTCCCGCTTTCGTGGGAATGACGATTCCGTTGAAGTCAATGTTGTAGCCGCCTCGCCAGACAAGGGGGCGTGACCAGCGGAGGAAGCGTCGCGAGGACCTCACCGCATCCCGGAAGCGGGGTGCCTGCAGTGGAGGCAGCGATGCAGCGACGCACGATTTCGCGACGGACCCTCTTCGGCCGGGCCGCCGGGCTGGCGACCGCGAGCCTGTTGCCGTTTCCGGCGATCGCCGAGACGCGCCAGGTCAAGTTCACCCTGCCGTGGCTCGCGCAAGGCAGCTTCGCCTTTGTCTACATGGCCAACGCCAAGGGCTTCATGCAGAAGCGCGGCATCGAGATGTCGATCGCCCGCGGCTTCGGCTCCTTTGCCTCGGCGCAGAGCATCACCGGCGGGCAGTTCGATTGCGGCCTCTGCGCGGCGCCGGCGCTGACCCTCTCGGTCGCCAAGGGCCTCTCGCTCATGGCGCTGGCGACGACCGATTACGACGCGACGATGGGCGTGGGCGTCCTTGCCGACTCGCCGATCCGAAAGCCGCAGGACCTCGCCGGCAAGAAGATCGCCTCGGTGCCGACCTCGGCGGAATTCCCGTTCCTCCCGGCCTATGCGAAAAAGATCGGGCTCGACCTCGGCACCGTCGAATCGGTGCATGTCGACAACAAGGTCATCGAGCATGTGCTCGAAGAGCATCAGGTCGACGCGATCACCAATTTCGCCGCGAGCAGCTATGCGACGCTGATGTCGCGCGGCAAGCCGAGCCGCTGGTTCCTTTACAGCTCGGTCGGCATCGTCAATCACGGCCAGACCATCGCGGTGACCAAGGAGACCCTCGCCAAGGATCCGGCCTTCTGCGAGGCGATGGTCGGCGGCATCCTCGAAGGCCTCGCCTTTACGCTGACCAATCCCGAGGAGACGGTCGACCTCTTCCTCAGAGGGCTGCCCGAGATGGCGCTCAACCCGAACGCCAAGGATCTCGCCCGCCTCGGCCTGATGATGTGGCAGCATTCGGTCGACAAGCCCGAGGCGCAGGCGCATGGGCTCGGCTGGTCCGACCCTGCGGCCTATACCGCGATGACCGATCTGGTGATGACCTATCTCGCCACACCCGGGATGGCCCGGCCGGAACTCGACGCGCTCTTCACCAACCAGTTCGTCGGCAGCGCGAAGCTCAGCGACACGCAATGGGCCGAGGTGCGCGAGCGCGTCTCGGTCTACGACAAGGTCTTCACGTGAAGCGGCCGCCGGCACCCGTGGCCCGCCCCTTGCAGTGCTTCCGCCGAGGCCCTCGCCGCGGCGACGGCTGGCCGGCGCAGTGATGATGGCGGGGTGGTGATGGCCGTCGATACGATTGCATCACGGGCGGGAACCGTCCTGGCGCCGATCGGCGCGGTAACGCCGCCAACGCTGCGGCAGCTCCGCCCGATGATCCTGCCCGTCGCTGCTGCCGGCGCGGTGCTGGCGATCTGGCAGATGGCCTGCGTTCTGGCGCATATACCGCCGGTCATCCTGCCGCCGCCAAGCCAGATCGCCGCAGAGTTCTGGCGCATCCTGCCAGTGCTGCTGCATCAGGCGGTGCCGACAACGCTCGACTCGCTGACAGCCTTCGCGCTCGCCTGCGCGCTCGGCATCGTGCTCGCCATGGCGATCACCTATTCGCCGCTGGCGCGCGACATGTTGTTCCCCAACCTGGTGCTGTTCCAGATCATCCCCAAGGTGGCGCTGGCGCCGCTTTTTGTCGTGTGGCTCGGCATCAGTAGCGAGTCGCGGGTCGCCTTCTCGGCGTTCACCTGCTTCTTTCCGGTGGTGATTTCAGCCGTGGTCGGCTTTGCCAGTGCCGACACCTCGACTCTGCGCCTGTGCAAGTCGCTCACCGCCTCGGACTGGCAGAGCTTTCTCCTGGTACGTTTTCCCTATGCGCTGCCGGCGATCTTCAGCGGGATGAAGATCGCGATGACCATGGCGGTTATCGGCGTCATCATTGGCGAGTTCATCTCGGCCAAGGCGGGCCTCGGCTTCTACATTCTTTACGCAAGTTCGCGCATGGATACCGCGGCAATCTTCGCGGCGCTGTTCGTCCTCTGTATGATCGGCGTCACGCTGTTCGGCGCGGTCGCGCTCGCCGAGCGCTATGTACGCCAGCATTACGGCCGCCGCTAACAAAAACTCAGAGGGCTGGGCTAATAGATGGCTGTTGCTCAGGACACGATCCTCACATCGACCCGCCTCGCCGGCATCAGCGAGACGGTGGTGCACTTCGGCCGCACGATCGGGTTGCCGGCCGGCTTCGCAGTGTTTTCGGTTATCGCCTGGGAACTCCTCTGTCGCATCACCCATATCTCGCCCGAGCTGCTGCCGGCGCCCTCGGCGGTGTGGGACGTGCTCAGCGGTAACCCGCGCATCCTGATTGAGCAGGCGCTCCCGACGACAATCGAGATCGTCGTCAGCTTCGCGATCGCAACCACGATCGGCGTGCTGCTGGCAACCGGCATCTGCTCCTCGGCGGCTATCCGCGAGGCAATCTACCCGAATATCGTGATGTTCCAGGTGATCCCCAAGATCGCGCTGGCACCGCTCTTCATCGTCTGGCTCGGCGTCGGCGGCAAGTCGATCGTCACGGTCGGGGTCTTCATCGCCTTTTTCCCGATGGTCGTGTCGACGGCGACCGGTCTCGTCAGCGCCAAGCCCGACGTGCTGCAGCTGTGCCGTTCGCTTACCGCCTCGGAATGGCAGAGCTTTCTGCTGGTGCGCTTTCCTTATGCGATGCCCTACATCTTCGCCGGAATGAAGGTGGGTGTAACGATGGCGATGATCGGCGTCATCGTCGGCGAGTTCATCACCGCGCAGGCCGGACTCGGCTACATCATCATGTTCGCATCCTCGGCCGGCGAGACCGCGACTGTGCTGGCGGCGATCGTCGTCCTGTGCGGCATCGGCCTCGTGCTCTATGGCCTCGTCGGCGCGGGCGAGCTCCTGGTCCAGCGCTGGTTTGGCGGGGAATTGCCGGCGGGCGGCGTCATCTGAGGCGATCGCATGGCCTCGCTTGTCAGCCTGCCGATGTACAACCTCCCGGAAATGCGCGCAGCCAACGCGCGCTTCTGGGGGGCGCTGCGGCGGCTCCTTATCGAGGCCGGGCTCGAGGACGTGCCGGAGCATCTGGTCTTCGAGCGCGGCCCGGTGCCGGACCGGCTGGAACCGACACTGCTGTTTTCGCAGACTTGCGGCTATCCGCTCGAAACCGTGTTCAAGGGTCAGGCGATCCGTCTCGGTACGCCGCTTTACGACGTGCCGGGCTGCACGATGTCGCCCGACGGGCCGACCCACCGTGCGTTCTTCCTCGTGCGCGCTGACTCCCGCGCGCAAACCCTCGCCGACCTCAGGGGCGGCGTTTTTCTGCTCAACAGTTCGGTTTCCAACTCGGGCATGAACTTGCCGCGCCGCGCGCTCGCCGAGATCGCGGGCGGCAAGCCGTTCTTCCGTCAGGTTATCGAGACTAACGGCCATCCGGCGAGCCTCGACCGCCTGATCCGCGGCGAGGGGGATGTCGCCTCGATCGACTGTGTGACCTACGCGCTCTGGAAACACCACCGTCCAGAGGCGGCGGTGCGGATCCGTATTCTAGCCGAGACTCCGATAAGCCCGGCGATCCCGTTTGTGACCTCGGTCGCGACGTCGCCACACATTGTCGATATCCTGCGTACGGCGCTGCGCTCGATCGGCAGCGAACCCCGCTATGCCGGGGCGCGTGCGGGGTTGAAGATCGCGGCGATTGCCGACGTGCCCGACACCGCCTATGCCGGGCTGCTCGATTACGAACGGGAAGCCGCCATGCTCGATTACCGCGCGCTCATCTGAGGGAGGACAAGCCGATGGACACGTTCGCGCCACCCGCGCTCCAGGATAAGCTTTCCGGCCGTGTCGCGCGTTTCGCCGATCGGCGCGAGGATTGGAGCGTCTTCGGCTTCGAGACGGCGCTCGACCCGCGTTTCGCGCGAGCGCAACGGCGCTATCTCGGCGCCTCGGGCTCGGTCGACCACGACGACCTGCGCGGCTCTATCCCGGCGACCGCGTTCACGATGTCGATACAATCGATGCCGCCCGGTAACCAGATACCCATGCATTGTCATGAGACCGAGGAGATCTTCTTCATCCTTGACGGCCAAGCGCGGGTACGCTGCTGGGAGAACGGCGAAAGCCACGACATCACCCTCGGGCGCTGGGACCTCGTCGCGCTGCCGCCCTTCCTGCAGCACGAGGTCTTCAACGAGGGCGACGTAATCTGTCATCTGCAGACCATGCTTGCGAAGCCTCAGCCGCTGCGGCCGCAATACAACGACCCGGAACTTCTGGCGCTCCAGGCCGGGCAAGAATAGCTAGCTGGCGCATCGGCGCCCTAAATGGCTAAGCCGTTTCACCTCGCGTGGTTTCTGCAGGGGTCTAGCGCCCAGGCCTGGGGGGAGGAATGGACCGGGCATATCGGCGCCAACTGGATGGTGCCGGAGCTCTTCATCGACCTCGCGCGGACGCTTGAGCGCGCCTGTTTCGACTATGTGCTGATCGAGGATTCGTCCTACATCGGCGAGAGCTATGGCGGCTCGCCCGCGATCTATCTGGAAAACGCGATTGCGG
>DATJSH010000062.1:0-2001 GCA_035504235.1 Allostellaceae bacterium | reverse complement strand
CGCTGCCGCTTGGTTGGCTGCTGTTGGGCGGCGGCATCCTGGTTGCGGCGTTGCACGGCACGCGCTGGATGATCGAGCCGGCGGTGCACCGGCTCGCCTGGGATTTCCGGGTCGGCTTGCCGTTCTGTCGCTAGGCGGCCTGCTGCTCGGCCGGCCGGTCGCCGGCGAAACCGAGCCTGGCCAGCACGTCGCGCACCGGCAGCACCGGCGCGTTCGCGGCCGCGTAGGCGACGATCGACTCGAACTGAGCCGGGGTGCAGCCGAACGCCGAAGGCTCGTCGGCCACGTCGTGGGTGTAGAAGATGATCCAGCCTGCCCCGGCACGGGCGTCGTCGATCAGTCGGCAAAGCCGCTCGCGGTCGAAATTGTCGCTGTAGATGCTGGTGCTCGGCAGGTCGGCGAGGTCGATTGTCCCCTGGTTGAGCCCACGTCCGGTGCCGCGGCACGACAGAAAGCGGGGCGACAGCGCGCTCTTCGCCGATAGCGACACGCCGCCGAACGGGTAGGCGAAATTCGAGATCGCCGGCGTCCCCAGCGCTTGCGCGAGCGCCGCCGCGTTGCGGTCGACCTCGTCGGCGATGGCGGCTGGCGTCAGCCGCGCGCAATCGCGGTGATGATAGGTGTGGCAGGCGATCTCGTGACCGTGGGCGTGGGCGGCTCGCAGATCGTCGAGGTCGAACAGAGACCCGAGATTGTTCTCGGTCCCGGCCATCCCCATCGCCGCGTAATAGGTGCCGCGGCAGTCGTATTTTTCGAGGATCGCACCGCCATTGATCCAGGCGGAGCGCGGGAAGTCGTCAAAGGTAAAGGATACCACACCGCCCGGCCAGTTGACCTTGGCCGGCCGGGTGCGGAGGAAACCGCCGATCTCACGCACCATCCGGGCGGCGAGCGTTACCCGCCTCAAGTCGCGTTTCATGGGGTCCTGCGCTGGGCGATCCGAATTCGTTCGTCTTAGCGCGATTGTATTGTCGATAAATTAATCGCGGCGTCGCCATGCTGGCGGCCATGATCGAAACCAGCGTCGTCATCCCGTCGTACCGCCGGCCGGCGGACTTGGCGCGGGCGATCGACAGCGTACTGGCGCAGCAGGGCGTCGTCTCGCCGTTCGAGATCCTGGTGGTCGACAACGACCCCGAAGGCTCGGCCAAGCCGGTCGTCCAGGCGAGAGCCGCGAACGATCGGGTGCTGGTCCGCTACGTCCACGAGCCCCGGCCCGGCATCTCGCATGCCCGCAACACCGGGGTCGCGGAGGCTGCCGGGCGCTACCTCGCCTTTCTCGACGACGACGAGGAGGCCGATCCGCACTGGCTCGCGCAGTTCCTCGACGCAATGGCCCGGTTCGGCGCGGACGCGGTCGTCGGGCCGGTGCTGCCGCGCTTTCCCGAAGGGGCCGAGATCGATTCCTACCGCCAGCGCGTCTATACGCGCGACGCGCGGCTGCCGACCGGCACAAGGCTGTTGCGCTGGAATATCGGCAACTCCCTTTTCGACAAGGCGCGCTGTTTTTTGGATGCCGAGCCGTTTCTGCCGCGCCTCGGCCGCACCGGCGGCGAGGACACGGTGTTCCTGCGTCAGCTCACGCGGCGCGGCCGCACGATGGTGTGGTGCGGCGAGGCAGTGGCGTGGGAGAGCGTGCCGGCCGATCGGCTCGAAGCCGATTATCTGCTGCGCCGGGCGTTCCGTGGCGCGCAGACCACCACATTTGTTTGCACCACCGTGCGCCCACGCGAATGGGGCCGCGCGCTGCGGCTGATGGCCGCCGGCTCCGCCCAGGTCGCGCTCTACGGGCCGCTGGCGCTGGCGATGAAGGCGATACGCCATGAACGCTGGCTGCCGATCATGGCGAAGGCGGCCGGCGGCCTCGGCAAGCTTTTCTGGCACCCGAGCCTGCATCTGCGGATGTACCGCTAGAAGCTACCCGGCACGAACGTTTCAAAGCCGGTCACGCAGCTGGCCCGGACCGAATACCCGCAGTACCTGGACATCCCCCGCTGTTTC
>DATJSH010000061.1:0-3773 GCA_035504235.1 Allostellaceae bacterium | reverse complement strand
TTGTCGGCGCGGCGGCGGACTTCGCTCGCGCGCTCGACGGCGCGAAACGCGAGGCGGCGGCTTCGTTTGGCGACGATCGGGTGCTGATCGAGAAATATCTCACGAGCCCGCGCCATATCGAGGTGCAGGTCTTCGCCGACGCGCACGGCAATGCGCTGCACCTCTTCGAGCGCGACTGTTCGATCCAGCGGCGCTATCAGAAGGTCGTCGAGGAGGCGCCGGCGCCTGGGCTCAAGCCGAAGATGCGCCAGGCGATGGGCGAGGCCGCGGTCGCCGCCGCCAAGGCGGTCGGCTATGTCGGGGCCGGGACGGTCGAGTTCATCGTCGAGAAGGACAAATTCTATTTCATGGAGATGAACACGCGGCTCCAGGTCGAGCACCCGGTGACCGAGGCTGTGACCGGCGCCGACCTCGTCGAGTGGCAGCTGCGCGTCGCCGCCGGCGAGAAGTTCACCCGAACGCAAAACGACATTGCCTGCCGCGGCCATGCGATCGAGGTGCGGCTCTACGCCGAGAACCCGGAGCGCGGGTTTCTGCCGGCGACTGGCACCTTGCACCGGTTGCGCCTGCCGACCGGGACGGCGCGGGTCGAGACCGGGGTGCGCGAGGGCGATGCGGTGACGCCGTTCTATGACCCGATGATCGCCAAGATCGTCGCCTGGGGGCCGGATCGCGAAGCCGCGCGCACCCGGCTCGCCCGAGCGCTGGCCGACACCGGGGTGCTTGGCGTCGCCACCAATCTCGGGTTTCTCGCGCGCGTCATCAACGACCCGGATTTCGCCGCCGCCAAGCTCGACACCGGCTTTATCGAGCGGCGTAAGGCAGCGCTGCTGCCGTCCCCCGCGGCGGCGCCGGAAACAATTCTTGCCGCCGCGGCGCTGTTTTGCCTTGGAGACGCGGAAGCTCCTGCTCGCGATCCGTGGGGCCGACGCGACGGCTGGCGGCTCAACGCGCCGAAAGCGGCGCAGACCTGGCTGTTCCGCGACGGCGATGCGCTTCGCGAGGTCGCCGCCGCAACGGAGGGCGGCGGCTGGGTTTTGCAGATCGGCGAGCGCGATATCACGGCTGCCGCGCGCTTCGCGCCCGACGGCGCCGTAACGCTCACCCTCGACGGCGCGCAAAGCCGCGCCCTTGTGCTCGACCACGGCGATGATATCGCCGTCTTCATCGGCGGCGCGGGGTGGTGTCTCGCGCGGGCCGACCCGCTCGCGCCGCCGGCCGGAGCCGATGTCCATGCCGGCCGGCTCAGCGCGCCGATGCCGGGACGGGTCGTGCAGCTCCTCGTCGCCGTTGGCGACGTGGTGAGCCAGGGGCAGCCGCTCATCGTCGTCGAGGCGATGAAGATGGAGCACACCATCGCCGCGCCGCGCGACGGCACCGTCGAGGCCGTCCGTTATGCCGTCGGCGATCTGGTCGAGGAAGGCGCCGAATTGATCGTGCTGGGGGAAACCGCCTGATGCCAAAGGGTGGCGAATTTTCCGCAGCCGGTCCGCTGCATCTGGTGAAGATGGCGGTCGGCGCGGCAGACGTCGAAGACCTGCGCCGAGCGCGCGCGCAGCGCCGGGCCGAGCGCGGCGAAAGCTGGGTCTACACCCGCAACCATCCGCGCCGCGCCGAGGCGGTGCTCGACGGCGGCTCGATCTATTGGGTGGTCAAGGGCCAGGTCCGCGCGCGCGAACGCATCATCGGTTTCCGCCCCGAGCGCGACGACAACGGCCGCACCTATTGCCTGATCCTCACCGATGGCGAGTTTGTCGTGACCTTGCCGCGCGCCTTCCGTCCGTTCCAGGGCTGGCGTTATTTGCAGCCCTCGGACGTGCCGAAAGACGCGCCCGGCGGCCCGAGTGGCGATTTCTCGATGATGCCCGACCCCATGCTCCTAGAGCTGCGCGAGCTTGGATTGATTTGACAACAAGCTCATAATTGCTCGGCTGGCGGTGCCGAGGACAAAATCATGATCGACCACAGGATCGAGGGCGCGAGCGCCTGGAAGCGCGCCGATATCCGCACCGAGGCTTATCGCGTCCGGCTCGACGGCCCCTGCCTCGACGAAATCCGCCGCGTCGTTGACGAAATCCGCGCGCATCCGCTACCGACGATCCTTCGCACTCCTGCCGATTTCGCCATGACCAATTGCCATGCGGCGATGGCCGAGGTGCGCCGCATCCTCAAGGAGGGCGTTCGCTTCGCGGTGGTCGACCGGGTGCCGGTCGAGGAGATGTCGAAGACCGAGGCGGAGACGATCTATTGGCTCCTGTCGTCGATGATCTGCCGCCCGGTGGCGCAGAAGCTCGACGGCACGATGATCTACGACGTGCACGACACCGGACTTGAGGCGCTGCCCGGCTCCGGCATCCGCCCCGACAAGACCAACATCGAAATCCGCTTCCATATCGACAACGCCTACAACACCACCCCGCCGGAAATCGTCGGCCTCTTGTGCCTCAAGACCGCGAAATCGGGCGGAGTCAGTCGTGTGCTCTCGTTCCATACCGTGCATAACGCGCTCCTGACGCGACACAAGGAGCTCTTGCCGCGCCTCTACCAGCCGTTCTGGTTCGACCGCCAGCGCGAGTTCTTCGAGGGCCAACCCGACACCTTCTCCGCGCCGGTTTTCACAGTCGGCGAGGACGAGGAATTGCAGGCGCGGTTCAGCGTGCACCAGATCAATTCGGGCTACGCGATGAAAGGCCAGCCGGTCGACAATGCGGGGGCTGCCGCGCTCGCCGCGACGCTCGACATTTTCGAGGACCCGGACGTCTCGATCGACTTCGAGTTCCAGCCCGGTGAAATCCAGTTCGTCGACAACCGCGCGCTCGGCCACAGCCGCACCGAGTTCGAGGATTGGCCCGAGCCCGACCGCCGCCGCCACCTCGTCCGCCTGTGGCTGCGCGACCACGGCCGCCGGGCGTATACGGGATAGGGGGAATGGCAGCTTCCAATATCGACATCGACGCCGCGCTCGCCGAGGCGCAGGAGCATTACCGCGCGCGCAACCCGAAGAGCCTCGCGCAGTACGAGGCCGCTTGCGCGGCACTGCCTGGCGGCAACACCCGGTCGGCGATCTATGCCGAGCCGTTTCCGCTGACCATGGTCAAGGGCGAGGGCGCCCATCTGTGGGACGCCGACGGCCACGAATACGCCGATTTCCTCTCCGAGTTTACCGCCGGGCTTTACGGCCACTCGCACCCGGCGATCCGCAAGGCGATAGACGAAGCGCTCGACGGCGGCATCAATTTTGGCGCGCACGGCATGGCCGAGGCGAAGTTTGCCGCCGCGATCCGCGACCGTTTCCCGTCGATCGAGCTGGTACGCTTTACCAATTCCGGCACCGAGGCGAATTTGATGGCGGTCAGCGCCGCGATCGGCATCACCGGCAAGCAGAAGATCCTGGTGTTCCACGGCGGCTATCACGGCGGCGTCTTCTATTTCCGCGGCAAGGGCAGCCCGATCAACGCGCCGTTCGATTACCTGATGGGCACCTACAACGACATCGAGAGCCTCCGCGCGCTGGTCGCGCCGCACAAACATGATCTCGCGGCGATCCTTATCGAGCCGATGCTGGGGGGGAGCGGCTGCATCCCGGCGACCCGCGAATTCCTCGCCGATCTGCGCGCGCTGGCGAGCGAGGCGGGCGCGATCCTCATCTTCGACGAGGTGATGACCTCGCGCCTCGCGCCGGGCGGGCTGCAGGAGGTCCACAACATCCGGCCCGACATGACGACGCTCGGCAAATATGTCGGCGGCGGCATGAGCTTTGGCGCGTTTGGCGG
>DATJSH010000060.1:0-51441 GCA_035504235.1 Allostellaceae bacterium | reverse complement strand
CTCGTCGTCTACAACGCCAGCGGCCGGGCGCGCGGGCCGATCGTCGATCTCGACCCGGCCGCGGTTGAGCAGGCGATCAAGGTCACAGCATTCGGCGCCTTTCTTGTCGCCCAGCAAGCCGCGAAGCGCATGACGCAACAGGGCTACGGCACGATCCTCTTCACCGGCGCCAGCGCGGGGGTGAAGGGCTATCCGCGCTCGTCGTCGTTCGCGATGGGCAAGTTCGCGCTGCGTGGTCTCGCGCAGAGCCTAGCGCGCGAACTGCACCCGCAGAACATCCATGTCGGCCACTTCGTGATCGACGGCGGCATCGCCAAGGAAAACGATCCGCGCGCCAACGAGAAGGGGCCCGACGCGCTGCTCGACCCCAACACGATCGCCGAGACCTATCTTCAATTTCACCACCAGCCGCGCGACGCCTGGGCTTGGGAGATCGAGCTCAGGCCATGGGTGGAGAATTTCTAGGAGGATCGGAATGAACAAATATACCTGCACGCTGATGTCGATCAGCGACATCGTCTATGCGACGCTGACCGCCGAGAGCGACGAACAGGCTCGCGAGATGGCGATGGCGGAAGCCACCAAGCGCGGCTACGGCGCCGGCAGGGCGCGGAACTGGAGCGTGCGAGTGCTCGAAGAGCGCGTCGATGGCCCGGCGCAAATCATCGATTGCGGCAATCGCGAAGCCTAGGCGCCCGATGGTCGCAATGGGCCTCGAATTGACTTTTCGCGCTCATCTGCTATCTACATGTCATGACCTTTGCGCGTGACGAGCTGCGACTTACCGCCTCGGCGTCCTGACCGGCGCCGGCTTCGCTCGTCTTCGCCCCGCGCGTCACGGGGCCAATTGCGCAAGTGGTGACTAGCATGATTTCGGGTTCTCGAGAGTATCGGGACTTTCGCGTCGGGGGTCGCAGGCTGCGACTTACCGGCGGCCGGGGGTGAGCCGCCGGCCGCAGCGTCGCGAGTTTCCCAATCCATCGGCCGCCGAGCCTCAACTGGCCGCGGCCCACGCCAGGAGTTTCCGATGTCATCGATGCCAATCCACAAATACCGCCCCTTCGCCCCGATCCATCTGCCCGACCGGCAATGGCCGTCGCGGGTCATCGACAAGGCGCCCACCTGGTGCAGTGTCGATCTGCGCGACGGCAACCAGGCGCTCATCGAGCCGATGGGCGCGGAGAAAAAGCGTCGCCTGTTCGACATGCTGCTGAAGTTGGGCTTCAAGGAGATCGAGGTCGGCTTCCCGGCCGCATCGGAGACCGATTTCAGCTTTGTCCGCGAGATCATCGAAGAAGACCTGATTCCCGAGGACGTGACGATCCAGGTGCTGACCCAGTCGCGCTCCGAGCTGATCGAGAAGACCTTTGAGGCACTGCAGGGCGCGCGCAAGGCAATCGTGCATCTCTACAATTCGACTTCTGAGCTGCAGCGCCGGGTCGTCTTCGGCCAGGACAGGGCCGGCATCACCGACATCGCGGTGACCGGCGCGCGGCAAATCCGCGACCTCGCCGAGACGATGCGCGACACCGAGATCACCTATCAGTATTCGCCCGAAAGCTTCACCGGCACCGAGCTCGATTACGCGGTCGAAATCTGCGAGGCGGTGATGGATGTCTGGCGGCCGACGCCCGACAAAAAGATGATCGTCAACCTGCCGGCGACGGTCGAGATGGCGACGGCGAATGTCCATGCCGACCAGATCGAATGGTTCGGCCGTCACATCCGCGACCGCGATAGCCTGATCCTCAGCCTCCACCCGCATAACGACCGGGGCGCGGCGGTCGCGGCGACCGAACTCGGGCTGATGGCGGGCGCCGACCGGGTCGAGGGCACGCTGTTCGGCAATGGTGAGCGCACCGGCAATGTCGATGTGATCACCCTGGCGCTCAATTTGTTCAGCCAAGGGGTCGACCCGGGCCTCGTGATCAACGATATCGACGAGGTCGTCCGTACCGCGGAATACTGCACGCAACTTCCCGTCCACCCGCGCCACCCTTATGCCGGCGAGCTCGTGTACACCGCGTTTTCCGGCTCGCATCAGGACGCGATCAAGAAGGGGTTCGATGCGCTCAAAAAACGCAACGACGATTATTTCGAGGTGCCCTATCTGCCGATCGACCCGAAGGATCTCGGCCGCACCTATGAGGCGGTGATCCGGGTCAACTCGCAGTCCGGCAAGGGCGGGGTCGCGTACTTGCTCAAAGAGGATCATGGGCTCGACCTGCCGCGCCCGCTGCAGATCGAATTCAGCCGTGTCGTCCAGGAAGTGACCGACCGCACCGGCAAGGAAATGACCAGCGCCGCGATCTGGAAGCTGTTCCAGGAGACCTATCTCGACGGCGGCATCCAACTTATCGATTACAGCCTGCTGCCCGAGCCGCGCGCGGGGGAGCGCCGGATCGCCGCGAAGATTGTCGCCGACGGCGCCGACCGGCAGATCGAAGGTGTCGGCAACGGGCCGATAGCCGCTTTTGTCGATGCCTTGCGGCGCCAATGCGGGATCGATTTCACCTTCCTCGACTACCATGAGAACGCGGTCGGCTCTGGTGCGGACGCGCAGGCCGCGGCCTATGTCAAGGTACGGAGCGAGGACGACGAGACGCTGCACGGCGTCGGCATCGACAGCGACATCGTCACCGCCTCGCTGAAGGCCGTGGCGAGCGCCGCCAACCGGGTGCGCCGGATCGCCGCCAGCGGAAAATAGGGAGAACCGAGGATGGCCGGAACCGCGCCGGGGACCGTCATCGCCGTCAGCCGCAGCCCCGGCCATACCTTCTCCAAGCCCAACCAGGGCAGCATCCGTCTTGTCGCGGGGCTCGGGGTCGAGGGCGACGCGCATCTGGGCGTGACCGTCAAGCACCGCTCGCGGGTCGCCAAGGACCCGACGGTCCCAAACCTGCGGCAGGTGCACCTGATCCACGCCGAGCTGATCGACGAGCTCGAAGCCGGCGGGTTTCGGGTTGCGCCGGGCGACATGGGCGAAAACGTCACGACCCGCGGAGTCGATCTGCTCGGCCTGCCGACCGGGACGATCCTCCGCCTCGGCGCGGAGGCGGCGGTAGAAGTGACGGGCTTGCGCAATCCGTGCCGTCAGCTCAACGATTTCCAGCCCGGGCTGATGAACGCGACGCTCGACCGCGACGCCGACGGCAACCTTATCCGCAAAGCCGGGATCATGGGGGTTGTGCGCGCGCCCGGTGAGATCAAGCCCGGCGACACGATCGCGGTTGAGCTGCCGCCCGAGCCACGGCGCAAGCTCGAGCCGGTGTAACTCACAGATTCACCGCCTACTTTCCGGTTTGTCGGGCAGCTTTTGAGCGTCGCGCGGGTGCGTGGTTTTCAGGGCTCTTTTTCTTTCTTATGTGCCCCGACGGCACCAGGTTTTTGTTGGACTTTGTCCGCGTGGACGCACCGCTCGCCCACCCAAGCTCCGGTTTTGGCTTTCAAATGACGAGTTGTGAACATGAACATAACAAGAACATTTGTCAAGTGAAATCGTCCCCGCGACGCGAGATAACCTATCGCGGGTTTATTTCGGATGGTCCGCTGAGGGATTGAACAGCTCTTCCCCACCGACCTTGTAAGCGCCGATCGCCGACTGCCCGGCGGGCGACACCAGCCAATCGGCGAAGACCTTGGCGGCGGCGAGCTTGCGGTCCCCGTGTTTCTGCGGGTTCAGCTCGATCACGTCATAGCGGTTTATCAAGTGCGGATCGCCCTCGACCGAGATCACGAGCGGCCCCTTGTTCTTAAAGCTGAGCCAAGTGCCGCGATCCGACAGCGTGTAGGCCGGCATCGCCGCGGCGGTATTGAGCGCCTGCCCCATCCCGCCGCCGATGTCCTTGTACCAGGAGGCGTCGCCGGCTGTCTTCGGGTCGATGTCGGCGGCCTTCCACAACCGCAATTCGAGTGCGTTGGTGCCGCTGCGGTCGCCGCGCGAAACAAATGGGGCCTTGGCCGCAGCAATCGCCTTCAAGGCGGCAAGAGCGTCGTGACCGCCGCCGACATGAGCCGGGTCGGCTTTTGGGCCGACGATGATGAAATCGTTCCAGGCGATCTGACGCTGGTTGATCCCGTGCCCTTCGTCGATGAACTTGGCTTCGGCTTCCGGATCATGCACCAGGACCAAATCGGCGTCGTCGCGCCGGGCGGTGTCGAGCGCCTGACCGGTTCCCTGCGCCAGCACCTTGACCGAGATCTCCGTCGCCTTTGTGAACTCGGGCAGGATCGCCTGGAGCAAACCCGAATTGTCCACTGATGTCGTGGACGCGAGAATGATGGTCTGTGGCGGCGCGTCAGCGGCATAAGCGGCCGGTGCAAGCGCGAACAACAGCACGGCGAGCGTGCGCCACATCAGGCGCATGGTGAAATCCTCCCTAGCGGGGCGAGCGGCCAAGCAACGCGAAGGCCGTCGCGCTGACCAACGTGCTGATCCCGATCAGCACCAGCCCCAGCCCAAGCGCGAGCGGCAGGTTGCCCTCGCTGGTTTGGAGCGCGACGGCGGTGGTCATCGTGCGGGTGTAGCCGGCGATGTTGCCGCCAACGATCAGGATGGCACCGACTTCCGAGACAGTCCGGCCAAACCCGGCCAACACCGCAGTCAGCATCGGGCCGCGTCCCATATTGATCAAGACGGGAATCGCGCGACTTTTGCTCGCACCGAAGATCAGCAGCGCGTCGCCGTATTCGGCCCACAAATCTTCGGCCGCGCGGTGCGCCAGCGCGACGACGATGGGGAATGCGAGGATTGCCTGTGCGATCACCATCGCCGCAGGAGTGAACAGCAGGTCGAGAAAACCTAACGGCCCTGTATGAGACAGCAGCAGATAGAGCACCAGTCCGACGACAACCGGCGGCAAGCCGAGAAAGGCATTCGCTGCGCCGATCAAGATGCCTCGACCGCGAAAACGCCAAATCGCGAGAGCGATGCCCGTTGGCAGCCCGATCAGGGAGGCGGTGAGGCTTGCCGACAGGCTGACCGTCAGCGAGAGGATGACGATCGCCCAGAATTCATGAGAGCAAAGCGCCGCCCAAAGCGTGGCAATATTCGTCAGAGGAAATTTCTCTGACTACCGCGGGCCGCGGCCGGGTTGCGGGTCGACCCCCATGCGGCCGGAGCAGTTCTGGTAGAGGTGCACCTCTTTCTTCATCGGCCTCGACAGTTCGCGTTCTCCGCTTAACCCTCACCCAGCTCGCGGTCCACGGACTTGTTCCGTGGGGGCGTGGTGGGTGAGGGTAACACTACCGGCTGCCGCGCACGCGGCTCATGATCAGCGTCGACCACGGGTCGGGCATCTCGCCGACCGCGACCTCAATCAGCGACGGGCCTTTGCGCTTGAACGCGGCGTTCAATTCCTTGCGCAAGCCATCGGGGGTCGTCGTGCGCAGCCCGGCGATGCCATAGCTTTCGGCCATTTTGGGGAAGTTCGGGTTCAAGAGGTCGGTGGCGATGAGCTTGTTGCCGTAATCCTGCTTCTGGATGCGGCGGACATTGCCGTAGGCACCATCGGCGAACACGACCGCGACCGCGTCGATGCCGAACAAGGCTGCGGTGGACAGCTCCTGCACGTTGTACATGAAGCCGCCGTCGCCGGAGATCGAGACCACCGGCACGTCGGGCCTCGCGACTTTGGCGCCGAGCGCGGTGGCGTAGCCAGCGCCGAGCGTCCCCTGATAGCCGCTGTTGATGTAGGTGCGGGGGCGATAGACCGGGAAAGCGAGGCGGCCGACATAGCCGATTTGGGTCAGATCCTCGACATAGATGCCGTCATCGGGCAGCTCGGCGCGGATCGCCTCGAGAAAGGCGGTTTGCGGGCCGAACCGTTCGGCAAGGGTCGCGGCGGTCGTCGCCTTGAGCGCGCCGAGCTCGTCCTGGCGCAAGGCGCGTTTCGGCCCGTTATCGACCGCCGCGAGCAGCGCCGCGGCGGCGTCCTTGGCGTCCGCGACGATGCCGATTGCCGGGCGCACGATGCGGTTGATCTCGACGGGATCGAGATCGACGCGAATCAGCTTGATGTCGGCGTCGAAGCCCCAGCGGGTCTGCGGCTGGTTGAGCCTTGTGCCGATCGCCAGCACGACATCGGCGGCCTTCCACAGAGCGTGGCCGGCAAGCAGGTTTTGCGACAGGTAATGACGGTCACTGACGACGCCCTTGCCGCCGGTATAAGTGACGACCGGCGCCTGCAGGCGCTCGGCAAGCGCGAGAATTTCCGCACCCGCCTCCATCGCGCCGCTGCCGACATAGATCAGCGGCGCCTTGGCGGCGGAAAGCAGCTGTGCCGCGTCGGCGACGAGGTCGGAGTCGGGCTCAGGCGCCGCGAGCGCCGGCTCGGGGGCAGGTAGAGTGACGTTGTACGGTCGCGCCATCACGTCCAATGGCATTTCGAGCGCGACCGGGCGCGGCCGTCCGTCGACAAGCTGACGGAAGGCTTCGTTGACGAGCTTGCCGGTCTCGCTCGGGTGCGAGATGCGCGCCGTCCATTTGGTGAGGCCCTTGAGGATCGCCAGCTGGTCGGGGATTTCGTGCAGTAACCCAAAACCTCGCCCGATCAAGTCGGAGGGGATCTGCCCGCTGATGCACAAGACCGGCGCATTGGTTGCGTAAGCGGTGGCGAGAGCCGCGGTGGTGTTGAGCACGCCCGGCCCCGGGACGACTGCGAACGCGCCGACCCGGCCGCTTGCCTTGGCATAGCCAAGAGCCATGTAGGCCGTGGCCTGCTCGTGCCGCGTGTGGATCACACGGATCGCGTCCTGCGCGTCGTAGAGCGCGACGAACAGCGCGTCGTTCTGTACGCCGGGCAACGCGAAGAGGGTGTCGATGCCATGCCGGCGGAGCATCTCGACAAGCGCGGCGCCGCCGGTCATTTTCGTCATCTCGGCCCTCCTTTACTGATGCCCTTCGTCATGTCCTTCGTGCAGACGATCCATCCAGGCGAGGAGGACGCCGGTCACGACAAAAGCGGCAAGAATCGCGATCTGCCAGAAGAGATCGGTTTTATCCGTCGAACTGACCTCGACAAAGCTTTCGAGCAAGTCGACCGCGGCGATCGCCACCAGCGAGACGATAACTTTCAGCTTCAGCGCGCTGAAATCGACCTTGCCCATGAACTGCATCATCGGGGCGTCGTCGGGGTTGCGCACCATGGGACCGAGCGTGCCGATGCCCGCGATGATCATAATCAGGACGAGATTGCCGATCAGCACCAGGTCGACAAGCTTCAAGACGGCGAGGATGGTGCCGTCGGCGTTGAGCCCGGCGAAGGCGGCGATGGTGTGGACGAGCTCCTTGAAGAACTCGACGACCACGACGATCAGCGCAACGACAAGCCCCAGATACAGCGGCGCCATCAGCCAGCGGCTGGCGACAAGGACCGCGGCGACGACCCGTTCGAGGAATTTCCCCATCGGTTGCGCTTAAATCCGCGGGGCGGGCTCTGTCAACCGGCGGCGGTTTTCCGATGCCGTCATTCCGGGGCGCGTCGCGGCCGCGAACCCGGAATCCATGAACACCGACAATGGCAAGCTTGGCGAAGATCCGTGTTCATGGGTCCCGGACAGCACGGCTCGCGCTCCGGCCAAAGCCCGGACTCGCCTAACTTCCGGGACGACAGAGGAAAAAAGCGCCGATCCTAAACAACGCAGCCTTGCCCAACCGGCGCTTGTCGCGATGAAACGTCCGCCGCTATTTTGGGCAGAATAGTTGCGGGAGGCGGAACGCCTATGACAGCGGATACGGCAGCCTTTGGCGGTGCCGGCGAGAGGGCACGCGGCCCCGGCGGCAGCGGACGGGCACGCGAGGCGAGAGCCATCGGCGTCGTCTCCGCGGCGCATTTTGTGCAGCACTATCAGACGCTGGTGTTGCCGCCGCTCTTTCCGTTCCTGACGAAGCATCTCGGGGTCGGCTTTGTCGAGCTGGGCCTGGCGCTCACCGTGGGCAATGTGGTGGCGGTGGCGTCGCAACTGCCGGTGGGTTTCCTCGTCGATCGCGTCGGGTCGCGGCGCATGCTGCTGTTCGGTCTCCTGATCAGCGCGACTGCCTTCATCAGCCTCGGCACGTCGCCGACCTATCCGCATCTCGTGCTGGCCTGGGCGTTTATCGGTCTGTCGGGCAGCGTCTTCCACCCCGCCGACTATGCGATCCTCTCAGCGCTGATCCCGGCGCAGCGGGTCGGCCGGGCCTTTTCTGTGCACACCTTTTCCGGCTTTCTCGGCAACGCCGTGGCGCCGGTGACGATCCTGCCGATCGCCATGGCATTCGGGCTGAAGGCCGCGTTTTTCGCGGTCGCTGGCATCGCGATCGCCGCGTCGCTGCCGCTCCTTCTGGTGCGCGGCATCGACAATCGGCAGCCGATCGTCCATGCCGGTCAGCCGGCGGCGCCGAAGCTCGGCCTCACCGCGGTGCTGACACCGACGATCATCTTCCTCACCGCGTTCTTCGCGCTGCTCTCCCTGTCGGGGAGTGGCATCAGCAATTTCTCGGTTGTCGCGCTGCGCGGCGCGTTCGACACGCCGCTCGCGACGGCGAGCTGGGCGCTCACCGTGTACCTGGCGATGCAAGCGCTGGGCGTGCTCGCCGGCGGCTACATCGCCGACAAGACTCGGCATCATGCCGAGGTCGCCTCGATCGGCTACGGGATCAACGCCTGCATCGTCCTGGCGATCGCCACGCTGGGGCTGGGCGCCGCGCCGCTGTTGCTGGCGATGGGCGCCGCCGGGCTTTTGGGCGGGCTCATCATGCCGTCGCGCGACATGCTGGTGCGCGCCGCGGCGCCGCCCGGCGCGATGGGCCGCACCTTCGGGGTCGTCACCAGCGGGTTCAGCATCGGCGGCATGGTCGGGCCGCTGCTCTTCGGCTTTATCATGGATCACCATGCGCCGCGCTGGGTGTTTGGCGCGAGTGTCATCATCATGGTGGTCGTCTCGGTCATCGCGGTGATCGGCGACCGCCGCATGGTACGCAAGAAAATCGCCGCGGTGCCGGCGGCGGCCGGCTAGTCAGCCTGGTGCGATATGCCGGCTCACTTGACCGGGCCGTAGAACGCGATCCATACCGAAAAATCGTCGCTGCGCTCGACAAAGCCGTGCTCGGCGCGGGCGGCGGCGAAGAGCAGGTCGCCGGGACCGATCGCCGCCTCGACATCCTCGATGCGGTAGCGGCCGGCGCCCGAGGTGACGATGTAGAATTCGTCCCGCTCGTGCGGGACCTGCAGGCCGCGGGTCGAGGGCGCCGCGAAGCGGACCTCGAGATCGCCGTCGACAAAGGCTTCGGCCGAGGCGCGGTCCGGCGGCGGTTTCAGCGCGCGCGCACCGGCGAGCGATAGGGCCCATCCGGTACGGCCGGCCGGCGGCGCGCTTTTCTCCTCGCCGTAGAACACGACCCAGGCGGCGAAATCGCCGGAGAAGTCCTCAAAGCGATGGGTCTGACGCGCCGCGACATAGAGCAGCGCGCCGGGCGAGAAGGCCTCGACCCGGTCTCCGACGCGGAATTTTCCGTGGCCGCTGGCGACGACGTAGAGTTCGTCGCGGTCGTGCAGGGTTTGCGGGTCGTGGCCCTTCGGCGCGTAAAGGCGGATTTCGAGGTCGCCGTCGACAAATACCAGCGACGAGAGCCGCCCCTTGGCGAGCGGCAGGGCCAGCGCGGCGGCGAGCGACAGCGGCGGCGGGGTCTTATCCATAACGGTTCTCCCGGCGGGCGGCGGCGAGCAGGGCCTCGTCGAGCCGCGTGCCTTGGGCCAGATGACCGATCTCGGGCGCCGGTGCGACATGCGGCGGCGCCCGCCGGTCGGGGATCGGTACGCCGGTGATCTGCGTGATCGGCACCGTGCCAGCCCAACAATCGGCGGCGTAATCCGCTTCGAGGTCGAGCGGGCCATCGTCGCGGATTTTCGCCGAGACCTCGTCGATGGTCATGCCGATGAGGCTCGTCGCCTTCAGCTCTTGCGGCGAAATCCGCCGCATGATCGCGGTGCGGCCGGGGTAGACGCGCTCGATAAAGGCATTGAAGCCGGCTTCCTTCTCGGCCGGGTCGTCGACGATCGCCGCCGTGCCGAACGCCATCACCGCGCGGTAGTTGAGCGAATGGCGGAACGCCGAGCGCGCGAGGATCAGCCCATCGACATGGCTCACCGTCAGGCAAACGGGAATGCCCTTTGCCTGGGTGCGGAGCATCCGGCTCGCCGACGAGCCGTGCCAGTAGAGCCGCTCACCCTCGCGCCAGAACAGGGTCGGCGTCACATAGGGCAGGCCGGCGATCACATAGCCGACATGGCACATCAGCGCGGCATCGAGGATCGCAAAGACGGTCTCGGGGTCGTAATGCGCGCGCTCTGGGTGGCGGCGGACGCGGCTGCGCTGGGAAGGTGCGTAAGGCGGCAGGCTGTCGGGCATCATGGCGGCTCCAAGTCTGAGCCGCGACCCTACGCGCGTAAGCGGTCTGATCGAAGATCCGCTTTTGCAAGATTGATAAGACCAGTCGGCCCGCTCAGCACTGTCGCCATGGTCTCGACCGCGCGCGCGATCGCCGCCTCGCTGTGCCCGGTATAACCGAGCACCAGCCCCGGCCGGCGCGGCGTTTCGAGCGTCAATGACGACAATGGCACCGTTGCCACGCCGGCGGCGGAAAGCGCATCCGCCGTCACTTGATCAGACCAGTCCCACGGCAGCCAGACGGTCAGGTACATGCCGCTTTCGACCGGGCTGATCTCGACCATGCCGCCAAGCCGGCGCGTCAACCGGTCGATGAGGAATTGCTGGCGCTCGCCGTAGCGGGCGCGCATCCGCTTGAGATGGCGGGCAAAATGTCCGTCGAGCATGAACTCGGTCATGATCGCCTGGAGAAGGCCAGAGCTCTGGCGGTCGGCGAGGTGCCGGGCGCTGGCGAACGGCGCCACCAAGTCTTCCGGCAGCACCGCATAGCCGAGCCGCAACGACGGGAAGACGAGCTTGCTGAAGGTGCCGAGATAGATGACGCGGCCGGCACGGTCGAGCCCTTGCAAGGACGGCAGCATATGACCGGGCGCCTGAAACTCGCTTTCGTAATCGTCCTCGATGACCCAGACCGCCTGGGTCGCCGCCCAGTCGAGCAGCATCGCGCGGCGCGTCAGCGGCATCGCCATGCCGAGCGGGTATTGCCGTGACGGGGTGGTGTAGACAACGCGCGGCGGCGGGCTGTTTTGCTTAAGCTGGGCCCGGCTTGCGCCCGCGGCGATGTCGAGCCCGTGCTCGTCGACCGGCACCGGCACGATCTCGGCCTCGGCGGCGCGCAGGATATCGACCGTCGAGCGGTAGCACGGGTCCTCGACCCAGGCCGCCGCGCCCGGATCGATCAGCAGCTGAGCGGTCAACGCCAAGCCCTGCTGGGTGCCCGAGGTCAGCACGATCTGCTCCGGGCGGCAGCGCACACCGCGCGCCGCGGCGAGGTAGTCGGCGATCGCGCGGCGCAGCGCCAGCTCGCCCTGCGGGTCGCCGTAATTCCACGCGATGCTCGAGCGGCCCGATAGGACGCGCGACGCCAGCCGCTTCCAGGTGGCGATCAGGCTGGTGTCGATGTCGGCGTGGCCGAGTTCGAACGGCCGGCCCAACGCCGGCAAGTGCCGGACATGGTCGCGCAGCCGCTCGGCATAGCGCGACAGCGGACGCGGCGCGGCTGTCTCGGTGCGAGCAGCGGGGCTAGACGCGCCGAGCGAGGCGGCGAAATAGCCGGAACCGGGCCGGCCGGCGATGTAGCCCTCGGCCGCCAACTGCTCGAAAACGCCAACCACGGTGCTGCGCGCGAGACCGAGCTCCGCGGCGAGCGCCCGTGTCGAAGGCAACCGCGCGCCGGCGTCGATCCGGCCTTCGCTCAACGCCTCGCGCAGCGCCGCGGCCAGCTGGCGCGACAGCGGCAGCGGCGATGTCCGGTCGAGCCGCGTCGTCCATAGTGTCGCCGGTGCGGCGGAGGTGGGGCGGTTCCTCATGGCGGCATATTACCCCAAAATCTCCTCCCTCGGGCTTGACCCGAGGGTCTACGAATAGCTTCAACTTATTCGTGGATGGCCGGGTCACCCCCGGACTTGATCCGGGGCCGGCCAAGGCGAAAGAAGGGACGGGCATGCGCAGCTCCAAAATCATCATCGCCCTTATCGCCGCCGGGTCTCTCACCGGCTGTTCGTGGTCGCAAAAGATGGAAGGGCGGCTCGCGCCCGACACCCTCAGCCTTGCCGATCGCTGCGGCGCGATCATGCAGGCGGCGATGCCCTTCGCCCGGCTCGAACTCGGCGACCGCACCTCGCGCAGCCCCGACGTGAGCACGATCGTGGCGCAAGTCGCCGCCACCCGCACCGACCTGCCGAAGGACGCGGCGGCCGGCCGCGATCTCCTGGCCGAATGCACGTTCGAAAACAATGTGATGACCGCGTTTGAGTGGACCAAAGGCGGCCCGCTGCCATCACCCACCGCCGGGACCATCGAACCTCTCGACAGCGGCCCCGCCGCGCCCGCCGGCCCGAACCCTGCGCCGGCCGGCAGCGCCGCTTCCGTTCCGAAAAGCGGCAAGGCGCCGGCGTCTCACTAAGGGAGCCCTCTGCCGATGACATGGCCCGTCGGCACGAAATCTGCTGGTGCGCAGCGCGGCTTTGCCGTCATCATCGGCATTAACAAAAGCTGTAATAAACTCCCTGGGGGACAAGCATGGCCGCAGCAGCGATCCCGGTATCGCAGTCGAGCTATCAGCGGGCGATCACCGCCGGCGTGATCGGCAATGTGCTCGAATGGTACGATTATGGCGTCTACGGCTACCTCGTGCCGACCATCTCGGCGCTGTTCTTTCCGAAGGACGACCCGACCGCATCGCTGCTCCTGACGTTTGCGGTGTTCGGCGTCGGTTTTGTGATGCGGCCGGTCGGGTCGATCGTCTTCGGGATTTACGGCGATCGCCACGGCCGCCGGAAAGCGCTGTCCGCGGTCATCTTCGTGATGGCGGCCTCGACCTTCGCCATGGGCCTTCTGCCGACCTATGCCCAGGCCGGGGTCGCGGGACCGGCCTTGATGGTGATCGTGCGGCTGTTCCAGGGTCTGTCGACGGGCGGCGAGTTCGGCGGGTCGAGCGCCTACATCGTCGAATACGCGCCGCAGCACCGGCGCGGTTTTTTCGGCGCGTTCCAGCTTGTCGGCGTCGCGACGGGCTTCCTGTGCGGTTCGCTGACCGCGGCCCTGCTCAACTCACTGCTGACCAAGGAGGATCTCGCGGCTTGGGGCTGGCGGCTGCCGTTCCTGCTCGGCCTCGCGGTCGGCGTGGTCGGCATGTACCTGCGCTGGAAGATCGAAGACACGCCGATCTTCACCGACATCGAGGAGCATGGGCAGACGGCCAAGGCGCCGTTTGTCGAGGCGATCACCCGCCATCCGAAAGAGACGTTGCTCGCCTTCACCAGCACGCTGCACAACACGGTCGCGTACTACATCGCCCTCATTTACATGACCAACTACATGATCAATATCGGCAAGCTGCCGCAGCCGACCGCGCTGTGGATCAGCACGGCCGGACTTGCCTTCATGATCGTGCAACTGCCGTTCTGGGGCGCGCTTTCCGACCGGGTCGGCCGCCGGCCGCTGATGATCTTCTCCTGCGTCGCGTACATCGTGCTCGGCTACCCGTTCTTTATGCTCGCGTCATCGGGCAATGTCGGTTTGGCGGTCCTCGGCGAGGCGCTGATGATGGTCTGCTACGCGCCTTATGCGGCGACGTGCGCCTCGTTCCTCACCGAGATCATCCCAACGCGGGTGCGCTACACCTCGATGTCGTTCGGCTACAATACCGCGGTGGCGATTTTTGGCGGGTTCGCGCCGTTTATCGCGACCTGGCTGGTGCACGAAACCGGTAGCACCGGCGCCCCCTCAGTCTATCTGATCGCCGCGGCAGTGATCACCGGGATCGCCGTGCTACGCTGCCGCGAAACCGCGTTCGAGCCGCTCAAATAGCGCCCCTAAGTCGGCAGATGTAATTTCGGCAACTGCCGGGTCACTGTGCGCCGCCCGCGTTTCCAGACCGCGAGCGGCGGGCGGATTTCGGCGACGGCCTGCTCGGGCGTTGCGGCGTCGATGACGACGATATCGGCAGGCTTGCCGACCTCCAGCCCGTAATCCGCGAGATTCAACAGCCTCGCCGAGTGTTCGCTGAGCATGAGGAACAGCTCGCGCAACTTCGGCTCGCCGACCACCTGCAGGATGTTGGCGTGCAGATTGGCGATGCGGATCAGCGAGCAATCGCCATAGGGCGTCGCCGGGTTGAGGATGTTGTTGCTCGACAGTGAGCAGGTGACGCCGTGCGCGTGCAGATGGTTGACGTCGGCGACGCCGCGGCGGATATCGTGGTCGCGGTCGCGGCCCATGAGGTAAAGATCGGTCGCCGGCAGCACGGTCACCGCGATCCCGGCATCGGCGAGGCGGCGCGCCATCGCCGCGCTTTCCGCCGGCGGCATCAGCGACAGCTTCGCCATATGGCCGACGACCACCCGGCCGCCGAGCTTGTAACGCTCGGTCAGCTCCAGAACGCGGCGGACATCCATGTGCTCGGTGCTGTCGCCGACATCGAGATGCAGGTCGAGCGGCACATCGTATTCGCGCGCGAGGGCGAAGATGCGATCGACCTGCGCGGTCGGATCGCTGTCGTAGCGCGGCGCGGCGCCCAACACCGGCGCGCCGGCCTTCAAGGCTTGGATCAGCAATTCCTCGGTGCCGGGGTAGTTGGTCAGCCCGTCCTGCGGAAAGACGCAGGGCTCGATGTCGATCGCCCATCTATAGGCGGCGGCGAGGGCGTTGATCGCCTCGAAACCGCGCAACCCCATCGCGGGATCGATCTCGACCTGGGTACGCATGCGCGTCGCGCCATTGACGAGGCATTCCTTGAGGGTCGTCTCGGCGCGGGTATAGATGTCCTCGATGCTCATCGCCGATTTTAAGGGCGCGACCGTCGTCACCGGGTTGACGCGGCGGCCCTCCGGCAGGGGACATCGGTCGATGATGCGCGACTTGTCGAGGTGGATGTGAGTCTCGACGAGCCCGGCGCAGGCGAGCCGACCGGCGGCGTCATAGATCTCGGCGTCGCCGGCAAGCCCGGGCCCGATCGCGGCGATCCGGCCGCCCTCGACCGCGATATCGACCGGCGTAGCATCAGGCGCGGTGACGAGACGGGCGTTCTTGACGATGAGGTCCATGCGATTGTCCGAGGAGCAGAAATGGATGTATTTTGCATCCTAAAGGGAGCCACTTTGGATGCCGCGAGGCCCGTCAATCTGTCGATCAAGAATGCCCCGGACGAACTCGTCGAGCTAGTCAAAGGAACGTGCGGAGCGAAATCACCGCTCGCTGCGTGGCGAGGTTCTGGCTATCCTCGAAAGTGGCGGTTAGGCCGAGCGTTGTGCCGCGGATGACGCCACGCGAAGTGCTCGAACGCGGAAGGAGCCTGGGGCTAAAGACGTCCAGTTCGGTCGAGATCATTCGCAAGATGCGCGACGAGCGCTATGGCGGTTAAGATCGTCGACGCCTCGGCTTTGGCCGCAGTCGTCTTCGCTGAGCCCGACGCGGATCGGGTCGCCCAGCAACTCGCCGATGCCATACTTACAGCGCCGGCGCTGCTCCAGTTTGAATTGACAAATATTTGCCGGACGAAACTACGCCAGTTTCCGGGACAACGGGACATCCTGCTCGATCAATTTTCCATCCGCTCCGCGATTGCGGTTGAAACCCGCGAAATTGACCATGACGAAGCACCTGGATTGGCCGAACGGTTCGGTTTGTCCGCGTATGACGCCAGCTATCTATGGCTGGCGCGCGAGTTCGACGCCCAACGAGTCACTCTCGACCAGCGTCTGGCTCGCGCCGCCACCTTGTTTTAGGCGTAGATTTTCACCAGCTCGCCATGCGCCCATTTCACCGCGTCCTCGGGCGCCATGCCCTGTACCGCCTTGGCATACATGTCGGTGATGATGAACTTGCTGACCGCCTCGGCTGAGGCGCGGCCCGAGGGGCCGGCATAACCGGCGAAGCGACCGCTTTCCGCCGCGGTGCGGAACGGCGCCATGATCGGGTCGATCTTCCACATCGGGTCCTCTTCCCAGATCTTGGTGCTGCCCACCGAGAAGCCCTGTTGCGAGGTGAACCACTGCTCGTAGACGTCCTTGGTGTGGAACCACTTGAGGAAGTCGGTCGCCGCCTTCTGGTTGGCGGTATAGGTCGGGATCAGGTTGGAGAACGGCACGTGGTAGCTGAACTGGCCCGCTGGCCCCGCCGGCAGCGGCGCGTGGAAGCAATCGTCCTTGAGCGGCTTGCCGGTTTCGGTCTGGTAGGTGTCGGGCTTGCTGCGGGCGAGCAGGTAGATCGACGCGCCGTTGCTCGTCGAACTGATCGTGTTGGAGAGATAGGCGCGGTTGTTGCCGGCGTCGTCCCATGACATGGCGCCTTCGTGTAGGCGTCCTTCCACATCGCGGTCGCGAACCTGACCGACTCGATGGTCTCCTTGCTGTTAAGCGCCACCGTCTTGCCGTCGGCCTCGACCTCCTTGCCGCCCCATGACCACAGATAGGGATACCAGCCGGCAACCCCATCGCCGAAGGCGTGCGCCAGGGTCTGGCCGAACGGGCGGCCCTTCGGCTTCATCTTCTTGCCCACCGCCCGGTATTGCTCCCAGGTCTTGGGGAATTTATCGGGGGTGACGCCTTCCTCAGCGAACCACGAGGTACGATTGACCAGCAGCACGCCAAGGATCGTGAACGGCATGGCGATCCAGCGCTTGCCGTCATTGGCGACGTCCTTGGCGGTCTCGAAGTAGCCGTTCTCAGCCTTGCCGCGGGCCTCGGCGATATCGCTGACATCGGCAAGGCTGTCGGCGTAAAGCTGCGCCCAATTATTGACCGCCATCATGATGTCGGGGCCGGTCTTGGCCTGGATGGCCGAGGTAATGCGCGCTTGCACGCCATCGCCATTGATCGTTTCGACCGCGAGATCAATGCCGAGCGCCTTCTGGCAGTCGTCCCTGATCTTGCCTTTCAAAAGCTGGTCGGAGACCGGCACGAAATCGACGAATTTCAGCCAGTGCAGCGTCGTCCCCTGAGCGAAGGCCGGCGCCCGGCCACTCGCCAGGATGCCGGCAAGGCCGCCGCCCGCCGCGGCAAGCGCGCCCGCGCCCGAAAGCTTCAAGGCCGTGCGTCGCGTGATACGAGTCATCGCGTTGTCTCCCCTGTCGATGTTTGCCGGAGCCGGCTCGCGCCGGCCCCGTCTTTTTTATCCAACAGCCGGCTTTGCGGCCGGCTCTCTTAGGCAGCGCTACCCGAGCCTAGGCGCCGTAGACCTTGCCGAGCTCGTCGGCGGCCCACTTGACCGAATCCTCTGCGGCCATGCCTTGGATCGCCTTCGCGTACATGTCGACGATGATGTACTTGGTCCGCACCTCGCCTGCCTTCTGGCTCGGCGGGCCGGCATAGCCGACCATGCGTCCGGTCTTGGGGATTTCCTTGAACGGCGCCATCACCGGGTCGATCTGCCAAACGGGGTCGTTTTCGTAGTCTGTCGTCGCGCCGCAGGTATAGCCCTGCTGCGACTTGAACCAGATTTCGAAGACGTCCTTGGTGTGGACCCATTTGAGGAAGTCCTTGGCCATCTTCTGGTTCTTCGAATAGCCCATGACCATGTCGGTGAACGGGCCGGGTTCGTTGAAATGGGCGCCGATTTTGCTCGGGATCGAGGCGTGCAAGATGTCCTTGTACATCGGCTCGCCCTTGTCGGTGAGGTACGCGTCGGGCTTCTTCTTGGCCTCGAGATAGATCGACGCGCCGTTATTGGTGGCGCTGATCGTGCCCGACAGGAAAGCGCGGTTGTTGCTGGTGTCGTCCCAGGAAAGGCCGCCCTCGTCCATCGTCTCTTTCCACAGCGCGACGGCGAATTTGACCGACTCGACCGTATCGGGCGTGTTGATCGCCACCGTCTTGCCGTCGGCCTCGACCTCCTTCTGACCCCACGACCACAGGTACGGATACCACCAGCCTGGGGCGTCGCCAAAAGTGTGGCCGGCGGTCTGGCCGTAAGGATGGCCATTCTTTTTCAGCTTCTGGCCCGCCGTGCGGTATTCGTCCCAGGTCTCCGGGAATTTGTCGAACCCGACCTCCTGCAGCCATGACTTGCGCCACGCAACGAGCCCGCCGCCACAGGCCCACGGCACGGAAATCCATTTGCCGTCGTGCATGCACACGGTCTTGAAGACGTCGTAATAGCCGCCGCCAGCCTTGCCGATCTCGTCGGCGACATCGCTCATGTCGGCAAGGCTCGCCGCGTAGATCTGTGGCCAGTTGGCGACGCTCATGACGATGTCGGGGCCGGTCTGCGCCTGGATCGCCGAAGTGACCCGCGCCTGGATATCGTTGGCGTTGATCGTTTCGAGCTGCAGGTTAAAGCCGAGGGCTTTCTTGCATTCCTCGGTGATCTGGCCCTTGAGCACGGTGTCGGAGGCCGGGACGAAATCGGACCAGCGCACCCAGTGCAGGGTGCGGTCTTGGGCGTAAGCCGGCGCGCGGCCGCTCGCCAATATGCCGGCGAGCCCGCCGGTGGCGGCCGCCGCGGCGCCCGCGCCCGACAGCTGCAACAGTCGGCGGCGATGAATCTGCGTCATTGGTCTCCTCCCCTGATACCGGGCGGCGACGGGCCGCCCGCGGAACCGTGCCGAGGCGCAGCGCTAGATCGCCGCTTCGTTCTCGGTGTCGAAGAAGTGCACGCGCGAAGGATCGATCGCCAGGCGCAGCTTTTCGTGAACCTGGGCGGTCGCGGTGGGCTCGACCGAGGCGACCATCGTGTTGGGGCCGGCTGCGACATCGAGCAGAATTTCCGAGCCGAGCCGTTCGACGACCTCGACGTTGGCCGCAAAGCACAGTTCGTCGGGATCGGCGGCGCTGGCGATGTGCAGATCCTCCGGCCGGATGCCGAGCGTCGCCGCCTTGCCGGCAAAGGGCGCGAGACGCGCCTGTAGCGGCGCCGGCACCTTGAGGCGCATGCCCTCGGCTTCGGCCCAGACCGCGCCGTTCTCGCCGGCGATGCGGACCTCGGCGAAGTTCATCGCCGGCGAGCCGATGAACCCGGCGACAAACCGGTTCGCCGGCTCGTTATAAAGCTCCATCGGGTCGCCGACCTGCTGGACCAGCCCATCCTTCATTACTACGACGCGGTCGCCCAAAGTCATCGCCTCGACCTGGTCGTGCGTGACGTAGATCGCGGTGGTGCCGAGCCGTTCGTGCAGCTTTTTTAACTCGACGCGCATCTGCACGCGCAGCTTGGCGTCGAGGTTGGACAGCGGCTCATCGAAAAGAAAGACCTGGGGGTGCCGCACGATGGCTCGCCCCAGCGCGACGCGCTGGCGCTGCCCACCCGACAGCTGACGCGGCTTGCGCTTCAGCAATTGCCCGATACCGAGGATGTCGGCCGCTTCCTGTACCCGCTTGGCGATTTCGCCCTTGTCGAACCGCCGCATTTTGAGACCGAAGGCCATGTTGTCGTACACGCTCATATGCGGGTAGAGCGCGTAGTTCTGGAACACCATCGCGATGTCGCGGTCCATCGGCGGCAACTCGTTGACCACCTTCTCGTCGATCGAGATGTGCCCCGACGTGATGCTTTCGAGCCCGGCGACCATGCGCAAAGTCGTCGTCTTGCCGCAGCCCGACGGCCCGACGAGGACGACGAATTCCTGGTCGCGGATGTCGAGGTTGACGTCGATGACGGCGTGAACCTCGTCGTATTTCTTGTTGAGGCTGCGCATCGCCACGCGGGCCATGTGAACTCTCCCCCTAGACCGAAAATGCTAGCCCTTTACCGACCCGGTAATGCCCGAGACGTAGTACTCGACGAAGAACGAATAGACGAAGGCGACCGGGATCGACCCCAATAGCGCGCCGGCCATCAATTCGCCCCAATAGAAGACGTCGCCGCGCACCAGTTCCGAGGTGACGCCGACCGGGATCGTCTTCTGCTCGGGCGAAGAGAGGAACACCAGCGCATAGATGAACTCGTTCCACGACAAGGTGAAGGCGAAGATACCCGCCGAGAGAATGCCCGGAAGCGCGATCGGGAAGATGATGTAGAGCATCGCCTTCCAGCGCGGGGCGCCGTCGATGCGGGCGCATTCCTCGAGTTCCTTGGGGATCGACTTGAAATACCCCATGAGGAGCCAGGTGCAGAACGGGATGAGGAAGGTTGGGTAGGTGAGGATCAGCGCCCAGGGCGAGTCGCCGAGCTTGAAGTTGCGGATGATATCGCTGAGCGGGATGAACAAGAGCGTCTGCGGCACCAGGTAGGTGATGAAAATCCCCGTGCCGATCAGCCCCGCGAAGCGAAACTTGAGACGCGATAGCGCGTAGCCCGCCAAGAGTCCGCAAAACAGCGATATCGCCGTCGCCGACAGCGAGATGATCATCGTGTTTAGCATCCAGGTGCCGAACAGCGTCTGGGTCAGCAGGTCGCGGACGTGCTCAAGCGTCGGATGCAGCGTCCAGAACGGCGCGTAATTGGGCGCGCTCCACGGCCGGTACAGCTCCTTGTCCGGCCGCAGACTGGTGACGATCATCCAATAGAATGGAAACAGCAAGGCGACGACGAATGCCGTGACCGGGACGTAGAAAAAAACCCAACGGCGCCAAATTCTCCCTTCGATCATCGCCTAGAGCGTCTCCGCACGCCGGATATAGACAAGCTGCACGATCACCACGAGCAGGAGGATCGGGAAGATCGCCAGCGAAATCGCCGCGCCCTGGCTCAACAGACCGGTACCGATGCCGATCTGATAGGCATAGGTCGCGAAAAGCTGCGTCGCGTTCGCCGGGCCGCCGCCGGTCAACACATAGACAAGCTGGAAGTCGGCGAAGGTCTGGATCACCGAGAACAGCACGATGACGAGCGTCACCGGCAGGAGCAGCGGCCAGGTCACATGGCGGAACCGGGCCCAGGCGCGTGCGCCGTCGATTGCCGCCGCCTCGTGCAGCTCGGGGCTGATCGTCTGCAGCCCGGCCAACAGGCTGATCGCATAGAACGGCACGCCCCGCCAGACATTGACGATAATCACCGAAAGCATCGCCAGCCCGGGCTCGCCCAACCAATTGATCCGCCCGTGGATCAGCCCGAGATGGAACAGCACGTAATTGATGACGCTGAAAGTCGGGTCGAACATCCACTTCCAGGCAAAGGTCGACAGCACGGTCGGGATGATGAAGGGCAAGAGGATGAAAGCGCGCATGAACGCCTTGCCCCGGAAATTGCGATTGAGCAACAGCGCCAGCCACAAACCGAGCGCCAGCTTGAAGACCGTCGTCACGAACGTGTAGAGGCAGGTGTTCCAGACCGCGAGGCGAAAGATGTCGTCGTTCCAGATCTGCTCGAAATTGGCCAGGCCGACAAACTTGCCGGGAACCCCGACCGTGGTGTTGGTGACCGACAGCTCGATGCCCTTGACGAACGGATAGGCGATAAACAGCGCGAGCAGGATGATGGTCGGCGCCATCAGACACGTCGCCAGCCAGCGCTCGTCCTCGAGCAGGCGCGTGACGGGTCCGCGCCGCGGGCCGCGGACGTATTTCTCACGCGAAGCGACAGCTTCGATCGTCGCCATAGACGGTTCCTCCGGCTCGATCGAGGCGGCAGGCCGCCGCGATCCGGATCGTGTTTGGCGAAATCTTTAGGCACAACGGCTGCGCCGCACAAGGAAAAGCCCGCCCCGTGGGAAGCAGGGCAGTCCTGCCATATCGCCGCAACCGCGATGCGAAGCGCCTTGTCGCCGTGCGCGACCGCCACGATGTTATGGTTGCGGTCGCAGCGATTGCCGGGGAATGCGGTGGGCACCGGAACAGATGGGCGCAGCGATCTGCTGCGCGAGCTGATGGCGGTGTTCGATGAGCTGCCGCAATCGCTGCGCGACGCGATCAATTATGCGCCCGAGCCGCTCGACCCCAAAGGTCTCGCCACGCTGTGCCGGCGCCACGGCGCGGCCAACGTGCTGGCGATGATCGAATTGAAGCTGCAGCGCCGCGCCCGGCCAGCGACCACGGGGAAGGGCGGCTAGGCGGTCTCGGGCGGCAGGCCGCCGCGCCGCGCCATTGCGGCCTCGATCTGGCAAGCGATGTCCTGCGCCGCTGCCGTCGGCCCGCCCCCGAACCCAGGCAGCCGGCCGCGCAGGCAGGCAAGCCGTGCCGCCATCAGCCCCATCTCGGCTTCCTCGCGGCGCTCGGCGGTGTCGCCGTCGCGCCCCAAAAGCTCGAACACGGCGCTCAGCAGCCGGCGCTTGTCAAAGGGACGAGTGACCGCGTGGCCGCTGGCGGCGCCGGGCGCGGCGGGCATTGCATCGGCGGGACCGGTAAACAACACCTTGCTGCCCGGCCGGCAATGGCGCATCTGGCGCGCCGCGGCAAGCGCATCCTCTCCCTCGGCCGCCTCGCCGGAGACGACCGCGATGTCGACCGGGCGTGCCGCGAGCGCCGCCAGCGCGCCGCGGCTCTCGCGGAACGCGGCGACGACGAAGCCTGCCTCGCGCAGCAGCGCGGCGATGCGCGCGCGGCCGTCTTCGTCGCGGTCGATGATCAGCGCGTAGGGTCTGGTATCGAACATCGGTTTACCGATATCACGCCGATCCTGCGGATGACGTGTGATTTCGCCGTGCTTTTTCGTTGGTTTTTATGCGCTTTGGCGGGCGCTAACGTAAATTTTCCGTTAGCGCGGCCGGGCGGCTGACCGCCACCCCGCGGCTTTTCTCGCCTGTGGACGGGTTCCCGCAAGTGACGCCCCCGAGGCGGCGCTCTGGGACGTTAAGCTTGTTGCCGACCGCCCTTGCCCTCCAAGGATGCATTGACCGGCCGCCAAAGTTTGGCAAGATCGACGGCGGAAGAGTACCGCTCCCGGTGGGGCGCGCGGGCTTCAAACCCGTTGGGAGGCGCCCCGGCGTCTTCGGTAGGTTCGACTCCTGCCTCTTCCGCCATCCTCTTTCATCCGTTGCCGGTTCGAGACGATGACGAAGGCGGAGCCTATGCGGCGTCGGTGGCCAAGGTGCTCGCCGGGATCGCCCCGGATTACGCATTGTTCTTCGATGCCGACAACGGTAGCCAGATGTAGACCGTGGTGCCGTGGCCAAGATCGCTTTCGATGGTCAGAGCACCCCCCAAGTGCTCGACGAACTTTTTGCTCAGCGGCAGACCCAAACCAAAGCCCTCGCGCGCAGTGTAGGCGCTCGCAACTTGACCAAAAGGAGTCAGCACAGTGGCGAGGTCGGCCTCGGCGATCCCGATACCGCTGTCGGCGATGCTAATCATGAGCCCGCCTTGGCTAGGACGTGCAGCCAACAGCACATTACCACCGCTCTGGGTAAATTTGACGGCGTTCGATACGATATTGAGGAGGACCTGAGAAAGCTTCGTAGCGTCGCTGTGAAACGCGCAATCAGCGAGCTGAGGATCGATGTCAATTTCAATCCTTATTCCGCCCTCCCGAGCGCGCTGTTCTACAAGTCGCAACGTTATCTCGAAGATCGCCCGGATATTTACCGGAGCAATCTCCAGCGTGACAATCCCTGCTTCGGCTTTCGAGAGATCAAGTATGTCAGTGATGACCTTGATAAGGTGCTCCGCGGAAGCGTTGATATCCTTTACATAGCCCTCGTATCGCGGGTTCGCCAACGGTCCGAAGATCTCGTCCCGCATCACCTCCGAGAAGCCGAGGATGGCGTTAAGCGGCGTCCGAAGCTCGTGGCTCATATTCGCCAAAAACTCCGATTTTGCGCGATTTGCCGCCTGTGCGCGTATCGCGGTCTCGACGAGGTCGACATTGATGCGACCCAGTTCGTCGACCATGTGATTGAACGAGCCTGACAACTCGTGCAACTCGCGTGGGACCAGGGCTGAGAACGAAGGCGCGCGCACGGTAAGATCGCCATGGGCGATATCTCCCGCTGCGTCGCCGATCGATCGCAAAGGCTGGGAGATGTACTTCGCCAGTAGCCAACTTAGAAGAATGGCGACCATCAAGCCAAAGCACGAAATTGCCGTCGCCGTTCTTCGCAGCTCCCCCGCCTTTGCGTACAGTTCGCCGACGTTTTGGGCGGTTATCACGCCCCATCCGGTTTCCGGCACCGGCACATAGGCGGCGAGCAGGTCAGCATGATCGGTTGCGGCGTAAAATTCCATAACGCCGGTTTTGCCCGACGCGAGAGCCTGAACGGGAGGCGTGTCGGCCAGGCTACGTTCGTCGGCCAGTTTTTGTGAGGCCGCAATCACCGAGCCCGTCTGGTCGAGGACGACCACGGATCCGTGGGTACCGGAAACCCCCCTCTCCCGCTTGACCAGGTAATCGACGCCGATTTCACCATAGGCGAGCCTTCCGTCCGGGAGCGCCTGAGCCAGGAAGAAGGCCGGGCGCCCGTCGTCATCCCGCAGTAGCTCGCTGATGCCGATGCCCGCCCGGGCGATCCGGCGCAACTCGGCGACCTTGCTGGAGCTCAGAGGCGAATGAGGCATCGCCGCCGCTCCCAGTCCGGGAAATGAGCGTTCAACTTCGCCGCTTTTCCCGTTGACGATGGCCATGTGGCTGTAGCCTTCGGCTGCCAGCAGATCCGTCAGTCCTCGCGCCTCCTCACCGGCATAAAACGAGCTTACGGCCATTTTAAAGCTCGCCTTCAGCTCGAAGACATAGCGGGAGAAAGACGTGGCTAGCTCATTTGCCAGCAGAAGCTGCTTGTCGGACGCGGCATCGATTTGTTGCCGCGTCATGATGTTTTGGACGCCGGCGGCAAGCGTAAAGACCGAAGACATGGCTATGAGCGTAAAAGCGACCACCAGCACATGGCGCATCGCCAGCTGTCCGAGCGCCCGTAAAGCCAGTACACGAACGCGAGACGGCGGCCGGAGCGGCGAGACCGAAACGCTCCCCTCCAAGCTAAACGCCATCACCACACCACTGAAATGAAGAAGCCGCCGTTATCTTTCTCCTAGGCCCGTATCATTAACCACTCGCTAAAGGAGGGTCGGTATTTTGCCTTTTATAGAAATGATGGACGCGGGTTATGTTAAATAAAGAAGTTGTGAGCGCTACCGAACAGAGGCGTCTGCTGGCGGTGCTGGTGGCTGATATTGTCGCCTACGCGCGTTTAATGGAAGAGAACGAGGACGATACCTTTTTTCGCCTTAAGGAAATCAATTCGACGATTATCTCCCCAAGCGCCGTACGCAATCACGGGCAGATTGTGAAGTGGACCGGTAATGGCTTTATCAGTGTATTTCAAAGCGCGGTCGATGCGGTGCGCGCGGCGATCGAGATCCAATCTGCGGTCGCCGCGGTCGGAGCGAATTCGGAGCCGGATCGGCAGATACGCCTGCGCGTTGGGATTAGCGCCGGCGATGTCATAATCGTACCAGGCAACGTGTTCGGTGACACGGTCAACGCCGCGTCGCGGCTGCAGTCTCTCGCGGCGCCTGGCAGCGTGTGCATTTCGCGCGCCATTCGTGATGCGGTTCGGGGAAAGTTTACGATCGAGTACGAGGACCGCACCGAGGCCGATCTCAAAACCGGAACGGAGGGTGCGGGCGCTTTTCGTGTGGTGTTCGATCCGATCGCTTGGACAATGAACCAACCGAAGGCGGCGCCTAAAAAGGCGAGTCGGCGATGGCCAGCCTATACCTTAGGCGGCGCAGCGGCCGTGGCTCTCATCGCCGCCGCCGCGGTATCTTTTAAGCCAAACCCGCATCGCGTTGAAGCGGCGGCGGCGTCACCGCCAGCAGCCTCATCTCCTGCCACAAACGCTGTGCCATCCGCGGCCGTATCGGCCGAGGACCTCGATTTTGCACCAGCCCGAACAGTAGGAACGCCGACGGAGAATTCTGCTAACACTTCATCGGCACTTTCGGCGGCCCCGACCACCCCATCCTCGTCCGAGGCGACTCAGGCCGCGCCCGCGACCTCTCCCCCAGTTGCGTCAAGTGGCGGCCTCAACGTCGCGCTTGGTTCAGCGCTGCCTGCCCTTGACGCCGGTGAAAGTGCGGAAGTCGTGCGGGCGTACCAGGCAGCAGCGACTCATAAGGCGCAGGCCGTGTCGCTCCAGCCGCCGGGGCTATGGCGCTCGGCAAATCGCCCAACTGCCGATGACGCGGCTACCTCGGCGCTCGAAGACTGCCAAGTCTATTACGGCTCACCGTGCGCGTTGCTGGCGATTGATGACAAAACACTACCGGTACCGCCCGATGGAAAGTGGTCGGTTCATGACATGCCTCGGGTCCGCTATACAGGCGACTTCGATCCGGCACAAATTCCGGGCACTGAAAGCGAGACGCGGACGCGCTCCGATATCCTCGGCTACAAGCCCAAGCTGGGTCCAAAGGCGGTGGCCTTTCAGCCTACTGGCGGGAAGGTCTTTGTTGTGACAAGAGCGGAAAACCAGCGCGCCGCAGAGGAGACCGCGCTACGATATTGCGACGACGACCCTCTGCGCGGCCTTAAGGACGGTCCCTGTTTACTTTATGCCGTCGGCAACCAGACCGTCCTGACGCGCCGCTCGACGGTGCCGTTATCACCTCCAGTAAATAAATAGACAGTCGCAGGGTAATGCCGCGGCACGACGGTTTGTCCGGGTCGCGACGGCAACCCAGGGTTGTCCGTTTGAACCAACCGGGCGGGGGCTCTCCTTTATTCGCCTGCGTCGGGTATGGCGTCCGATTTCGGCGGCGGTGACTGGACGCTGGCATCTGCCAGCGCAGGCTCATGTTTGGTCGCCGCTTGGTCCTGCTTTGGTTTGGCGTTGTGCTTAACGACGTGCTTTTTTGGAATCGTATGCGGCACGACATTTACCACTGGTGTTGGCGGCGCGACTGGCGGCTCAGGATGCGCGCAAGCCGCTAGTCCGAGAAGAAACGCCGGCAAAAACATCAGCTTCACTCGCGGCATCGCCTATACTCCAACGATTCTGCTGAGATGACGATGACGCCAATACACTAATTGTCGCTTAAAGAAGATCAGGGGATAGACGATCGTCAGTTGACCCAAGGACGATCCGTTCCCTCACCTGGCCCCTTCGACCAGGTGCTTCGCCGAGACGGCGATCGGCCATGTCCACATCGATGTCTGCCGAGCTGCGGTGCGCGCTTCGCTCCGCTTTTCGCCGAGCAGACCCTTGACGGGTCACCTACCCTTCGTCAGCCGACGCCGATTGGCCCGCACTTTGCGCCGATAGTGGGCCACGATTTTTGCGGCAGTGCCGTGCGGGGTCTGGCCGAGGCCTCCTGTCAGCGCGGCCGATTGCAGGTCTATTCCGGCCTTGATCTTCTCGTCGATCATGCGCCGGGCCTCGGCATTGCCAGCCGCACCCCCGGAAAGAATCTTCAGAGTGCGCAGGGCGATTACCGACGAGGCTTCCAGCCCCAAAGCCCAGGCGTTGAAGCCGAGGCGAAGCCATGGGTTTTTTCTCATTCGGCGATCTCGATGGCAAAGCGCTCTGCCGGCATTGTGCTATTTCTGCTTTTTGAAGGTCTTCATGCCCGCTTCGATCAGCTTCTCCGCCGCACGGGGGCCGGCCTCGGCGAGCGGCTTGAATTTGCGCCCTCGCAACCCGTTGTAGTTGACAAAGAACTCCTTGATCTCCTCGATCAGATGCGGCCGCAGATCGCTCAGCGATTTCGCATCATCATGCGTCTGGGAGTGGACCGAGATGGCGATCAACCGGTCGTTGCGGATCCAGTCCTCGCCCTTCGCCTTCTGCTTCGCCTCGATCGCGCCGATCGGGCGCGCCTTGATGACGCATCCCGGAACGACCGGGGCATCCATCAGCACCAGGATGTCGAGAGGATCGCCGTCATCGCCCAGCGTCGAGGGCACGAACCCGAAATCGTAGGGGAACCGCATCCCCTCCGGGAGTACGGTCCCCAATTCCATGCAGTCGCAATCAGGGTCGTAGTCGTATTTGTTGCGGCTACCCTTCGGGGTCTCGATGATGACCCGGAGATTGCCGGTCTCCTTGTCGAAAGGCGCGGTCTCGGAGAGGATCGCGTGGCGGGCGGAGTTCGCCATAACGGTATCGCCTTTTGCGGGTGGCTGCTGCCATCAGAACGTCATATTCGGTCCGCTGTTCCGAGGGAGCCGAATATCCGACATCGGCGCGTTCTGCCAGCACCCCGGCGTTGAAAACGCCGGGGTGCATCGGCAGGAATCCTACTTGTGGGAGTGGCCGTGCGCTGCCGTCGAATGCTTGTGGGCTTGCTCGCTGTGCTCGTGCGCCGACTGCGCGTGAGCCTTGGCCTCGTCGTGCTTGCCTTGTGAGTGCTGGTGCGCGGCTTGATGGTGATGGTGGGCCGCAGCTTGATGAGCCGCCGCCGCGTTCTGATGGTGCTCATGCGAGGGATGCTTGGTCGATTGAGCCATGCGTCAGTTCCTTTAACAAAAAAGAGGGACAGCCAACTGTCAACGCGGCTTCGGCATCCTCATTGCCTCACCAACCGGGATTTTGTTCAAGGAATGACAAGTGCGTTCGGTGGCGAACACTTGGGGATTTCTGTTTCGGCGCTGGCTCACACTGCACCAGTCGCCGGACAATCTCTAAATCTCTTTCATCACCTGGGCGTAAGCGATCAGGGCGAACAATGCAGTTCCGCCGATGATGTTCCCCGTCAACACCGGTGCGAAAAATCCGGTCGCCATCCACCAGGCGCTGGCGTCGCCGTGGAGAGCCAAAAGGAAGGCTTCGACGCTGCCGGCAACGATGTGCGGAAACCCACCCGCGGCGATGAGGTATGTCATCAGAGCGATGACGTAGAACTGCGCCGCATCGGCGCTCGGGATCATCCATACCATGGCAGCCATCAGAAACCCGGCGGTGATGCCGCCGAAAAACATGACCGGCCAGCCATGGCCCAGGAGATGTCGGCTAACATCCAACATCGCCTCGAACAAGCCGTTCGACAGAGCCGGGCTGAAGCTATAGAAGAGCGCGGCCACGAGGGTCCCAATAATATTGGCAAGCAGCACGATGCCCCACAGACGCACGAGCTTCCACACATTGCCGAGGTTCAGATCGGCCATCACCGGCAGGACCGCGGTGATCGTGTTTTCCGTGAAGAGCTGCTGGCGCGACAAGACTGCCATCAGGAAGCCGACCGAATAGCCGAAGCTGGCCACGAGCGGGCGCCAGGGCGCGTTGGGGAGGTGCGATTGCAGGATCGCCTCCGCGAGCAGCGAGAAACTGATCGACATGCCTGCGGCAATCCCCGACCACCATAGCGAGATGAGCGGCCGCGCCATCTCCTCGGTGCCAATCCGGCTGACAATCTCGTAGATGACCGGCGTGCGCGGACTCGACCGCGCCTCGATATCCTCAACCTCGCGCTCGGTGATGCCAGGATCATCGGGAGGGGCACGACGGCGGGAATTGGGCGGCCTTGGCTTGCTGTGTCCGGTCATCGTTTCCAGCCCAGGTCGCGCGGTCGGTCGACCCACGTCCGTTGTAAACGAGGATCGAAGCGATCTAGCTCAGTTTAAAGGCGACAAGGCCTCGGCTATCTCAGTTTACCGAAATCGAAAGCGGGCGCGTTGCTGAGTTGCTCCTTTGTAAGATCGGTCGCGAACCGAGCCTCGCTGTCGACCTTGATCTCACTGACCGGCACGGCGACGAGCTTGTTGCCGACGCCCAAAAAACCTCCGACCGAGAGGATGACGGCCGAAACCGTCGCATTGTCGAGTTCGACAAGAACGTCTTCGATCTGGCCGATCGACGTATCGCCCTTATAAACCTTGTTGCCAATCAGCTTGGACGCCCTGGCGCTTTTCGCCATTGCCGCGTCATTGACACCGGTTATGGGCGTCACGCCAGGCGCGTCAGCACCCCATGACCGCTCCGGAACCATCATGGCGAGGAGCACCACGCAAGCAGCGGCGAGGGTCGCGGTCTTCATCCCGGAATCTTTCATTCGGTCGTCGGCAAACCTTCAACGTTAGCGATTGCGCGTCGTCCCCAGCTAAACGGACATGTCGAACGGTCGGCGGAAAATTACCCTACGCTCAGGGACGCCCCGCGCCTGCCCAGTCCAGGACATGGGCGGAGCTGTCGTCGGTCAAATATTATTGCTGACGCCCGGGGAGTGGCTTCGCGGGCAGGACCAGTGCTTGGCGCCGCGCGGACCGGCTCGGAGCCACCTTCATTGGTACGGTGTCCGCGCCAGAAGAGCGCGAGGCGACACCCCGCGCCCGTACCGGCGCCTTACAATTCATTACCAAACCGCACGATCCATACATCAGAGAGATACAGCCGCTCATTACAGTCTTCTCACACATTGCATCCGTGGGGAGAACCCGTTGTCCGAATTTCATGAACTGCTCGAGGCGCAGATTCCCCGGTTGAGGCGTTATGCGCTGGCGCTGCTACGACATCCCGATCAGGCTGACGATCTTGTCCAGGACACCCTGGTTCGAGCGCTTGCTAAGGAGCATCTGTGGGAACCTGGGACCGACCTTCGCGCCTGGCTTTTCACCATCATGCACAACCAGCGGGTCAACGCCGTCCGGCGCGGACTTCGCGAGGGCACGGCGGTCGATGTTGAGAGCGTCTCCGGCGCCATCGTCGCCACCACCGACCCCTCTGCAGGCCGCACGCTGTTCGAGCTCGACCGCGCGATGGGACAGATTGCCGAGGAGCATCGGCAGGTCATCCTTCTGATCGGGCTGGAAGGCATGTCCTATGAGGACGCCGCGGCCGTCGTCGGCGTACCCGTCGGCACGATCCGATCGCGTCTTTCCCGCGGACGCGACGCATTGCGGGTCGCGATGGGTATCCCTGGCGAACGCCGTTTGGCGCGGGCGGCTTAGCGATGGACAATCTCGTTCACAGTTTTGCCCTTGCCCTGCTCGCGCTCTCTCTGGCGCGACTGACGTTCTGGCAGTATCGCGCCCTGTTGGCTCGCCGCCGGACCGGCGCGGCAGCGGCCGCCGGGGGCCATCGTAGCGTAGACAGAACCGACCGCATGGCCCGATAGGCGTGGCGCATGTCTGAGACCGACGGCTTTCCTCGCCTTGTCGTTCCCCAGGAGCGCGTCCTGCCGGGCCAGGCGCATCCACCTCCCGAGGCGGACGAGGAGTTTCTGCCTGCCGCTCCGGATGTGGCTAACATCTTTCTGGGCGGCCTCTTGGCCCTGGCGCTCCTCGCGGCCTGTTATGCGGCGGCCACCGTGGTTCTGCCGATCGTAATCGCTTTCGTGCTGATGCTCGTGCTTCAGCCGGTGATGCGGGTGCTGGCGCGCTGTCACGTTCCCCGCGGCATCGCGGCCCTGCTTATCATCCTATTGTTCTTCGGAGGGTCCGCAGGCACCGGGGCGATGCTGGCCGGACCGGCCGCAAGTTGGGCGCAAAAGTTGCCGGAGGGCATTCCTAAACTGCAAGAGCGGTTGCATTTTTTGAGCAAGCCGGTCGCCGGGTTCGAGAGCCTCGCGCAGCGCGCCGAGAGGCTGACGAACATATCGAACCAATCGAGCCCCCTGACGGTGACGATGGTGGGGGAGGGCTTATCCGACCGTCTGATCGATGGCACGCGCTTGGTGATGAGCGGACTTCTCGAGGTCGTTTTGGTGCTTTTCTTCCTGCTCATCGCCGGGGATACGTTTCTGCGCCGGCTGGTCGAGGTGCTGCCCCGCTTCAAGAACAAGCGCCAGGCGGTTGAGATATCGCAGCAGATCGAAAGCGACATCGCCGCCTATCTGATAACGATCACCTTGATGAACGCAGTCGTCGGTTTGTTGACGGGCCTTGCCGCTTGGTTGTGCGGGCTGGGCGATCCGCTACTGTGGGGAAGCGTGGCGTTCCTGCTCAACTACGTGCCGATCCTCGGCCCGATGATCGGCGTCGTCGTGTTCCTGCTCGCGGGCCTGCTGAGCATCGACGCCTTATGGCTCGCGTTCCTTCCGGCCGCGCTCTATCTCGGCATTCATATCGTAGAGGGTGAGACCGTCACTCCGATGCTGCTCGCCCGCCGATTCACCGTGAACCCGGTGCTCGTGGTGATAGCGCTGGTGTTCTGGTACTGGATGTGGGGCGTGCCGGGCGCGGTTCTGGCGACCCCGATGCTCGCGGTCGTGAAGATCATCTGTGACCGCACCGACGCTCTCAAGCCGTTCGGTCATTTTATCGAAGGGTGATTTCCGCTCAGGCGGTGCGCGGCAGACAACTCCTCCGTGCCGGCCGCCGCTGCTCAACGCCGCGGCCCGATGCCAGGGCAGCTGGCCAGGACAGTGGCAATTTGGGCGAGAAATGCATCCTCGTCGAGTGGCTTGCGAATGATCGGGCCGAGCGCCTCGGCCTCGATGCCCACGAGGTCGTAGCCGCTCACATACACGATCTTGATCGTCGGCCGGCGCAGCCGAGCCATTCGCGCGAGGGCCAAGCCGTTCACGCGGTCCGGCATGACGATATCGAGCACAAACAGGTCGATCGCCTCGCTGCTCTCCAGAATTTCCAATGCCAGGCGAAAATCGGGGGCAGTCCGTACCTCGTAGCCCGCGGACCGCAGCATCGCCGCGGTCGCCTCCCGAAAACCCTCGTCGTCATCAACCAGGAGAATGCGCTTTTTTGCAATGGCTTCGCCCGATTCCGGCACGGTCATCATGGGTTTGTCTCGTGCACGCCGAGTCTGGATTTAAAGTGGTTGTCGCTGGGCGCTGCCCGGTGATCTTATCTCGGCTGACGCAGTTGTCAGCCCAATTTGCGGAAGCCACAGAAATACCAGTGTTGCGGCGTATTTAAGGGAAAATCGGATGCGGCAAACCGTCCATACCATCATCCCGAACCTGATCGAAACACACCACCAGCGTCTGGTCGACAATTGGCTGGCGACGCAGAAGCGCGACGGCTTGGTCGGTGGCCAGATCACCGAAGACCAGCTCGCCGAGCAATCCCGGCGCTTTCTTGCCGAGTTACGGCAGGGCGTGGCCGGTGGGCAGTTCGACGACATTTCCGGACCGGAATGGGATTCCACCCGCTCGCTGCTAGATACAATCGCGACCGAACGTGCGGTGCAAGGGTTCTCGCCGTCGGAGACCGCTGTCTTTGTGTTTTCTCTCAAAGAGCCGCTGTTCGAATTGCTGCGTCAGGAAATCCAGGACGTGGACACCCTGGCGCGGGAGAATTGGGTCGCCTCCCTGCTGATCGACAAGCTCGGCATGCACACTGTCGAGGTCTACCAGAAGGGCCGCGAGGAGGTGATACGGCGGCAGCAGGAAGAGCTGATCGAGCTATCGACCCCGGTCATCCAGCTTTGGGACGCGATCCTGGCGCTGCCGCTGATCGGCACGCTCGACAGCGCTCGGACGCAGACCGTGATGGAGAGCCTGCTCGAACGGATTGTCAGCTCGGGCGCCGAGGTCGCGATCATCGACATCACGGGCGTGCCGACGGTCGACACGCTGGTCGCACAGCATCTCATCAAGACGGTTTCGGCCGCCCGGCTGATGGGCGCCGACTGTATCATCAGCGGTATCCGGCCGCAGATCGCGCAGACGATCGTCCATCTCGGGCTCGAGCTCGACGTTGTGTCGAAAGCGACGATGGCCGATGCGTTCGCGTTGGCGCTACGCCGGGTCGGCAAGGGCGTGGTCGAGCGCGCCAAGCCACAGCCGCCGCAGGACGGCGAGTAACCGGCATGGCTGGCGAGATCCCGATCCTGCAGATCGGCGACTGTCTTCTGGTGTCGATCCAGGTCGACATGCACGATCGCCTGGCGATGGCGCTGCAGGACGACCTGACCGTCCGAATTGTCCAAAGCCGCGCGCGCGGCGTGATGATCGACATCTCCGCGCTCGAAATCGTCGACTCGTTTATCGGCCGGATGCTGAACAACATCGCCGGGATGTCGCGGGTGCTCGACGCGGTGACCGTCGTCGTCGGGATGCGCCCCGCCGTCGCCATCACGCTGGTCGAGCTGGGGCTGACCCTGACCGGCGTGCGCACCGCGCTCAACGTCGACAAGGGGTTGGCGATGATCCGCCGTATCATCGACGACGGCGAAAGGGGTGCGGGTGCCGGTCGAGGGTAGCGAGACGATGGCGGTGTTGACTTCGGATGACGTCGTCCGCGTCCGTCAGGCGGTCCGGGCAAACGCCATCAAGGCCGGGTTCAGTCTGGTCGACCAGACCAAGATCGTCACCGCGGCAAGTGAGATCGCCCGCAACACGGTCGATTACGGCGGCGGCGGCACCCTGCTCATCGAGCTTCTCCGCGAGGGCGCGCGCCACGGCCTCAAACTGACTTTCGCCGACCAGGGGCCGGGCATCCCCGATCTCGAGCGCGCGATGACCGACGGCTATACCTCGGGAAACGGGCTGGGGCTGGGCCTTAGCGGCGCAAAGCGCCTGTGCAATGAATTCGCCATCAAATCAACGCCCGGTAGTGGGACGATTGTCTCCTTGGCTCGTTGGCGGTGATGTGATCACGAATATTGTCGACCCTAGCCAAGTCGGAGAAGCGCGGAGGGTCGCGAGTGAGTTCGCGCGTAGGGTGGGCGCAAATGAGGCTCAGCTCGGACGCGTCGCCATCGTCGCGACGGAAATGGCGACAAACATCGTCAAGCACGCCGGCGGCGCGGGCGGGATGATCGCGATAGACCGGTTTTCCGATGCGCGGGGCAGCGGCCTCGAGCTCCTGGCGATCGACAAGGGGCCGGGCATCGCGGACGTGGGGATCAGCCTCGCCGATGGATACTCGACGGCGGGCAGCGCCGGCACCGGGCTCGGCGCGATCTCACGGCAGGCTGATCAGTTCGCGGTCTATTCGCGCAGTGGCCTCGGCACGGTGGTGCTGGCGCGGTTTGCGTTGCTCCCGCCCGCTGCCGATGCGCCCGCGATCGATTTCGGCGTCGTCCGTGCCACCTATCCCGGCGAGACGGTCTGCGGCGACGATTGGGCGTTTAATGCCGGCCCACACGGCCGGACGCTGCTTGTTGTCGATGGGTCGGGGCATGGACCATTGGCAGCGCAGGCCGCCGAGGTCGCGACCAAGATTTTCGGCGAATATGCCAGTGAGGATTGCGTCGCGCTGGTCGAGCGGATTCATCGCGGACTGGCGGCGACGCGCGGCGCGGCCTTGGCTGTCGCCCGCATCGATGGCGCGCAACGGGTCATCCGCTTTGTCGGCGTCGGCAACATCGCCGGCGTGCTGATGATCGGCATCGAGGCGCGGCAAATGGTCTCGCATAACGGCACCGCCGGCCATGTGGCGCCGCGGATCCGCGAATTCACTTATCCGTTCAGCGGCGCGCCATGCGTGATCCTGCACTCCGACGGGTTGTCGAACCGCTGGCGGATGGCGGATTATCCCGGCCTGGTCGCGTGCCACCCCTCGCTGATCGCCGGGGTGCTTTTCCGCGATTTCCGTCGCGCCCGCGACGATGCGACGATTGCCGTGATGCGTCCGCGATGAACGCTCGACTGCTTACCCTGGCGCTAACCGACGAGACCGACATCGTGCTCGCGCGCAAGCGCACGCGACGCCTCGCCGAGCTGATCGGCTTCGAGGGCCAAGATCAAACGCGCATCACCACCGCAGTTTCGGAAATTGCCCGCAACGCACTCGAATATGCCGGCGGCGGCAGGATCGAGTTCCGCCTTTCCGGTTCGGCCGCGCCGCAAAGCTTCCAAATCACCATCGCCGACGGCGGGCCGGGAATTGACCGGCTGGACGATGTCCTCGGGGGAGCGGTGCGATCGGAAACCGGCATGGGAGTCGGGCTGGTCGGCGCGCGGCGGCTGATGGATGATTTCATGGTCGAGACGGTGCCCGGCGGGGGCACCACGGTGCGGCTCGCCAAAAACCTGCCGCGTCGCGCGCCGCTCATCGACCAAGCGGCGGTCAAACGGATCGAGCAAGCCCTTGCCGATGACGCGCCGCCGAACCCGGTCGAGGAAATTCAGCGCCAGAACCAGGATATGCTGGTGCAGCTTGATGAGCTGCAATCGCGGCAGGATGAGCTGTCGCGGATCAACCAGGAGCTTCAGGAAACCAATCGCGGCGTCGTCGCGCTTTATGCCGAGCTCGATGATCGCGCCGACCATCTGCGCCGTGCCGACGAGTTGAAATCGCGGTTCTTGTCGAATATGAGCCACGAGTTTCGTACGCCGCTGAACTCGATCCTTGCTTTGTCGCGGCTATTGCTCGCCCGTGCGGACGGCGAGCTGACCGACGAGCAGGAAAAGCAGGTTCAGTTCGTCCGCCGCGCGGCGGAGAGTCTTACCGAACTGGTGAACGACTTGCTCGACCTCGCCAAGGTCGCGGCGGGAAAAATCGTCGTTGCCTCGGCGGAGTTCACCGCCACCGATTTGTTCGCAACGCTCCGCGGGATGCTGCGCCCGCTGCTAGTCACGGACACGGTGGCGCTGACTTTCGATGAGCCGACCGACATCCCGGCGTTGACGACCGACGAGGCGAAACTCTCGCAAATCCTGCGCAATTTCATCTCCAATGCGCTGAAATTCACCGAGAAAGGCGAGGTCCGCGTCTGGGCAGCCTACGAGCGGGACAGCGATGCCGTCACGTTTAGCGTGCGCGATACCGGTATCGGGATCGCCGAAGCCGATCACGAGATCATCTTTCAGGAATTCGGCCAGATCGCGAACCCCATACAACGCCGCGTCAAGGGCACCGGGCTCGGGCTGCCCCTCTCGAAGCAGCTTGCCGAGCTGCTCGGCGGGAGGGTCGGGGTGGAAAGCGCGCTGGGCCAAGGATCGGTATTTTCCGTGACGATACCGCGCCTCTACCCGTCGCCGCGCGAAACGATCGACTGGTCGCAGAAATGGCAGATCGAGCCGGGCCGGACCCCGGTGCTGGTCGTCGAGGACAACTCGGCCGATGCGTTCGCAGTCGAGCGCATCCTCGCGCCGTCGAGCTACCAGCCCATCGTGGCGCGCACGATCCAGGAGGCCAAGGATGCGCTCGAGCGCTTTCGGCCGGCGGCGGTGTTGCTCGACATCATGCTCGAAGGCGACGAAAGCTGGCGATATCTCATCGAGCTGCGTCAGCGCGAGACGACGGCGGACCTGCCGATCATCGTGGTCTCCTCGACGGGCGACGAAGGCAAGGCGATCAATCTCGGCGCCGACGAGTACCTGGGCAAGCCCGCCGATCCCGACCAGCTCCTGCGCTTGCTCGACCGCGTCACCGGGCGCTCATCGGTGACCCGTGTGCTGCTTGTCGATGATGAGGAAATCTCGCGTTACCTTGTGCGGCAACTCCTGCCCCGCGGCGTCTTCGATTTAAGGGAGGCAGCGACAGGTCTCGAGGGGCTGGTACGGCTGCGGAACGACAGACCGGATATCGTGCTTCTCGACCTCAACATGCCGGGCATGGACGGCTACCAGTTCTTGGAGCGGCTGGAGACCGAAACCGACATTCCGGCGATCGTGCTGACCTCCATGATCCTCGACAACGACCAGCGCAAGCGCCTTGGCCGGGCGGCCGAGATCGTATCGAAATCGGACCTGTCGTCACCCGTGCTGACCGCCGCGATCAACGGCGCGCTCGTCAAGGCGGAGCTTTCGGCATGAACGCGCCGCCGGAAACCAGCATCCTGATCGTCGACGACGACGACGGTGGACGTTATGTCAAGGCGCACACTCTCGCCCGGCAAGGCTACCGGGTGAGGGAAGCCGCTCTCGCGCAAACCGCAATCGAGCTGGTTGCCAAGGAGCCCCCGGATCTGGTGCTGCTTGACGTGCGACTGCCCGACGGCAACGGCGTCGAGGTGTGCCGGCAAATCAAGTCGGGCTTTCCGCAGGTCGCCATATTGCAGACCTCGTCGGCGCTGATCACCGCGCAGGATCGCGCGCAGGCGCTGGAAGCCGGCGCCGACTCCTACCTTGTCGAGCCTATCGAGCCGGATGAGCTTGTCGCGATCATCCGCTCGCTATTGCGACTGCGGCGCGCCGAGCAATCGCTGCGCCAGATGAACGAGAACCTGGAAGCGCGTGTCGTCGAGCGCACCGGTGAGCTTGCGGAGACGCAACGGATGCTGGTGTCCGAGCGCGCCGGCCGGCGCGAAGCGGAAAGCGTCCTGTGGCATGCACAGAAACTGGAAGCCGTCGGGCGGTTGACCGGCGGAATCGCACACGACTTTAACAACCTACTCACCGTTATCTCAGGCAATCTCGAGCTGTTGCAAAGTGCGGTGAACGGCGAGCGGGAAAGATCGCCCGGCGCACAACTGAGCCTCATCTCTTCCGCGCTCCGCGCCGCCGAGCATGGCGCGCATATGACCCAGCAGCTGCTTGCTTTCGCGCGTCGCGGCGTCCTCCAATCGAAAACCGTCAATCTCAATACGATTATCGCCGGAATGGCCGATTTTATGCGGCGAACGCTGGGCGAGACGATCAAACTCGACGTCATAGAGAAGTCGACGCTCTGGAATTGTCATATCGACCCCGTCCAGCTCGAAGCCGCCATCCTTAACCTGGCCATTAATGCGCGGGATGCGATGCCGGAAGGCGGCACATTGAAAATTGCGTTGAGCAATGTCGACACGCGCAAAGGCGGCTCGGAAGAGGAGATCACGCCGGGTCGCTACGTCTGCATTCAAATCGCCGACACTGGAGCAGGGATGACCGAAGACGTGCTGGAGCGCGCGTTCGAACCCTTCTTCACGACGAAAAGCATTGGCGAGGGCAGCGGTCTTGGGCTGAGCCAAGTCTATGGTTTCGTCAACCAGTCAGGCGGCGACGTGAAGATCCGGAGTTGCCCGGGTGTCGGCACCGCGGTTTCGCTGTATCTACCGCGCTGCGACGGGGAAACCGCCGAGAATGCGCAGAGCGCTGCCGCGGCAAACTCCCATCCGGCTGGCTCCGAGACGATCCTTGTCGTGGAAGATGAGGAACTCGTACGCGATGTCGCGGTCGAGATGATCCGCGAGCTGGGCTACAAGGTGCTCGCCGCGTCGGATGGAAATGAGGCGCTCCAGGTCTTGCAGGGCATTGCATCGATCGACCTGCTGTTCACCGATGTATTGATGCCCGGGGGGGTCAGCGGGGTCGCCCTGGCCAGAAAGGCGCGACAAATTCGGCAGGGGCTGAAGGTGCTTCTCACCTCGGGCTATCCGGCGACAGAAGGCTCGCAGATGGGAGCGCCCGGCTTTCCCATGATCCAGAAGCCCTACCAGCGTGACAAGCTCTCGCTGATGCTGCGCGCCGCACTCGACTGAGGGAGGCATCGACGGCGCCAGTCCCGTCCTCAAAAACGGCCTGCGTTTCGGGCCGCTGGCGCAAGATGCGGTCCGCCTAATTCGCCCCTCACGCAAGCGGCACGGGCCCTATACTCGGACAGGAGCGAGTGCATCACGCTGATGGCCGCCGATACTTGCGGCGGCACCTGCGATAAACGCGCCGATCAGCATGGAGAACCCGATACACAAAGCGAGATCACGGGTGGCCTTACGCGCCGCATCTGCCGCCTGCCGCGCCCGAGTGATCGTATCGTCGACCCGGTGCTGGGCTTCGGCCTGGCTGAGCCCCGTGCGCGCGGCGACCAAAAGCGCGAGATAGGCCCTGTCGTCATCGGAGATGTTCTTTCCCGGCAGTAATCCCGTCGCCAAGATCCGCGAGGCTTCGGCTCGCGGGTCTTGTGCCGCGCCGCCCGAATCGGCTTTATCCGTCCTGAAGAGGGTATCAACTAAATAGGGCGACGGCGTCGTGGCTGGATTCTGCGCTGTACCTTGAGCGGCTCCCGACGCCACCGTACTGGCGCTGCCGACCAGTCCCGAAGCGGCGCCGGTGAGAGCTGCGGCGGTCAGAACTGCAGCGACTGCCCATGCGAGCACGCCATGCGCGGTGTCACGGAAGTTGACTTCATGCGTGTGCAAGCCGATCGATCTGGTTCGGAGCCGTCCGGCTACATAGCCGCCAATGCCCGCCGACAACCATTGAACGATGACCAGCCAGATCGCCGTTATCACGACGAATGTGGTCGCAGAGACGCCGCTGTTTGGCCAGGGCGACACGGTCGAAAGGCCAAAACCGGCGCCAATGGCGAGCAGCAGAAGCCCAATCGCCGCAATGACAAACGCACCGCCCAGGACGGCGCCCCACGAGGTTCCTGAAACATTGGGGGTTTGTCCGGTTTCACCGGACACTTCGGCAACAACGACGGTATCCATCATCGTGGTCCCCCTCAATGCCAAAGCAAGGCAAGGATGATGATGATCGGAATGGGAATGCCAAGCAGCCAGAGCAGAATGTACGGCATGGATAATCTCCCTGAAGCGTGCTCAGAAAACGCGCAATGGCGGTTCGCGTTCCATCCCCCAGGTTGAAGCAAGCGAGCCTGCGGCCTTCGCCATCGTCGCGCTACAGCGCCGCCGCGCAGCTCCTCGGGCCTCGCTCGCGGGATGAGCGCATGCCCCAGGGCGTATGCCAGAACGTCGCCCCGGCAACGATCCGCTGCATGTCGATGCAGAGATGGACTCAACGCGGCGGCTCGCGGCGCGTTCCGCTCACGCGGCGCGCCGTCGGGCCTCGCCAAACTCCTCGATCATCTTCGCGCAGAAGGCGGGCAGGTCGTCAGGCTTGCGGCTGGTGATAAGGCCATGATCGGCGACGACTTCCCGGTCGACCCAATCGGCGCCGGCATTCTTCAGATCGGTCTTGAGCGACGGCCACGACGTGACCGTCCTGCCGCGCACGGCGTCGGCCTCGATCAGCGTCCATGGGCCGTGGCAGATCGCGGCGATCGGCTTTCCCGCATCAACGAAGGCGCGCACAAAGTTCACCGCGCGCGGATCGGTACGCAGCTCGTCCGGATTGGCGACCCCGCCCGGCAGCACCAGCCCTGCGTAATCGTCGGCCTTGGCTTCGTCGAGCGTGCGGTCGACGCGGACCTTGTCGCCCTTTTCCTTGTGCTGCATGCCCTGGATTTCGCCGTCCTTGAGCGACACGATGTCCACTTGCGCGCCGGACTGGCGCAGCGCTTCGACCGGTTCGGTCAGCTCGGCCTGCTCGAAGCCGTCGGTGGCCAGGACAGCAATGCGCAGCCGCTCCATCGGTTTATTCATCGGTTGCTCCTCATCGAGTGACTACTTTCCCGACAGACGGCGAGAGGACGGGCGAAGTTCCGCTATTCCTGCTCGACGGGAGAGGGAAACTCCGTCATCGGCACCAGCCAGTCGAGCACGCCGATGGCAACGAGAATGGCGAGCGCGGCGCTCATCGCAATGGCGATACCGGCGGCCTTGAAGGCCGCGGCCCCGGCAAGGGCGCCGCAGAAGAACGCCATCAGCAAGGCAGCCGACTGGCCGATATTCTTAAAGGCCTTCGGGTGCGTCTCCTGGAGACTGCCGGCCGCGAACCCGCCGCCGGCCTTGCGACGGCTTCTCGGCTGGAGCAGCGAGAAGACGCAAACGATGAGTTCTTCGCTGAGACCCGACAGCGCGCCCGTCATGTGCGTTGTGAACACCGACAAGATCCCCGCCATGCGCAGCGAAGTGTTCTGCGCACCCATGGCCAAGGCGACGATGGCGACCAAAGCATAGGTTGGCCCACCGGCATTTGCCCGTTCTCCGCTGCCGCCGGGAAGCAACGCCTCGCCGGCCGCGCAAAGCAGAGGAGCAGAAAGAATTCGAGCGCCAGGGCGGCGATGAAGATGCGGCGCCAGCGACGCCGCATGCCGATCTCGATGGCGCTCCCAGTGATCACCAGGCCGCCAAAGAAGGCGATGAGAGCGTCTGCCTGGAGCCAGGTATGGCCGCTTTCGCCGGCGACGATATGAACGGCGAGGAGCACGAGATTACCGCTCATCTGCGCGGTGAAGACCCGGTCAAGGGTGAGCCAGCCGAGCGCGTCGACATAGCCGGCGACAAAGGTGAGTGCGATAGCCGTCCCGATCTTGGCGAGCTGCAACGACAGACCCGCCGTTGCGGCCCGAGCGGAATCGCCGCTCATGCCCTCAATTCGTCGGGTTTGGCCGGTTTCTCCTCCGGATCGCCCACCGCCTCAACGAGAGCTGCCTTTGGCGAAGCCAGAGTTGCCTGGATCGCCGGGCGGACGTCCTCCGGCCGCTCGCAGTGAAATCCGTCGGCGCCGCACGCCTTGGCGAACGCGACAAAGTCGATCGGCGGCAACTGGCAGCCGTAATTGGGATCGCGCCCGGGCCGGTGGCGCCGACGCAGACCCCGAGGCGGCCGGTGTGCTTGGCGAAGCGGCAAGCCATGAAAGCCGCGGCTTCCTCGTGGCGCGTGGGGATAAAGGCGATTTTGTCGCGTTGTTGGCGCAACGCCTCGATCAGCGGATTGATGCCATCGCCGACCACGCCGAAGACGTGTGTCACGCCCCATTTGGATCAGCGTCTCGACAATGATGTCGGATGTGTTGGGGTCGTTCGCGAAATTCGGCGCCGGTTGCGGCGCGGTGCCGGCGGCGACCTCGGATGGCGCGGCGTTCGCCAGCTTCATGCCGCCACCCAGTGCCGCGCCGGTGGCCGCGAGCTGTAGTAGCTGCCGGCGCCCAAAGGCGATGGACTGATCGGTGGGGGCCATAGTGCCTGCCTATGCTTGGATTACCGGTTGAGGTTGCCGCAGAGGCGAGCCGGGCGACATTGCGAAACCGTTCGGCCAACGGGGCGGGCCCGATCAGGTTCCGAGCCCTGAGGAAGCGGCAGCTCTCAGGGGGAACATAAGTTTAGAAGGAGAACCTGCGTTTAATTCTCGCGCGGGGGCCGTGCGGTCGTGCTCGCCCGGCAACGATGATGCACGGAACAGAATAAAACGCTCCGAAATGCCGGGTTGCTCGGTCATTTATATAGATATATCAAAATGATAGTCAGCGCGCTGGCCGATATTGCCGAAGGCGAACCTGGCCATCCTTCCCGCATGAACCGAGAAAACGCGGGCGCCGCATCTCACGGAGGCCCGCGTTCCCGTCGCGCCGCGCCTTCTGTCCCGCCATGCTTGGGCGAAGCCCCGCGCGCGCCGCGGCTCGCGCCGCGATGGCTACCCTCACCCGCTCGCAGGGGAGAAAGACTCAGTACACTTCCGCGTATTTGGCGCAGATCTCGGCTGGGGTCATGCCCTCCACCGCCTTCAGCTCAGAGCGTTTGAACATCAGGTAGGCGTCGAGCAGCTCGTCACCGAGCCATTCGCGCGCCGCCGTGCTGGCGGCAAGCAGTTCGAGCGACTGGGCGAGCGAGCGCGGCAGCTTTTTTGCTCCCCGCGCGTGGCGCTCGTCGTCGTTCATCGCCCCGAAATCAGCGTCGCTGAACTCGGGCAGCCGGAGCCTGCGGCGGAACCCATCAAGCCCGGCCCAGATCAGCGCGCCGAGCGCCAGATACGGGCAGGCGGTGGCGTCGGCGACGCGGTACTCGACATTGAAGTTGCGGTTCGCCGGCTGGTCGAAGATCGGACAAATGCGCAGCGCGGCGCCGCGATCCTGCAGCGCGATATTCGCCCAGGTCGGCGCCCAGCGGTCGGGCTGCAGCCGGTAATATGACGCCACTGTCGGCGCGGTGATCGCGGTCAACAGCGGCAGATGCTCGAGGATGCCGGCGCAGAAATGCTCGCCGGCCGCGCTGATGCGCCATGGCCGGTCGGGGTCGAACAACACCGGTTGGTTGTTTTTATCGCACAGGCTGAAATGGATGTGGGTGCCGTTGCCGATGCCGTCTGGGTCGAGCATCGGCGCGAAAATCGCGCGTTGGCCCATGCGATGCGCGACGGCGCGCGCCATCTCGCGGGCGATGATCGCGTCGTCGGCGGCGCGCAGCCCAAGCGCCGGGCCGATCGTCATCTCGTATTGGCGCGGGCCGTATTCCGGCAGAAAGGTGTCGGGCTCGAGGCCGGCGCGGCGCAACGCAGCGGTGAGGTGCTCGCCGAAACCGTTCTGGCGGCGCCAGGCGTCGAGGGCATAGGTCGCGCCCGGCCGGTGTTCGACGCCGGTATAGACGAATTCCTGCTCGAACGCGGCGACGACGGAGATACCGGCTTCGGCCCCAAGCGCGCTCAGCGCCCGGCGCAGGAAATGACGCGGGCAGCACGGCCAGTACTGGCCGGACAGCATCTGAATGTCGCCGAGATAAAAGCGCTCGGCGTCGCCATAGTCGAACTCGACATCGACATAGGTACCGACGTCGGGCACCAGCATCAGATCGCCCGCGGTCCCATAGGGCGTATCGTAGATCGGCCCGAACGCCGACATCATGATGTTCGAAGGCGCCAGGCCCACGCCCTGGCGCAGACGGTGCGCCAGCGCCGCCTCGGGAAAGCCCTTGCCCCGGACGAGCCCCGCCAGGTCGCAGGCACCGACAAAGATCAGCCGTTCACGTTCCACGCTTGCCTCGACGTACAGCCCGGCAGGCGATTAAAGCTGCTGATGGTTAAATTTTTACGAGGAAATGGTCAGGCACCGACCGTCTCGCGTGCGCGGCCGGGGAAGTCACGCGGCAAATCCACGCGGAACCCGCCCGATTGGCGGCGCCACAGCGCCGCATAGGCGCCGCCGCGCGCCAACAATTGCTCGTGCCGGCCCTCCTCGATAATCCGACCGCGATCGAGGACGACGAGCCGGTCCATCCGGCAGATCGTCGACAGGCGATGGGCGATGGCGATGACCGTACGTCCCTCCATCAGCGCATCCAATTGTTCCTGGATCGCGGCCTCGACCTCGCTGTCGAGCGCCGAGGTCGCCTCGTCCAGCACCAGGATCGGCGCATCCTTGAGGATGACGCGGGCCAAGGCGATGCGCTGGCGCTGCCCGCCCGACAATTTGACGCCGCGCTCGCCGACATGCGCGTCGAACCCCTGGCGGCCGTGCCAGTCCTCGAGGCCCTCGATGAACTCGGTGGCGTGCGCGCGGCGCGCCGCGTTCTGGATTTCGGCTTCGCTCGCCTCGGGCCGGCCGTAGCGGATGTTGTCGCGGATCGAGCGATGCAACAGCGAGGTGTCCTGCGTCACCATGCCGACCTGCGCCCGCAGGCTTTCCTGGGTCAGCCCCGCGATGTCCTTGCCGTCGACCAGGATGCGGCCCTGTTCCGGCCGGTAGAAGCCGAGCAGCAGGTGCACCAGCGTCGATTTGCCGGCGCCCGAGCGTCCGACCAGGCCGATCCGCTCGCCGGGCGCGACATCGAGTTCCAACCCGCGCAGCACACCGCCTAACCGCTTGGTGCGGCCATAATCGAAATGCACATCCTCGAAGCGCACGGCACCGACCGCCCGCGGCAGCTCTGCCGCGCCGGGTTCGTCGGGCATCTGCCGCGCCACCGCGATCGAGCGCATGCCGTCCTGCACCTGGCCGATGCTGTCGAAAACATTGGCGATCTGCTGCGCCACCCAGCCGGCGATATTGCCGATCTGCCAGGCCATCGGGATCGCCATCGCCACGGCGCCGATCGGCACCCGGCCGTCGACCCACAGCACGATCGCCAAACCGCCGGTGCCGGTCAGCAGCAGCGCGTTCATCAGGATCAGCGAGATACCCCAGCCGGATGTCATGCGCAGCTGCCGGCGATAGGCGCGGGTGTGCTCGTCGACCGCCTCGCGAACAAAGGCGTCCTCGTCGCTCGCCCGGGCGAAGAGCTTGACCGTGAGGATGTTGGTGTAGCTGTCGACGACGCGGCCGGTCACCTCGGAGCGCATCTCCGACATGCGGCGCGAGCGCTCGCGCATATGCGGCAGAAAGGTGCGCAGCACGACGGCATAGCTCGCGAACCACAGCAGGATCGGCAGGGCGAGGCGCCAATCGGCGCGGCCCAAAAGCAGCGCCGCGCTGGTGCCGTAGACCAGGATGTACCAAACGGCGTTGATGCTCATCGTCACGCTTTCGCGCAACGCCGGCCCCGTTTGCATCACGCGGTTGGCGATGCGTCCCGCGAAGTCGTTCTGAAAGAACACCCAGCCCTGGCGCACGACGTGCCAATGGTTCTGCCAACGCACCAGGTTGGTAAGGCCGGGGATCAGCGCCTGGTTGGTGACGAGCGCCTGAGCGAAATAGGCGGTGGGCCGGATGACCAGGAGCAGCAGCGCCATGCCGGCAAGCTGCCAGCCCGCCTCGCGCCAGATCGTCTCCGGGTGCTGCGACGAGACGAGCGTCACAATGCGGCCGATGAACACCGGGATCGCCGCGTCGCACAGCGCGACAGTAAACCCCGTCACGAACAACGCGGCCAGCAGCTTCGGCACCTGCCGGACGAAGTGCCAATAGAACCGCACCAGCGCATGCGGGCTGCCGAGTTCCGGCGGCGGCGTGTCGGGCGGCGTTTCGGTCGGCTCTACAAGGTGTTCGAAAAAACGGAACATCTAAGACTTAGATGACGGCCAACCCGTGCGCGGTCAACCGGGTCTGCATCATTTTAGGGCGGCGCAAGCAGGGCCGTTGCCTCAGGGCGACATCAACAGCGGCCGCACGACGACGTCGATCGGCCAGAACAGGCCGGCGCAGAACGAGACGGCGAGATTGACCGCAGCGCCGGCATGGGTGCCGGCGGGCGGCGCGATAAAATGGTGTGCGCCATCGGCAAAGCCGAGCGCGGCGTACACGATCATCGCGCCGAACCAGAGGCGCGATTTCGTGCGGGATCGCGGCGTTACACGACGCGGATGTTCTTGAACTGCCACGGGTCGTCCCGGTCGAGATCCTCGGGGAACAGTCGCTCGCGGTCGTCGAGCGGGGTCCAGTCGCCCCACACCCCGACAACATCGCCGAGATAGGGGCCAGCCACGTCGAGAATACGCGCGAAATCGAGCTCTTCCGGTTCGACGATGCCGGCGCGCGGGTGCTCGATCGCCCACACCATGCCGCCCAGCACCGCCGCGGTCACCTGCAGCGAGGTTGCATTGTTATGCGGTACGATGCGGCGGGTCTGGTCGATCGAGAGGCGGGAGCCATACCAATAGACACCGCGCGGGTTGCCCATCAGCAGCACGCCCAACTCGTCGATCCCATCAATGATCTCGTCCATCATCAACCGCTTGTCGTCTTGCAGCTGCCAGTTTTTGCCCCCCAGTTCGTGGACGCTTAGCACCGCGTCGTCGCACGGGTGGTAGGCGTAGTGACAGGTCGGCCGGTAGCGGACCTTGTCGCCGTCCCGCACCGAGAAATAGTCGGCGATCGAGATCGATTCGTTGTGGGTGATGAGGAACCCGGTGTACGGACCTTCGAGCGGCGTCCAGCTGCGCACCCGCATGCTGGCGCCCGGCCGCAGCAGATAGATTGCCGCGCCGCTGCCGAATTCATGCCGCCTGCCATCTTCCGGGAAATACCGCTCATGCGTGCCCCAGCCGAGTTCGGCCGGTTGCGAACCCTCGCTGAAAAAGCCGTCGATCGACCAGGTGTTGACGAATTCGCCCGGCGATTTCGGGATCGCGGCGACCTGGGTGTCTCGCTCGGCGATGTGAATGACCTTGATGCCGAGCCGCTCGGTGCACTCTCCCCAGCCGGCGCGGTCGCCGGGAATGTCGGCTGCCGGATCGCCGGCGCGCGCCATATCGACCAGCGCCTGCTTGACGAAATGCGAGACGAGGCCAGGGTTCGCGCCGTGCGTCAGCACCGCCGTCGAACCGCCGGCATAACGCTGGCGCAGCGCCAGCGCGCCTTCGCGCAGCGCATAGTTCGAGCGCTCGGACGCGGTGAGGTTGGGGTCGGTGTAGCCGCCCGGCCACGGCTCGATGCAGGTATCGAGATACAGCGCGCCCTTTTCCTGGGCGAACTCGATGAGCGCGACGCTCGCCACCTCGACCGAGACATTGAGCAGGAAATCGCCTGCGCGGATCAGCGGTCCGAGTACCTCGCGATAATTTTCGCGCGTGAGCGGGCTCTCGACGAACCTCACGCTGTATTGCTCCGCGACGTTCTTGCCGCGCGGCTCGGCGGTGACAATCGTGATATTCTCGGGCGCGATGGCGATGTGGCGCAGAATCAGCGGCAGCACGCCCTGGCCGATGCTGCCGAAGCCGATGATGACAAGACGGCCGTCGAGCCTGGCGTGCTTGGTATCGGGCATCGCAAAGGGGTCCGGAAGATATTGGTTTCCCCGTAGGGTCGGGTCTGTTGGTTGTCAAGCCGGTGTGATGCGCGGAGATGATCTCAATTTGACGTCATTAAGGATTGTTCCGACTGTCGCGCGCATTACATGCCCGATTATTAGGCGCGATATCCGGGCGCGGTGTGCCGTGATCGTCAGAATGGTCCTTTTTACGCTGGCCGGATGGGCGCTCGCGGCCGGGTCCGCGGCTGCCGCGCCGCCGCCGGCCAGCGATCTGGTCAAGCTGGCGCTCTATGGCGAAAGCGCGACCGTCGCGCCGGGCGGCACGCTGTGGACCGACCTGCACCTCAGGGTCGCGCCCGGCTGGCACATCTATTGGAAGAACCCCGGCGATTCCGGCCTGCCGACCGAGATCGACTGGGCGTTGCCGCCAGGATTTTCGGCAGGCGCGATCGAATGGCCGGTTCCAGAGCAATTTTTGCAGGGTGGGATCGGTAATTATGGCTACGCCGGCAGCACCGATCTAGTGGTGCCGATCGCCGCGCCGACGGGGCTCGCCGCCGACGCCCAGCCGCATCTCGCCGCCACGGTCAAATATCTCGTCTGCTCGGAAATCTGCATTCCGGGCGAGGCGCAAGTCGCGCTCGATCCTGCCGTCGGACCCGGCTCGCCCGACCCGGCGGAGGCCGCGCGCTTCGCCGCCGCGCGGCGGGCGCTGCCCGTTGCCGCGCCATTTGCCGCGCAATTCGCCGTCGGGAAAAGCACCCTGCGGCTAATCGTCCCGGCGAGCGCATTGGGAAGCATCGGTAATCCAACCGGGGAGTTTTTCCCGAACGCCGACAACGCGATCGATCATTCGGCTGCGGAGAAGACCGAGCGGCGCAATGGCGGATTGCAGATCGTGCTGGCAAAGGCGACCGGCCCGACCGCCGCGGTGCCGAAGACGCTCGACGGTGTGCTGGCGCTGCGCGGCGCTGACGGCAGCACGCGCGGCTACCTCATCAGCGCGACGCAAACCGCGGCGGCGCCGGCGGAAGCGGAAGGCTCGATCGGCGCATGGCAGGCCCTGCTCTTTGCGTTTGTCGGCGGGTTGATCCTCAATCTGATGCCGTGCGTCTTCCCAATCCTGTCATTGAAGGTGCTGGGCTTTGCGGCGGCCGATGCCGAAAGGCGCCATCACCACGGGCTCGCCTACGCGGCGGGGGTGGTCCTGAGCTTTGCCGCGCTGGGCGGCGCGCTGATCGCGTTGCGTGCAGGCGGCGCGGCGATCGGCTGGGGGTTTCAGCTGCAATCGCCGCTGGTCGTCGGGCTGCTCGCCTATCTGATGCTGGCGATGGGGCTGAGCCTTTCGGGGGTCGCCGAAATCGGCGGCGGTATTGCCGGGATCGGCGGCGGCCTGGCCGGCCGGCAGGGCCTCGCCGGCGCGTTTTTCACCGGCGTGCTGGCGACCGTGGTGGCGACCCCGTGCACTGCCCCTTTCATGGGCGCGGCACTAGGGCTGGCGCTGGTCGAACCGGCGCCGCTGGCGCTGGCGATCTTTGTCGCGCTCGGCGCCGGGATGGCCGCGCCGCTGCTGGCGGCAAGCTTTGTGCCCGGCGTGGCGCGGCTGTTGCCGCGGCCGGGCGCGTGGATGGCCACCTTGAAGCAGGTACTCGCCTTCCTGCTTTATGCCACTGCGGCGTGGCTGGTCTGGGTGCTGATCCAGGAAGTCGGCCCGGAAGGCTCGCTGATGGCGCTGATCGGGCTGGTGCTGGTCGGGTTTGCGGTGTGGGTCTATGGCCGCACGCGGTTTGTCGCGACCGGCCCGCGCCGTCTCGGTATCGGGCTGGCCGGGGCGGGATTGGCCGCGGCGATTGTGCTGGCGGCGATGCTGACGCCCTCGACCGGCAAGGCCCCGCTGGCGAGCGACGGGCTTGCCTACGAAGCCTTCACCCCGGCCCGGCTCGCCGCGCTCACCGCCGAGCGCAAGCCGGTCTTTGTCAACCTGACCGCGGCGTGGTGCCTCACCTGCATCGTTAACGAGCGCGCGACCTTGGACCGCGACGCGGTGCGCACGGCGTTCGCGGCGCACCACGTCGTCGCGCTCAAAGGCGATTGGACGCGGCAGGACCCGGAAATCGCCCGCTTTCTGCAAAGTTTCGGGCGCAGCGGCGTGCCGCTCTACCTGCTTTATGACGGCGACGGCACGGCGACGGTGCTGCCGCAGATATTGACCGAAGCCGAGGTGATCGGCGCGGTCGACAAGCTCTAATTCTGCATTGCCTGGGTGACGGCGCCGCCGGTCGCGGTGCGGCCGCCATCGACGACGTATTGCGCGCCGGTGATGTTGCCGGCCAGATCGGACGACAGGAACAGCACCATGTTGGCGATCTCCTCCGGCGTGGTGTAGCGGCCCGACGGGATCGCGGCCTGGTATTTGCGGTTGACGGCGTCCGGGTCGTCGGGGCTCAGCATCTTTTCCAAGGAATGGATCATCCGCGTGTCGACCGGGCCGGGACAGACCGCGTTGACCCGCACGCCCTGGCGCGCGACCTCGCCGGCGGCGGTCTTGGTGAGGCCGATCACCGCGTGCTTAGACGCGACATAGGCCGGCATGCCGGGGGTCGCGACAAGGCCGGCGACCGAGGCGGTGTTCACCACCGCGCCCGATTTCTGCCTGATCAGCACCGGCAGAACATGCCTGAGGCCAAGGAAGACGCCCTTGACGTTGACCCCGAGCACCGCATCGAACATCGCCTCGTCGTAATCGGCGGTGTGCGCGACCGATCCCTCGATGCCGGCATTGTTGAAGAAGCAATCGATGCGGCCATGTGCGTCGAGCGTCGCCTTCACGTAATTCGCGACATCGGCCGATTTGGTGACGTCGGCTGCGATGAATTTCGCGTCGCCGCCCTGCTGGCGGATGATCCCGGCGGTCGCCTCGCCGGCGGCGGCGTCGCGGTCGACGACGACTACCTTCGCGCCGGCCTTGGCGAAGGCGAGCGCGGTGGCGCGGCCGATCCCGCCGCCGCCCCCGGTGATCAGCGCGACCTTGCCGGTGAAATCCATGTTCATGGCGGCCCCTCCCTCTACTGCGTTCATGCTGTCATTGCGAGCGCAGCGAAGCAATCTCGACCGGATATGCGCCTCCGCCCAATGCTGTGATTCCGGGGAGCGTGCCAGCGCGAACCCGGAACCCATGAACGCCGATGGCCCCATATGGGCGGAGACCCGTGTTCATGGGTTCCCGCTTTCGCGGGAATGACAAGAGGAGATGATGTCAAAAACAAAAAGCCTGCCCGGTTGCCCGGACAGGCTTTCCGCTGATTGAAGCTGCGGCTACTCGGCGGCGTGCAGCAGATAGATGTACTGCTCGTAGACCGCCATGTTCTTGCCGAACGAGATCGCCGCGGCCTGGCAGCCGGCGACGAGGTGCATCCAGCGCCACGGATCGCGCGTGTTGCGGAATTCCTCGACGATGGCGTTGTGGTGCTTGAAGGCGTG
>DATJSH010000059.1:0-4537 GCA_035504235.1 Allostellaceae bacterium | reverse complement strand
AAGACCCGCGACATCACCGGCGGCCTGCCGCGCGTCGCGGAGCTGTTCGAGGCCCGCAAGCCCAAGGATTTCGCGATCATCAGCGAAAGCGAGGGCCGCGTCGAATTCGGCAAGGACTACAAGACCAAGCGCCGCATCCTGGTGGTGCCGCTGGATCAGGAAAAGACCGAGCAGGAGCCGGTCGAATATATGATCCCGAAGGGCAAGCATATCAGCGTGCAGGAAGGCGACTTCGTGCAGCGCGGCGATCTGCTGATGGACGGCAATCCGGTGCCGCACGACATCTTGCGCGTGCTCGGCGTCGAGGCGCTTGCCTCCTATCTCGTCAACGAGATCCAGGAGGTTTATCGGCTGCAAGGCGTGCGCATCAACGACAAACACATCGAAGTGATCGTGCGCCAGATGCTGCAGAAGGTCGAAATCGAGGAGCCGGGCGAAACCACGTTCCTCGCCGGCGAGCAGGTCGACCGTTCGGAGTTCGACGCCGAGAACGCCAAGGCGGAAAGCGAGGGGCTGCGTCTCGCCCGGGGCCATGCGGTGCTGCAGGGCATCACCAAGGCGAGCCTGCAGACGAACTCGTTCATCTCGGCGGCCTCGTTCCAGGAGACGACGCGGGTCCTGACCGAGGCGGCGGTCTCGGGGCGGATCGACCAGCTTAGCGGGCTCAAGGAAAACGTCATCGTCGGACGGCTGATCCCGGCCGGCACCGGCAGCGTGATCGCGCGGCTTCGCGAGGTCGCGGCGGAGCGCGATCGCGAGCTTGCTGCCATTGCCGCCAATGCGGCGAATGAGGAGCCAGCCCAGCTGGAAGAGCGGCACGCCGGCGCCGCCGAATAGGCGCGGCGCGCTCGACCGGGTATTGACAGCAGGGACGGCAGGGGCGCGGCGTCACCGTCGCAAGGCGCTCCTGTCGCCTTTATTTGTCGGTATTGCGCCGCGGGTCTTGACCCGGCACTCGCCCGGCAATTATATCAGCGCCTCTTGATGGGCTGGCCGTAGGAAGCCACCTAGACGCAGCCTGCACCGTTGATCCTGGCTCGGCGCCGTTGCAAGAGGGCGCATTGGTTTCACAGGGAATGGGGCTGCTCCGCCCTGGCGCGACCGGCGCGTCGGGCGGCTGTTGTGTTGGACAAAAGGGCTGTGTTGGACAAAAGGTAAGAGTGGATGCCGACGATAAACCAGTTGATCCGCAACCCGCGCCAACCGCAGGTCGCGCGCGACAAGGTTCCGGCTATGGAAGCCTGTCCGCAAAAGCGCGGCGTGTGCACCCGCGTCTACACGACGACGCCAAAAAAGCCGAATTCGGCGTTGCGCAAGGTGGCGCGGGTCCGGCTGACCAACGGTTTCGAGGTGACAAGCTACATCCCGGGTGAAGGCCACAATCTGCAGGAGCATTCGGTGGTCCTGATCCGCGGCGGCCGCGTCAAGGATCTCCCGGGGGTGCGCTATCACATCATCCGCGGAACGCTCGACACCCAGGGCGTCAAGGATCGGCGTCAGCGGCGCTCCAAATACGGCGCCAAGCGGCCGAAATAGGAGAAGCCAATGTCGCGCCGCCGCGCTGCGGTCAAACGCGAGGTTCTGCCGGATGCAAAATTCGGCGATCCGGTCGTGACCAAATTCATGAACTGCCTAATGTATGAGGGCAAGAAATCGGTTGCCGAAACGATCGTCTACGGCGCGCTCGATCGCATCTCCCGGCGCAGCGGTCAGGATCCGTTGCGGGTCTTTCACGAGGCGCTGACCAATGTGCGCCCGGCAGTCGAGGTGCGCTCGCGCCGGGTCGGAGGTGCGACCTATCAGGTCCCGGTCGAAGTGCGCCCCGATCGCAGCCAGGCGCTCGCGATCCGCTGGCTGATCTCCAGTTCGCGCGCCCGCGGCGAGAATACGATGGAAGAGCGGCTGTCGGGCGAATTGCTCGACGCCGCCAATAACCGCGGCGTGGCGGTCAAGAGACGGGAGGACACGCATCGGATGGCCGATGCGAACAAGGCCTTTTCGCACTACCGTTGGTAGCGGGGCGCTCGCCGATTGGACCGCCGAGGACGTTCTAGACAATCCCTTTGATCGGGGCTCCGCTTCCGGGCGGCGTCCCGGGAGCCTTATTGATGACCCGTCAGACCCCCCTCGATCGCTACCGAAATATCGGCATCATGGCCCATATCGATGCCGGCAAGACGACGACGACCGAGCGCATTCTCTATTACACCGGGCGCAACTACAAAATCGGGGAGGTGCATGAAGGCACCGCCACGATGGACTGGATGGCGCAGGAACAGGAACGCGGCATCACCATCACCTCGGCCGCAACCACGTGCTTTTGGGCCGACCACCGGATCAACATCATCGATACGCCTGGACATGTCGACTTCACGATCGAGGTCGAGCGCAGCCTGCGCGTGCTCGACGGTGCCGTTGCGGTATTCGATTCGGTCGCAGGGGTCGAGCCGCAATCCGAAACCGTGTGGCGCCAAGCCGACAAATATGGCGTGCCGCGGATTTGCTTTGTCAATAAGATGGACCGGATCGGCGCCGATTTTCCGCGCTGCGTGGCGATGATCAGCGACCGGCTTGGGGCGCGCCCGATGGTGTTGCAACTGCCGATCGGGGTCGAGAACGATTTTGTCGGCATTGTCGATCTTGTCGGCATGCGTTCGGTCAAATGGCACGATGAGACGCTCGGCGCTGAGTTCGATATCGGCGCTATTCCACCGGAGATGATCGACGAGGCGCACGCGTTCCACACCCGTTTGGTCGAGGCTGCGGTCGAGCAGGACGACGCCGCGCTCGAAGCCTATCTAGGCGGCGAAGAGCCTGACGAGGCGACGCTAAAGCGGTGCATCCGTCGGGGGGCGGTCGGCGGCGCCTTTGTCCCGGTATTGTGCGGCTCAGCCTTTAAGAACAAGGGCGTGCAACCGCTGCTCGACGCTGTTGTCGATTATTTGCCGGCGCCCACCGATGTGCCGGCCATCAAGGGCGTCAAGATGGGCTCCAACGAGCCGATCGAACGCCACTCATCGGACGACGAGCCGTTTGCCGGGCTTGCTTTCAAGATCATGACCGACCCGTTTGTCGGCTCGCTGACCTTTGTGCGTATCTATTCGGGGGTGGTGACAAGCGGCGGGCAGGTCCTCAACACCGTCAAAAACGGTCGCGAGCGGGTCGGCCGCATGCTGCAGATGCACGCCAACCACCGCGAAGACATCAAGGAGGCGCGCGCCGGCGACATTGTCGCGTTTGCCGGGCTCAAAAACACGACAACCGGCGATACGCTGTCCGATCCCTCGGCTCCGGTGGTGCTCGAGCGCATGGAATTTCCCGAGCCGGTCATCGAGATTGCGGTCGAACCCAAGACCAAGGGTGACCAGGAAAAGATGGGCCAGGCGCTGGCCCGGCTCGCGACCGAGGATCCGTCTTTCCGGGTTACCGTCGACCATGAGAGTGGTCAGACCGTGATCAAGGGCATGGGCGAACTTCACCTCGAAATCATCGTCGACCGCATGAAGCGTGAGTTCAAGGTCGACGCCAATGTCGGGGCGCCGCAGGTTGCTTATCGGGAAACGATCAGCCGCCCAGCTGAGATCGACTATACGCACAAAAAGCAGACCGGCGGCGCCGGGCAATTTGCCCGCGTCAAGATCCGCTTTGAGCCGTTGCCGCCGGGCGAAGGGTTTGAATTTGAAAACGACGTTGTCGGCGGGACGGTGCCCAAGGAATATGTGCCGGGTGTCGAAAAGGGACTGCGCGCCTCGGCCGAAACCGGCGTGCTTGCCGGCTTCCCGGTCATCGATCTGAAAGCGACATTGTTCGACGGCGCCTATCACGATGTCGATTCGAGCGTGCTGGCCTTTGAGATCGCGGCCCGCGCCGCCTTCAAGGAAGGGGTCATGAAAGCGGCCCCGAAATTGCTCGAACCGATCATGCGGGTCGAGGTCGTCACCCCGGACGAATATCTCGGCGATGTGATCGGCGATCTGAACAGCCGGCGCGGCCAAGTCACCGGCATGGACAGCCGCGGCAACGCCCGGGTCGTCGACGCGATGGTGCCGCTCGCCAACATGTTCGGTTATGTCAACACGCTGCGCTCGATGAGCCAGGGGCGGGCGCAATACACGATGCATTTCGACCACTACGAACAGGTGCCGCAGGCCGTCGCGGACGAAGTCCGCGCCAAGATGGCCTGATCCCGGCGCCGGAGCGATTGAGCGGAGAACAGGACGATGTCGAAGGCGAAGTTTCAGCGGACGAAGCCGCATTGCAACATCGGGACGATTGGTCACATTGATCACGGCAAGACGACGCTGACGGCGGCGATCACCAAGGTGTTGGCGGAGGCTGGCGGGGCGACGTTTGTGCCGTTTGACCAGATCGACAAGGCGCCGGAGGAGCGGGCGCGGGGGATCACGATTGCGACGGCGCATGTCGAATACGAGACGCCGAACCGGCATTACGCGCATGTCGACTGCCCGGGGCATGCGGACTACATCAAGAACATGATCACCGGGGCGGCGCAGATGGATGGGGCGATCCTGGTGGT
>DATJSH010000058.1:0-17522 GCA_035504235.1 Allostellaceae bacterium | reverse complement strand
CCATCGCCGCGACCGCCTGGACGCCGCCGAGCACGCAGATATCGTCGGCGCCGCCGAGATGCATCGCCGCGATGGTCTCGGGATGCGGTCCGCCTTGGTTGGGCGGGGTGCAGGCGGTGATGTGACTGACCCCGGCAACCTTGGCGGTGACGATCGACATATGCGCCGAGGCGACCATCGGGTAGCGCCCGCCCGGCACATAGCAGCCGACATGCCCGACCGGGATGTGGCGATGGCCGAGCACCACGCCGGGCAGCGTCTCGACCTCGACGTCCTTCAGCGCGGCGCGCTGGATCTCCGCGAAGTTGCGGATCTGCGCCTGGGCAAACTTGATGTCGTCGATGGTCTGCGGCGACACTTGCGCCAGAAGATCTTCGACCTGCGCCTTGGTCAGCCTGAAGCTCGCCGGCGACCATTTGTCGAAGCGTTCGCTCAGCTCGCGCACCGCCACGTCGCCGCGGGCGCGGACATCGGTGATGATGCCCTCGACCGTGGCGCGGGTCTTGGCGTCGGCCTCGTCCTGGGTCCCGGCAAGCGCGGCGGTCTTGATGTGGCGCGGCATGCGATCCTCCGATCCTCGGTGCCTTTTGGGCGATGCGTCTCTTTTATCAGGAGGGTGACCTCCTGTTATCCTCCTGTTATCGGCGCCGATAACAGGAGGCGGGTTGCGTCCTGTTCCTAAAGATGTCCGCGATCGGAGACCGCCCCCTTTTTGCGTTGTCGCTCGATTCTAAAGCGCGATTTTGGCGATTTTGCGGATCAGCTCGCGGCGAGGGAGATTTCCATCGGCTTTCCTTCGGGAAAGCTGAGGATGGTCGGCGTAAGCGCTGCCCAGGGGTGGGCGACAACGATCGATGCCGGATCGCGGTCCGCGGCGAGATCGGCAGCCAGACTATCGAGGCGATCAAGCCGGTCGGGCGGAATGTCCGTGTCGGGACGAAAGTCGCGCCCTGGGCCCCAGAAGTCCCAGGGCATCATTTCGTTCGATGTCAGTGGCGGTGCAGAACTCGACAAAGAAGCGCACCGGGCCGAACGGTTCGACCTCGTGCGGCTCCTCGGGCGCGACGGCGCCTGGCAGCGCCGATGAAAAAAAATGCGTGGCGTGATCCACGTCACATTGTCTTCGGCAATGTGCGCGCACGTTCGGATGCGTAGAGATTGCTGCGATGGAGAGAGTCATGAGGCGGGTCAAACGGCGCGAATACGATTATCGGCTGCCGATGGTCCTCGCCAAAGCGGCTCGCGAGGACAGTCGCGAGCTTTTCGATATCGCGATCCTGTCGCTCGGTGGGCTCGCGCTGACCCTCTTTCTGATCGCGCAGTATGCCGGCAGCGGCGTGCTGCGACAGATGTTTGCGCTGTAGCCTCGCGACCAAGGCTAGTTCAGCTTCGCTTTCAATTGCTGCAAGACGACGGCGGCTTCGTGACGTGCGGAACTGTCTGGCGCGAGGGCGATGAACTCCTCGATCGAGCGCACCGCGGCCTTCATGTTTCCCAGCTGGGCGTGAATTACGCCGGCCTCGCGCGACAGCTCGGCGAGATCGGGCGCGAGCATGCGCATCGTCTCGATGACGCGCACCGCCTCTTCGAGGCGCTGCGCCTGCAAGAGACGCGATTTGAGGTTGTTCTGTAGACGCAGCAGCACCTCGCGGTCGGGCACCGGTGCGTAGTGCTCGGGCGTCAGCTCGACCCCCTGGCCGGCAATCGCCTTCAACAGCTCGCGCAGCGCCGACGCGTCAAGCACGCGGCCGCCGTGGAACGGGTCGAGGATCAGCCGGCCGCCGCCATCCGCCAGCCGGATCAGGAAATGGCCGGGAAAGCCGAGCCCGACCGCATCCCAACCCTGCGCCCGGGCGATGTCGAGATAGAGGATGCCGAGCGCCACCGGCAGCCCGCGGCGGCGGTCGATGACCCTCATCAGATTGGCGTTCTGCAAATCGTCATATGTCAGCTCGTCGCCGCTATAGCCGTGCTTCAGGATCATGATCTCATTGAGCGCGTTGGCCCGCGCCTCGAGCGTCGCGGCGCTGCCGGCGCGGCGGCCGACATCCTGAGCCAATGTCCGCAAATGGCGGGTGTAGCGGGCGAGACCCACGCGCGGCCGATCAAACGAGGCGAGGGCCAGCGCCGCATCGGCGATCGGCAGCAGCGGCGAGTTCACCTCGCCGAGCTCGCGCAGGAACTTCGCGCACTGCGCGAGGTCGTATTTGTCCGGCAACCCGCTCATCAGCCGATTATAGAACCAGGACGGGCCTTAGTTCAGCTTTTGCACCTGGATCGGCGCGTTGGTCGACGGCGGCCCGGAGGGCGGGACATAGGACTGGTTCGTCCCGCCGCCGTAAGTCGGCGGCGGCATGGCGGCCTGGCCGGTGCCCGGCGGCATGCCGTTGGGCTCGCCGTAGCGGACCTGAACATAAGAGACGACCCGCTGCACGCCCGGCACGTAGCGCGCAAGCTGGGTCGCCCTGTCGAGCTCGGCCTGCGAGCGCGCCGAGCCCAACAGGTAAACGGCGCCGCCATCGGTCTCGATCGTGTAATTGCCCGAGCGCACATCGGGGTTGAACACCAAGTCGGAGCGAACCCGTGCGGTGATCCAATCGTCCTTGGCGATCTGCATCCCGTCTTCGTTCGGGCCGACCTGGATGTCGTTGTAGATGGCTTTCGCATTGGGCGCGGTGTTGCGCGCGACTTGCTCGGCCTGGAACTTTGCTTGCGGGTTCGGGCTGGATCCGGTCAGCAGCACCTGGCCGCCATAGACGGTGGTGTTGACCATGCCATACTGGCCGTTGAGCGCGTTGCTGATCGCAGACTGCATCTGCATGTCGTTGAATGTGCCGTTGACGCCGCGCTCTTGCGCGGCCTCGTAGCCGGTCCCGCCGGCGGCGGCCATGCCACCGACCACGGCCGCCGCACAACCGCCAAGCAGCGGCGACAGCGCCAGCATCGCCACAATCGCAACCTTAAGAGAAAAGCGTGTCATGGTGCCTCCGCGAGGCAAATGTCGCGTTCATACTGGTGTCTTCCGGCCGCCTCGCCAACCCCGCGTGACGGGGCGCCAAGCGTTTGTCGCGAGGTCGCCCGGCAGCGCCGGAGATCGGTTTCCGATTCTACAGACACGACAAGGGTTTGCGGCGGAATTAGGGCGTGGCTCCAACTCAACGGTCGCTCCGCCAGGCCCCCGGCAGATGGCGCGGCAGGCGGCACGGAACGACGACCATGACGTCGAATCGCAGCGCCAGCGGCGCGAGCTCCGGACGCATCGCGAGAAACGCTTCGAGCGCGCGGGCGATGCGGCGCTGCTGGCGCGGCAGTACCGCGAACGCACCGGTCGCAAAATCCGGCCGCGATTTGACCTCGATCGCCGCCAGCACGCCCCGGCGGCGCGCGATGATGTCGATCTCGCCAGACGGGCAACGCCAGCCGCTCGCCAGGATGCGCCAGCCGCGCAGCCGCAAATGCCAGCGGCACAAGCGCTCGGCGAAACGGCCGCGGCCATAGGCTTTGAGACGGCGCGGATCGCCCGGCCGCTTCACCGCGCGGCTCATTTGACCGGGCGCTGACGCGTCAATGCGCGGTCGTAAAGGGTGCGACGGGCGAGCCCGGTCTCGCCGGCGAGCGCGGTGACCGCGTCACGCAAGCTCATCCGCGCGAGCAGCGCGTCGAGCCGAGTGTCGAGGTCGCCGGCATTGGGCGCGTCCGCCTCGATCGGGGGGCCGACGACGACGACGATTTCGCCACGCGGCGGCCCTGCGACGCAATATTGCGCGGCGAGTTCGACTAGCGTGCCGCGGCGCAGCTCTTGATGGCGTTTGGTGAGCTCGCGGCCGACCATCGCCGGCCGGTCGCCCAGCACCGTCGCCATGTCGGCGAGCGACGCCGACAAGCGCGACGGGCCCTCGAAGAACACCAGCGTCGCGGCAAGACCGGCCCACGACGCCAGCGCCTTGCGGCGCGCGGCGGCGCGCGGCGGCAGAAAGCCCGCAAAGGCAAAGGCGTCCGGCGGCAGGCCGGACAGAATCAGCGCGGTCACTGCCGCCGACGGGCCCGGTGCGGCGGTGACGGTCAGCCCCTCGGCGAGGGCGTCGCGCACTAGCCGGTAGCCCGGATCGGAAACGAGGGGCGTCCCCGCGTCCGAGACCAGCGCCAATGTATCGCCGCGACGCAATGCCGCCAGCACCGCGGGGCGCACCCGGTCGGCGTTGTGGTCGTGATAGGGGTCGAGCGGCTTCTCGATGCCGAATTGCGCGAGGAGCCGTGCGGTCACCCTGGTGTCCTCGCAGAGGATGCGGTCGACGCTGTCGAGCACCCACAACGCGCGCAGCGTGATATCGCCGAGATTGCCGATCGGTGTCGCCACGAGGTGCAACCCCGGCTCCAGCGGATGGCCCGGACTCCAGCGCCGCCAGGGGCCGTCCCGTCGTGGCTCAACGGCGGGTTTACTTAAGCAGTCCGGGCGGTTAGGGTCGCGCGCCGCTCTCGCACCTTTGCCTGAGGCCGCCCGTGCCGTGCCGGTGTTTCGCCCCGTTTGCCTCACGCCTCGCCGCCCTCGTTCTCGTTGGCGGGCTGACCGCCTGCGCTGCCGGTGGCCCGCCGGCGCCGGTCGTCAACCCGCTTGCGAACCCGCAGATGAAGCCTGCGCCCGTCACGCCGGTGACCGCAACCCCGATGGCGGCGCCGGTCAACGGGGCGGTCAAGGTCGCGCTGCTGCTGCCGCTTTCGGGACCGAACGCCGATCTCGGCAAGACCATGCTGGAAGCGGCGCAACTCGCGCTGTTCACCACCGGCAGCGACAAGCTGACGCTCATTCCGCGCGATACCACCGGCACCGCCAGCGGCGCGGCGGACGCGGCGAAGGCGGTGATCGCCGATGGCGCCAGGCTGATCCTCGGGCCGCTGATCGCGGACGAGGTCGACGCGGTGAAGCCCATCGCCCAGGCTGCCAACGTCAACGTCATCGCGTTCTCGACCAAGACCGAGATCGCGGGCGGTAATGTGTTTCTGATGGGGTTCCTGCCGCGCCAGGAAGTGACGCGCGAGGTCTCCTACGCGCGCGACCAGGGCCTCGGCAAATTCGCCGCGCTGGTGCCGAACTCGCCCTATGGCCACCTGATGGGCGACGCGCTGACGCAGATCGCCAGCACCGGCGGCGCGAGCGTTGCTCATATCGAGTACTTCGACCCGCGCGTCGCCGATCTCTCCGTGCCGATCAAGCATCTGCTGCCGGCGAGCGCCGCAGCGAAGCCGGGCGCGGCAGGCGCCGCGGCGGGATTGCCGTTCGATGCGCTGCTGATCCCTGAAGGCGGCGACCAATTGAAGCAGATCGCCACGCAGCTCAAGGCGGTTGGCGTGGATTCGACCCATGTGCGATTTCTCGGCAGCGGGCTGTGGGACGATGCGACGATCATCAACGACGGCGATCTGACGGGCGGCTGGTTCGCCGCTTCGCCGCCCGATGTGCGGCACGATTTCGAGCGCCGCTATGAGGCCGCTTACCATCACCCCGCGCCGAGGCTCGCCTCGCTCGCTTTCGATGCCGCGGCGCTGGCCTCGGTGCTGTCGAAAAATGATGGCCCGGACCCGTTCTCGACGCAGGCGATCCAAAATCCGAGCGGGTTCACCGGGGTGGACGGATTGTTCCGCTTCGGCCCCGACGGCCTCGTGCAGCGCGGCCTCGCGGTGCTCGAGGTCGATCCCGGCGGCGCCAAGGTGGTCAGCCCCGCGCCGCAGACGTTCCAGAATCTCGGGTACTAACCGAACAGCGCGCCGAGCACCGCATTGAGCCGCTGGCGGCCGGCTTCGGTGGCGCGAAAGCGCTCGTTGTCGAGCGCGATGAACCCGCCGCCGATGAGCCGCGCCAGGGAAATCCCGAACAGCGCCTTGATGTCGCAATTGGCGAGAGCTTCGAGGCGGGCGCGAGAAACGCCCTCCGTGAGGCGCAGCCCCATCATCACCATCTCCTCGATCGCGCTTTCGCGGCCAATAGGAGTCATTTCCTCGAATTCGGGCTTCCGGAGCCAGGCTTCGGGCAAGCGGCGCTGGCGGGTCGCGTAGCGCACGCCACCCCGGGTGATCCGGCCGTGCGCGCCGGGGCCGACGCCAAGATAATCCTCGTAGCGCCAATAGGCGAGGTTGTGGCGGCATTCGCCGCCGGGGCGCGCATGGTTGGAGATTTCATAAGCCGGCCGGCCAGAGGCGGCGAGCCGCTCCTGCGTTACCTCGAACATCGCTGCGGCGGTTTCGTCATCGAGCGGGCGCAGCTCGCCGTTTTTCGCCCGGGTGTGAAACGCCGTGCCAGGCTCGATGGTCAGCTGGTAGAGCGAAAGATGCTCGCCGGCCAAGGCCAGCGCCTCATCCAGTTCGTCGGACCAGGCATCGAGAGTCTGTTGCGGGCGCGCGTAGATCAGGTCGAACGAAGTGCGTGTGAAAAGTTGCCGCGACAGTCTGATCGCCGCGAGCGCCTCGTCGCGGTCGTGCGCACGACCGAGGAATTTGAGGGCGTCGGGACGCAGCGCCTGGATGCCGAGAGACAGCCGGTTGATCCCGGCTGCGGCAAAGCCCGCGAAACGTTGTGCCTCGGCAGAATTGGGGTTGGCCTCGAGGGTGATCTCGAGCTCGTGCGCGGTGCGCCAGTGGCGTTTGACCCGCTCGATCAGCGCCGCCGCGGTGTCGGGCGGCATCAGCGACGGCGTGCCGCCACCAAAGAAGATCGAGACGACTTCACGGTCAGGAACCAATTCCGCCTGGCGGTCGAGATCGGCGACCAGCGCCGTTGTCCAGGCGCGCGCGTCGATGCGCTCACGGACATGGCTGTTAAAGTCGCAATAGGGGCATTTCGACCGGCAGAACGGCCAATGAATGTAGACGGCGAGGGGCGGCGGACGCGGCATCGCCTCACGCGACACATGCCGCGACCAGTTTCTGAAAGGCGCGGGCGCGGTGGTCGATCGCGTACTTCACCGTGTGCGGCAGCTGGCCGAAGGTCTGCGAGTACCCGTGGGGAATGAACATCGGGTCGTAGCCAAAGCCGTTTTCGCCACGCGGCGGCCAGGAGAGCGTGCCGTGCACCTCGCCGCGGAACAGCTCTTCGTCGCCATCGGGCCAGATGAGCGCCAGCACCGAGACAAAGCAAGCGCTGGTGTCCTTGTCGCCGAGCTCGTCATGAACGCGGGTCATCGCCAGCATGAAATCGCGCTCCGGTCCGGCCCAGCGCGCCGAGTAGATGCCGGGGGCTCCGCCCAGAGCCGGCACGACGAGACCGGAATCGTCGGCGAGTGCGGGCAGGCGGGTGGCACTGACGGCAGCGCGGGCCTTCAGCGCGGCGTTGCCCTCGAAGGTCGGCTCGGTTTCTTCCGGTTCCGGCAAGCCGAGCGCAGCCGCGCCGAGTGCCTCGATGCGGTACGGCGCCAGCAGCGCGCCGATCTCGACGATCTTGCCCTGATTGTGGCTGGCGATGACCAGCTTGCTCTCGGTAAAGCGCCGCGCCATCGGGCTACAGCAACGCGGCGATCTGCAGCCGGGTGAGCTGCGATATTCCGGCCCGCGCGAGGCGCAGCATGGAAGAAAACGCATCCTCGTCAAACGGTGCGCCTTCGGCGGTCGCCTGGATTTCGATGATCTTGCCGCTGCCGGTCAGCACGAAATTGGCGTCGGTCTCCGCTGCGGAGTCCTCGGCGTAGTCGAGGTCGAGCACCGCCGTGCCGGTATAGACGCCACATGAGATCGCGGCGACGCTGTCGGTGAGCGGCAGGCCGGGCAGCGCGCCGGCGCTTACGAGGCCGGAGAGAGCGCGGTGCAGCGCCACATAGCTGCCGGTGATGCCGGCGGTGCGCGTGCCGCCATCGGCCTGGATCACATCGCAGTCAATGCGGATTTGCCGCTCGCCGAGCGCGCCCAAGTCGGTGATCGCACGCAAGCTGCGGCCGATCAGTCGCTGGATTTCCTGCGTGCGGCCGCTTTGCCGGCCGCGCGCCGCCTCGCGGTCGGTGCGGGTGTGGGTCGAGCGCGGCAGCATGCCGTACTCGGCCGTGACCCAGCCGCGTCCGGTATTGCGCAGAAACGGCGGCACGCGCTCCTCGACGGTCGCGGTGCACAGCACATGCGTGTCGCCGAATTTCGCCAGGCACGAGCCTTCGGCGTATTTCGAAAAGCCGGTTTCAAGCGATACCGTGCGCATCGCGTTGGGGGTGCGTCCGGAGGGGCGCATGATGATGATGTTCTCCTAGAACAAGCTGCCTTGGCCGGGGAGGACTTTCGGGGGGCGCGACCGTCGCGGCCGGGCCACCGCGCCAGCGTAGACATCGACCTTGCCGTCGTGAAATTCAAGCTCCAGCGCGCCCGGCGTCACCTTGGCGGCGTCGGCGATCACCGCGTCGCCGCGGCGCACCACGACATAACCTTCGTTGAGCCGGCGCTCATGCGTGTCGGTGAGGCTGGCCAGCCGGCCACTCAGCCCGTCGATGACGCGGCGCTGCTCGGCGACGGCACGATTTGCCGCCGTCGTGAGGCGCGGCGCGACATTGTCGAGTTGGGCCTTGGCGCGGCCAATGTCGGCGGCGAGCGCGGCGGGACGCAGCCGCGCCGCGGAAAGCCGCGCCCGCGCGGACTCCAAGCGGCCCTGGATCGCGAGACGCAGCCGCTCGGCCCGGTCGTCGAGCCGTTGCGTCGCGGCGCCGATCAAATCGTGCGGGTCGGGCAGGCCGCGCGCCAGACCGGAGAGGTGCAGCCGGCGCTCGTCGAAGACGCGCGACAGACCGCGCGCGAGACGCGCCGTCTTGCCATCGAGCTCGGCGACGAGATCGAGCCGCACCGGCACCGCCATCTCGGCCGCGGCGGTCGGCGTCGGGGCGCGGCGGTCGCTGGCATGGTCGATCATGGTCGTGTCGGTCTCGTGGCCGACCGCAGAGATCAGCGGGATCGCCGAGGCCGCCGCGGCGCGCACGACGATTTCCTCGTTGAACGCCATCAGATCCTCAAGACTGCCGCCGCCGCGCGCGACGATGATGAGGTCGGGGCGTGGAAGAGGTCCATCCGGCGCCAGGCGGTTGAAACCGGCGATCGCGGCGGCGACCTGCGCCGCCGCGCCCTCGCCCTGCACCGCGACCGGCCAAAGCACGACGCGGCGCGGGAAGCGATCGGCGAGCCGATGCAGGATGTCGCGAATGACCGCGCCGGTCGGCGACGTGACGACGCCGATCACCTGCGGCAGGAACGGCAGCTTCTTCTTGCGCTCGGCGGCGAAGAGACCCTCGGCGGCGAGACGTTGGCGACGGTCCTCCAACAGTTTCAGCAGCGCGCCGATTCCAGCCAGTTCGATCGAATCGACGACCAGTTGATATTTCGAACGGCCGGGATAGGTGGTGAGCCGGCCGGTGGCGACGACCTCCATGCCATCCTCGGGCACGACAGAAAGGCGCATCGCGGTCATCCGCCAGCAAACCGCATCGAGCACGGCGTCGGCGTCTTTCAGCGAGAAATAGCAATGGCCGGAGCCGTGCCGCTTGTAGCCGCTGATCTCGCCGCGTACGCGGACAAGAGAAAATTTGTCCTCGATCGAGCGACGAAGCGCCGCCGCCAGCTCGGAGACGGTATATTCCGGCTGGTTCCCTTGTGGGCTCGACGCGGAGCCGACAAAGGCGTCGGCGGCAAACGGCAGATCGTTCATGACCCGATTATAAGGGAGTGGGGGGACACTCGCTAATGCGCATCGACAAAGAAGCCGCTCCCGCCGACCGCCGCGTCTAAGGCCGGTGCAGCGCGCAGCCCGCTAGGGTCAGCCTGCGGTCATTCATGTCTTCGATCACGCCTGTGATCCGGACCGGTGCATTCGTCGGCAACTTCTGCAAGAGGGCAATCGTGTCGGGGTCGGCGGTGCGGCAGTCGGCGAAATATGGGCCGCCGACGAAAACGTCGAAATCGTAGCGCCGGTAATCCTGGTCGGCATGCACAAAGGTGGCGTGCGCGTCGAAGGTCTTGCCCCGGTAATTCTGATTGAAGAGATAGCGGCTCACCTGGGCGGAGGCCCAGATGTCAATGACCTTGTCTTCGCCGACTGCTTCCGGACCGGGGATAACGGGCGGAGGGTCCTGGCGCAGAAACGTGTCGTAGACCCACCATCCGCCGCGCGCCAACCCGATCAGCGCGAAGAGCAGCGGCACGCCTACGGCTAGGAAGTACCGGGAAAGAAGGGCGCGCCGGTTTTGGGCTGTGTCGTTTGTGTCGCTCATTGCAGGATGCGATACGCACACCGAGGGAACATAATCTCAGGTTGGAGCACCGGACAGCCGTTTATCGGCCATCTGGTACGGAGAGAGAGGCGCAATGAGGGTGCTCGTCGTTGGCTCCGGAGGCCGGGAGCATGCGCTGTGCTGGACGATCGCGGCGTCGCCGCTGGTCGACAAGCTCTATTGCGCGCCGGGCAATGCCGGCATCGCCGAGGACGCCGAATGCGTGCCAATCGGCGTGATGGACACTTCCGGGATCGTCGCGTTTTGCAAGAAAGAGGCGATCGACCTCGTCGTGGTCGGGCCGGAGGCGCCGCTTGTCGCGGGGCTGGTCGACGCGCTCGAAGCCGAAGGCATCGCCGCGTTCGGTCCGACAAAGGACGCCGCCGCGCTCGAAGCCTCGAAGGGCTTTATGAAAGACCTTTGCGCGCGCGAGGGCATTCCCACCGCCGCCTATCGCCGCTTCACCGAGGCGGGAGCCGCGAAGGCTTATATTGAGGCGCAAGGCGCGCCGATCGTTGTCAAGGCCGACGGGCTGGCGGCGGGGAAGGGGGTGGTCGTCGCCGCGATCGTCGATGAAGCATTGGCCGCTGTAGACGACGCGTTCAGCGGCAAGTTCGGTGCGGCGGGGGCGGAGATCGTCGTCGAGGAATTTCTCGTCGGCGAGGAGGCGAGCTTTTTCGCGCTGTGTGACGGTGCGCATGCGCTGCCCCTCGCCACGGCGCAAGACCACAAGCGCGTCGGCGACGGCGATACCGGCCCGAACACCGGTGGCATGGGGGCCTACAGCCCTTGTGCGGCGGTGACGCCCGCGATCGAGGCGCAGGTCATGGAACGCATCATCCTGCCGACGGTGCGCGCGATGGCGAAAGACGGCCACCCATTCAAGGGCGTGCTGTTCGCCGGGCTGATGCTGACCGCGGACGGGCCTAAGCTCCTGGAGTTCAATGTCCGCTTTGGCGACCCGGAATGCCAGGTCCTGATGATGCGGCTGCAAAGCGACATCGTGCCCGCGCTGCTGGCGGCGCGCGACGGGGTGCTCAACCGTGTCGATCTGCGCTGGTATGACGAGGCGGCGATCTGCGTCGTGATGGCGGCGAATGGCTATCCCGACGATCCGCAGCGCGGTACGGAGATCGCCGGGCTCGACGCGACCGGCGCCGATTCCGAGGTCAAGATTTTCCACGCCGGCACGAAGCGGGAGGGTGGGCGCATTTTGGCCGATGGTGGGCGGGTGCTCGGGATCACCGCGACCGGGGCCGACTTATCCGCCGCCCGCAACCGGGCCTATCGCGCGATCGACCGGATCGTCTGGCCCGGCGGGTTCTGCCGCCGTGACATTGGGAAACGCGGCGGCTAGGCGGCGCGAAATCCCTCACTGCGCATCTCTACTGAGCCGGTGGGGCCGCACGAGGTGGACATGACGGCGATCGCCACCGGTCTCGAATAGTGCAAAGCGCAGCGCCGCCTGCAGGGTGAGGAACCTGCCGCCAGTAAGCCCGCCGCGATCGCGCGCAGTCCAACAGCGCGATGTTCGTGCTGGATATCGAAATCGTAAGGTGTCGTGACCGGTCGAGGGACAAAGTCGCTCATCTGCGTCGCCGCCGTTATTGCACAGCGGCGGTATATAAAATCTCAGTCCGCTATAAATTCGAGGCGGGGCCATGGGGCCGAGCTTAAAAAGGAATAGCCGCGCGAAGCGTTAGGCCGTCACCTGCCGATTTGATAATCTGGCTAACTCGGCTATATATCCTGGCTAGGAGGCTGCTGATGCAAGTGAACATCCTCGAGGCTAAGAACAAGCTTTCTCAGCTCGTTAAGCGTGCCCAAGCCGGCGAGGAGGTCGTCATCGCCAATCGCGGTGAGCCGGTCGTGCGACTTGTGCCAGTGGAAAGAGGTTCGCTCGACGCCGGCAAAGGCAATGGCAAGCGCATTGTCGCGTGGCTCAAGGCCCACCCGTTGCCGGCCTATGCTAGGCGGTCAGCTGAAGAAATCGATGCCTACATCGAGGAAGAGCGGAATGCCTGGAAGTGATTTATCTCGATAGCTGCCTCGTCATCTATTTGGTCGAGGAGCATCCTCTATGGGGTTCAAGGGTCGCTGACGCGGTCGACACGGACGAGATCGACTTCGCCGTCTCGGCTCTCGTTGAATGCGAGTGTTTGGTTGGCCCGATCAGAAGCGGCAGCGCGATTTTGCAAAGAGATTACCGCCGTCTGTTCGAAGGCTTCACCCTGCTCGACATGCCTGAAAGCGTCTTCCTGCGAGCGGCGGAGCTACGCGCTCAATCCAGGATCAAGCTCCCTGATGCGTTGCATTTGGCTTGCGCCGAGCATCATCGCTGCGACGAGCTTTGGACCAACGACGATCGTCTGACCCGCGTCCCGCGCGGCTTGGCCCGGAATATTCTCGGTGCGCGCCCTTAATCCGCGCTCGGCCAATTGTGGCGGATCGGATCCTTGCCGTTCCAGGTCTTCGCCGCTTCGCGCACCTGGTCGAAGATGCGCATGCGGGCCGGGGTCGCTTCAGCCATCTCGATGACCGTGCCGGGGTGGCCTTCCTCCAGAAAATAGATGAAGGGGCCGCGCGGGCTGTCGCCTTCCTGGCCGACATGCCAGCCGCTCGCCAACGCCTTTTCGCGGATTTCGTGGAAGTTCACCGGCCATGACGACCAGTGCTGGCAACCCTCCTTGCCGGCATTGAGGAAGTCCCAATAAAGGCTCGGCGTCTGGCAGCGCTGCTGGATCAATTCGAGCTGGATATCGCCCGAATTGGCGAGCGCGATCGACAGATGTGGGATGTCGTAGGCCTCGCCCCTGTAGCGATAGCCGGTGAGCGGCAGTCGCTCGGCATAAAACCACGGCCCGACGCCGCACACCTCGACCCAATGCTTCATCGCCTTGTCGATGTCGCGCACGACGATGCCGATTTGCCGCATTTCACCAAAAATCCGGCTCATCGCGATTTCCTTTCAACCAATAGGGAACCAATGCCCCGCCCAAATGTCTGGCATTGCGATGATGCCAGAGCGGGGCTGTTCGTGAAAAGCCGGGTTGCGGTCAAGAACCTTCGCCGGGTGCTGTGCGTCTTCCCGCGCTATGCGCCGTCTTTCGGCACGTTCGAGCACGCCTATCCGCTGATGGACGGGGTGCGCGCCTTCATGCCGCCGCAGGGCCTTCTGGTGATCGCCGCCTATCTTCCGGCGGAATGGGAGGTTCGGCTCGTCGACGAGAACATAGGCCCGGCGAGCGATGAGGATTTTGCCTGGGCCGACACGGTTTTTGTCAGTGGCATGCACATCCAGCGCGACAACATTATCGCGATCGCGCGGCGCGCCCGCGGGCTCGGCAAGGTCAGCGTCGTGGGCGGGCCGTCGGTCTCGTCATGTCCGGAGCATTACCCCGATTTCGATTACCTGCATGTCGGCGAGCTCGGCGACGCGACCGACGCGCTTATCGAGGCGCTCGACACCGGCGCGCGGCCACCGCCGCATCAGGTCGTCTTCGCGACGAAAGATCGCCTGCCGCTGGCCGACTTCCCGCAGCCGGCCTACGAGTTGATCGAGGGACGGCGCTATTTCCTTGGCAATATCCAATATTCCAGTGGCTGCCCTTACCAGTGCGAGTTCTGCGACATCCCGGTGCTGTATGGCCGCCAGCCGCGTTACAAGGAGCCGGCGCAGATCACCGCCGAGCTTGATGCGATGCTCGCGGCGGGGATTTGCGGCTCTGTCTATTTTGTCGACGACAATTTCATCGGCAACAAGAAGGCGGCGCGCGAGCTCCTGCCGCACCTCGTCGAGTGGCAGAAATCGCGCGGCTACCCGTTCCAATTCTCCTGCGAGGCGACGCTCAACATCGCCGCCAGCCCCGAGATTTTGTCGCTGATGCGCGAGGCGTTTTTCTACGCGATCTTCTGCGGCATCGAGACGCCGGAACTCGGCGCGCTCGACGCGATCAAGAAATCGCATAACCATCAATCGCTGCCGATCCTCGACGCGATCCGCACAATCAACGGCTACGGGATGGAGGTGGTGTCGGGGATCATCCTCGGCCTCGACACCGACACCGATGCCACCGCACGCAACCTGCTCGACTTCATCGAAGCGTCGAAAATCCCGCTGCTGACGATCAACCTGTTGCAGGCGCTGCCGAAGACGCCGCTTCACGCGCGCCTGTCGGCCACGGGGCGGATCGACGACAGCGGCGCGCGCGACTCCAACGTCGTCTTCGCGCGGCCTTATGACGAGGTGCTGGCCGATTGGCGCTTCGCCGTGCAGCGGGCTTATGCGCCGGAAGCCGTCTACAGCCGCTTCGCGTGGCATGCCGAGCACACCTACCCCAACCGCATCCGTCCGCCGCTGACCCGGGCGCGGTTGGCGCCGCACTACCTGAGGCGGGGGCTGGTGACCCTGGCAAAAATCATCGGCAACATCGGCATCAAAGGCAGCTATCGCCGTACCTTCTGGCGCATGGCATGGCCGGCGCTCAAATCCGGCAAGATCGACGAGCTCATCGCCGCCGCGCTGGTCGCGCACCATTTGATCCGCTTCGCGCAGGATTGCACGCACCAGCGCGCGACGTTCTTCAACGATCGCCCGCGGGATGAGGCGGTGGTGCGGCAGGCGGCTTAGAACGTATCCGAAACAAAATCCTGTTTCGCCTTGTTATATGTTACAATGAGCACTCCACTATGGTTGGCGGGTGCGATGGCCATTCGTACTTACGATGAAGAACAATTTACCAGAATTCTATATTCACATCTGTCACCTTCCCAACCCATAAGCCAAGTCCAACTGCTCAAAGGAAGGACCAAAACGTTACAGCAGATTCGGCAGGCTCTAGCCTCTCCGGGGCGGCATGTCTTTATATATGGAGATCGTGGAGTCGGTAAAACGTCGCTCGCAAAGACTGCTTCTACTCTCTATCAATCTTCCGATGCTGAGCCAATTACATTGAGCTGTGCCGCCCCATTTTATCAACTTATTACCGACCTAATCCAAACTTGCCTGGTGGAGGCGCCGTCTGATGCTCGGAAAACGACTTATCGGGCAGGCGTCTCGTTCCTCGGCGTTGAGCATCAACGGAGTACCGAGGCCCAGAAACCCGTGAACATTATCTCTGTTAACCAGGCGGTCTTAACGCTCCGGAAAGCGCTGGAGTTACACTCGAAGACGCCTGTAATTGTTTTTGATGAATTTGATCTTGTTCCCGGTGACGAAGACAAGCGCCTATTTGCGGATTTTATAAAACAAGTTTCGGACCAAGAACTGAATTTAAAAATGATTTTTACTGGAATTGGAAGATCTATCTCGGACTTATTGCACATTCACAACTCTACGGTTCGATACCTAGAAAATATTCCGTTGGAGAGACTAGATTTCAGTGCTCGCCTCGAGATTATCACGGCGTGCGCGGAAGCTTTTGGCGTTGACGTTGGTCGTGATACCGAAATTCGCATCGCGCAAGTGAGCGATGGTTTTCCGCATTACGTTCACCTGATCTGCGAGAAAATGTTTTGGAATTTGTTCAATAAAGAAGAAACAGTAACTAAAGCAAGGGCGGCAGATTATGTGGACGCCATTCGAGATGCTGCGCAGAGTATCCAAGCCTTCCTCATTGAGGCATACAATCGTGCCACTCGGAAATATACCAATGATTACGAGGAGGTTTTATGGGCTGTAGCAGACTCGCCATTATTAGAAAGATCGAGTAGTTTGATCTTTCAGTCGTACAAGCGAATTTTGGAGGCTCTTCCCGAAGAGAGGCGTTCCCAAGATGAACGGAGCGTCGCCGGCACCTGGTTAAAGTCCGATCATAGGGATGACTCCGAATTGAGAAAAGCTTTTAACGGCCGGATTAATAGGCTGAAGTCCCTCGCATACGGGCAAATTTTAATTGGCACCAGAGCTGGTTGGTATGAGTATCGAGAAAATATTGTTAGGGGCTATGTTAGGTTACGTGCCGAACAGGTTGGCGTGCCGTTGGAAGTTGATCATCCCTTGATGAAAACACGCTTTCCCTTTTCAATGGTCTAAGCCACCCGCTTCGCGCGCCATTCGCCGGTGCCGAACTGGCTGCGGTTGACGATGCCGCCGTTCTGCGCGCTGGCGGCGCCGAGCAGCACCGAGCCCTCCATCGCGCCGTCCTTCAAGCGGCCTTCGAAGCGATAGGACATGCGGCTCCCCTCGTAAGTCTGCTCGAACGAAAAATGCACGTTCTCGGCGTCGAGCTTGCCCAAAACCGGGCCGTCGAACTGCGCCGATTTCTGGTGACCGCTGAGGTCGGCGCCCTTCTGTTCGAGCGCGAGACGGTGGGTGCGCGCACCTTGCAGAAACTCGACGCGCAGCTCCCAATTGCCGGTGACGGTGAGCGCTGGCGCGTGCGCCGGAATGCGCTCCGCCTGGGCCGAGACGAGAAGCGCGGCGACCACTGCGTCGCCGACTTGGCCAGCCTCGCCCGGTTGGAGCTGAAACGGGTCGACCGCAATCGAGTTCTCGGTCGCCGAGTTGTCGTCGAGCATGACCCGCGGCTCGCCGTCGAGCGCGCGGTTGCGCAGGCCCAGCCCGTCGAGCGGGTATTGGTCGCGGTCCCAGCCGATCTTCAGGCGCGGCACGCGGTCGACACCGGCGGGCGGGATGATTTCGCTGGTGACGCCGGGGATTTGCGCGACGCGGCGGGCGATGGTCGCGCAGTCATCGTCCCATCTTTGCTGTTCGGCGGTCGCGTCGCGCTCGCCAAACCAATGTTCGAGCGCGGCAAGCACGCCGACGATGTCCTCCTTCGACACCTTCATCGGCCGGCCGAGCGCCTGGTGCGGCGAGCCGTTGCGCCAGGCCGCCTCGACGAGGCGCTTGCTGCCGAGCAGCAGACCCGAGGTCTGCGGCCCGCGCAGGAACTTGCCGCCGCTGTAGATGACGAGGTCGGCGCCGCGCGCCAGCCACGGCGAGGGCCGCTCGATATGCTCGCTCGCGGCGTCGACCATGATGGGGATGTTCTTCGGCTTGCAGACCGAGGCGATCTCTTCGAGCCGCACGCTCGTCAGGTGTTCCTGCTTGCCGAGCAAGACGACGAGGGCTACCGGCTGCTTCAGGGCTTCGTCGAGATCGGCGCGGGTCTCGATCTCGACAATCTTGCAGCCGCACATCCGCACCGCCTGGTCATAGGCGAAGCGCTGCTTCGCCGGGATGATGACGCGGTTGACCATGCCTTCGGTGAACGGCAGGCGCAGCATCTTGACGGGGTCGTTGCCGGCGACGCAGGCGGCGGTGCCGAGCGCCACCGCGGCGGCGCTGCCGCAGGT
>DATJSH010000057.1:0-9353 GCA_035504235.1 Allostellaceae bacterium | reverse complement strand
TAGCTCGTCACCTCCGGATTGCTGTCGGCGCCGGCGCTGCCGAAGGCCTCGAACGCCGCTTTGTCGGCGGCGACCTCCTCCTCATAGATCGAGGCGGCGACGATTGCCGCCGCCCCCGCATCTTCGAGCTTGCGGATGCCGTCAAAGGTGGAGGAGAGGGGCGAGGCGCTGGCGATCACCGGATGCGCCAGCGGCAAGTCGAGATAGGTCGTCTGCAGGTTCATCCTACACCCTCCTTCGTGGTCCCTTCTTGCGTGACAGCCGGATCCTGCCAGTACGGATGGAAACGGGTGCCGTCGCGCGCCGCGATATCCTCGTAAAGCCGGTAGCGCTCATCCACCGCCGCCTGGGCCTGGCGTAGCAGCGCCCGTGCCTCCTCGGGTCGCGTCCGCGCAAGGGTCCGATAACGCAGCTCGCGATAGGCGAAATCCTCGAGCGGCAGGCGCGGTCGCGTGCTGTCGAGCCGGAATGGGTTCATGTCAGATCTGCGCAGCCGCGGGTCGTAGCGGAACAGCGGCCAATAGCCGCTGGCGACTGCACGATGCTGCTGCTTCATGCCGTCGCGCAGGTCGAAGCCGTGGGCAATGCAGTGGCTGTAGGCGAGGACGAGGCTCGGTCCGTCATAGGCCTCGGCGTCACGCAGTGCCTGGATCGTCTGCTCCGCACCGCCGCCCAGCGCCACCTGCGCCACATAGACATAGCCGGAGGCGATCGCCTGGAGAGCCAGGTCTTTGCGCGGCGTGCGCTTGCCGGCGGCGGCGAATTTGGCCGTGGCGGCGAGCGGCGTTGCCTTCGAGGCCTGGCCGCCGGTGTTGGAATAGACCTCGGTGTCGAGCACCAGGATGTTGACGTCGCGATCCTGGGCGAGCACGTGGTCGAGCCCACCGGCGCCGATGTCGTAGGCCCAGCCGTCGCCGCCGATGATCCACAGGCTGCGTCGTACCAGGTATTCGGCAACGGCAAGAAGATCCCGCGCCGGCGCATCCTTGGGGTCGCCGAGCGCGCGGCGCAACATCTCCACCCGCGCGCGCTGTGCCGCGATCTCGCTGTCAGTGCGTTGCGGCGCGGTCAGGATCTCGTCGGCGAGCCCTGGCCCGATGCGTTCAGGCAGCGCCCGCACCAGCTCGCGCGCTATGGCCGCCTGCTGGTCGATCGCCAGCCGCATGCCGAGACCGAACTCGGCATTGTCCTCGAAGAGGCTGTTGCTCCAGGCGGGGCCGCGCCCGTCGGGCCCGGCCCGCCACGGCAGCGACGGGAGATTGCCGCCATAGATCGACGAGCAGCCGGTCGCGTTGGCGATCTGCAGGCGGTCGCCGAACAGCTGAGAGAGCAGCTTCAGATAGGGCGTCTCGCCGCAGCCGGCGCAGGCGCCGGAGAACTCGAATAGCGGCCGGATGAATTGCAGCCCGCGCGACAGATGCAGATCGACCTGCTCGCGGCGGTGTTCGGGCAACGATTCGAAAAAGGCGAGCTGACAGCGGCCCGTCTCCACCAACGGCAGCCTTTCGGCGAGATTGATCGCCTTGACGCCGGGCTCGAGCGGATCGCGCGCCGGACAATGATCGATGCAGATGCCGCAACCGGTGCAATCCTCGACGGCAATCTGCAATGTGAAGCGCTTGTCGGGATAGCCGCGTGCATTGACCGGAGCCGACAGGAAGCCGGGCGGTGCTCCCTCCAGCCGTGCGGCGTCATAGGCCTTCGCGCGGATCACGCTGTGCGGGCAGACGACGCTGCACTGACCGCATTGGATGCAGAGTTCCGGCTGCCAGACCGGCACCGCGAACGCGACATTGCGCTTTTCGTACTGCGTCGTGCCGCCGAGGAAGCTGCCGTCCGGCGGCATCGCGCTGACGGGATCTCGTCGCCTCTGCCGGCGAATTGCAATGCCGCGACGCGCTTCAACTCCTCGGGCGCATCCTCCGGGACGAAGACTTGCAGCTCCTGCGTCGAGGAGACTGCGGTCGGAACCTCGACCTCGTGCAGTTGCGCAAGGGCGGCCTCGACCGCGGCAAAATTCATCTCGAGGACCGCCTTTCCCTTGTCGCCGTAGGTCTCCTCGATCGACCGGCGGATGCGGCGAATTCCCTCCCCGCGCGGCAGCACGCCGCTGATCGCAAAGAAACAGGCCTGCAGGATCGTATTGACCTTGGGGCCGAGACCGAGGCGCTGCGCGAGGCCGGTCGCGTCGATGACGAAGAGCCGGAGATTTTTCTCGACGATCTGCCGCTGTGCCGGCCGGGGCAGCTGGTCCCATACCGCAACGACGTCATAGGGAGAATTGATCAAGACGACGGCACCGGGTCCCGCCCCGGCCAGCACGTCCCGCTTTTGCAGGAAGTCGAATTTGTGGATGCCGATGAAATCGGCCGATTGCAGCAGGTAAGGCGCAGCGATCGGCGCATTGCCGAACCGCAAATGGCTGACGGTCTCGGCACCCGATTTGTGGCTGTCATAGACGAAATAGCCTTGCGCGTAGTGACCGGGATCCGCAGCGAGGATCTTGACGCTGTTCTTGTTGGCGCCGACGGTACCGTCGGCGCCAAGGCCGAAGAACAGCGCGCGGTGGATCCCGGGCGGCTCGATGTCGAACGCGGCGTCGACCGGCAGACTCGTATGACAGACGTCGTCGACGATGCCGACCGTAAAGCCGGAATGCGGATTATCCGCTGCGAGATGGTCGAAGACGGCCTTGGCCATCGCCGTATCGAATTCTTTCGACGAAAGACCGTAGCGGCCGCCGACGACGAGCGGCAATTGCGGCCGCTGGCCGCGCGCGACGGCATCGCCCAAGCTCAGCGCCACATCGAGGCAAAGGGGCTCGGCCGGGGCGCCCGGTTCCTTGGTGCGGTCGAGCACGGCGATGCGGCATGCGCTCGCCGGCAGCGCGGCAAGAAAGTCCGCGGCCGACCAAGGCCGGTAGAGCAACACCTGCACGACGCCGACCCGCTCGCCTCGTTCGGCGAGATGCGCGGCAGTCGCGCGCAACGTCTCGGCGGCCGAGCCGATGACCACCGAGACACGTTCGGCGTCCGGATGCCCGTCATAGCGGAAGAGACCGTACTGGCGGCCGGTCAGCGCTGCGAAGCGGTCCATCGCGCGCTGAACGACGCCCGGTGTCGCCAGATAATACGGGTTCGCCGCCTCCCGCGCCTGGAAGAAGGTGTCGGGGTTTTGCGCGGTGCCGCGCACGACCGGTCGTTCCGGGCTCAGCGCGCGGCGCCGATGGGCGCGCACGAGATCGTCGTCGATCATCGTGCGCAGCGTCGCATCCGGCAGCGGCTCGACCGTGTTCACCTCGTGCGAGGTGCGAAACCCGTCCATGAAATGGACGAACGGCACCCGCGCCTCCAACGCGGCGGCCTGCGCCACCAGCGCCAGATCTTGCGCCTCCTGCACCGAGGCCGCGCCCAACAGCGCAAAGCCGGTCGCGCGGGCCGCCATGACGTCGGAATGGTCGCCAAAGATCGACAGCGCCTGCGTCGCGACCGAGCGTGCCGCGACATGAAAGACGCAAGGCGTCAGTTCGCCCGCGATCTTGAACATGTTCGGGATCATCAGCAGCAGCCCCTGCGAGGCGGTGAAGGTGGTCGTCAGCGCGCCGCCCTGCAGCGAGCCGTGCAACGCCCCGGCTGCACCCCCTTCGGCCTGCATTTCCTGGACGACCGGAACTGTCCCCCACAGATTGGTCCGGCCCTCAGCCGACCACTGGTCGGCCAATTCGGCCATCGGCGAGGACGGCGTTATCGGAAAGATCGCGCAAACCTCGTTGACGCGATAGGCAACGTCCGCGACGGCGGTATTGCCATCGAGCGTCAGCTTTCGAGCCATGTTCGGTGCTCCCCACCCAACTCATTCGCGAAGCCGGAAGCGAGCGGGGACGAGCGGCCCGCCATCGGACGCGGGCGATGTCGCCGCGGGCGATTCTTCGGCGATCATTTCAATGGCATGGCAGGGACATTGCTCAAAGCACACGGCGCAGCCGGTGCACAGCTCGGGATCGACGCGATAGCCGCGTCCCCGCCCGAGACGGGTGATCGCCTGCTCGGGGCAGGCGGCAAGGCAATTGTTGCACTCGAAGCAGTTGCCGCAGGAAAGGCAGCGCTGCGCCTCGCGGCACGCCTCGTTTTCGGCGAGGCCGGCGGCGATCTCGGCAAATCCGGAAATACGCTCCGCCATGGGGAGTGTTTGCTGCGCGGCCGGATCGACTTTGCTGAATACCGGGGGGCGCAGCATCGCGTAGGACACGAGCGGCGGCTTCGCCGGCTCGGCATACTTCTTGCCGCGCAGCCATGCATCGATATTGCGGGCGGCGCGCTTGCCGTGCCCGACGGCGACCGTGACGCTGCGCTCGGACGGTACCATGTCGCCGCCGGCAAAGATCCCGGCATGACCCGTCATCAGCTGCTCGTCGACGACGACCGTACGATCGGCCGTGAATTCGATGCCGGGCACCCGGCGCAGGAAGGCGCTGTCGCAATCCTGGCCCAGCGCCAGCACGACGGCATCGGCGTCGAGCGTCTCGAGTTCGCCCGTCGGCTGCGGTCTTCCATTCGCATCGAGCGTCATGCGCTCGACCGTCAGCGACGGGCCGACGACTTCTTTGATGCTCGTCAGCCACTTGATCTTGACGCCTTCCGCGAACGCCTCGTCGGCTTCGAAGGCCCGCGCCGGCATGTGCGCCCGATCGCGATGGTAGACGATCAGCGCCTCGTCGGCGCCGAGCCGTCGCGCCGTGCGCGCCGCATCCATCGCGGTGTTACCGCCGCCGTAGATCACGACCCGTCGGCCGAGCTGCGGCCTGATACCGGCGTCGGTATCACGCAGGAGGCTCACCGCGTCGATCACCCTTGCCGCATCCCGCGCGGGAATCTCGACATGACGGCTGACATGGGCGCCGATCGCGACAAAGACGGCGTCGAACCTGCCGGCATCGCGTTCGGCCAGAAGGTCCTCGACCTTGTGGTTGCAGGTGATCTTGACGCCGATTTCCTCTATGCGGCGGATCTCCCGGAGCAAATCGGCGCGCGGCAGGCGAAAGGTCGGGATGCCGAAATGCATCATGCCGCCGGGAACGGGCCCGGCTTCGCGGATCTCGACGATGTGCCCGAGCCGGGTTAGGTGATAGGCGGCCGAGAGGCCGCTCGGCCCGGCGCCGACGACCAGCACGTGCCTGCCGCCTTGCGGTATCTCGATCCGGAATTTCCAGCCCTGCGCCGTCGCGAGGTCGCCGAGAAACCGCTCAACAGCGTGGATGCTGACTGCGGCGTCGAGGGCCTCGCGGTTGCAGGCGCTCTCGCAGGGGTGGTAGCAGACGCGGCCATGGATCGCCGGCAGCGGATTGTCGCGCACCAGCGTTTTCCACGCGGCGCGAAACTGTCCCGCCTGTGCGAGCGCGAGCCAGGCCTGGATCGGCTCGCCGGCCGGGCAGGCGTCGTTGCACGGCGGCAGCAGTGCCACATAGGCGGGCCGCCGCATGCGGACCAGCCCGGTGCCTTGCCCGAGGCTCGGATCGATCAGTGGGGTGATGTCCGGATGCGGCATGGCACGTCTTTGTTCAGCGCTGCCGGAAGGCTGCTCTTCCTGCGCGGTCGCTGCGTTGATCTGCGTCAACGCCTCATGCAGCAACTTTGGCCTGCGGTATTTCGCGCGGCTGCAATGGTTCGAATTCGTCGGCTGTCAGCGTCTCTTTTGTGATCAGGAGCTTCGTTCCTGCTTCGAGGTCGTCCCGCCGCTCTTCGAGGATCTGCTGCGCGCGCCGATCGGCTTCTTCGACCAGATCGCGGACCGCGATGTCGATCTCGCGAGCCGTGGCCTCGGCGGCACTGACGACCTGGTCCTGCGGCGCCAGAAAGGGTTGCGGGCGCGGCGCATAAATGCGTTGCCCGATCGTGGCATCCATCCCGTATTTCGTGACCATCTCGATTGCGACCTCGGTCGCCTTTTCGAGGTCGTCCGCCGCACCGGTGGAGACGTCGCCGAAGATCACCTGTTCGGCTGCCCGGCCGCCCATCAGCACGGCGATCCGCTTCTTCAATTCGCTTGCCGAGAGCAGGAACCGGTCCTCGGTCGGCCGCTGCATCGTATAGCCGAGCGCACCGATGCCGCGCGGGATGATCGAGACCTTCTGGACCGGATCGACACCGGGCAGGCTCGATGCCACGAGCGCGTGGCCCATCTCGTGGTAGGCGACGCGCCGGCGTTCCTCCGGTCTAAGCACGCGGCTCTTCTTCTCGATACCGGCGACGACACGCTCGATTGCGGTCGTGAAATCGCCAAACGACACCTCGTCGCCCCTGCGGCGGGTAGCGGCGATTGCGGCTTCGTTGACGAGATTGGCGAGATCGGCGCCGGTGAAGCCGACGGTCAGGCCGGCCAGCTGGTCGAGGTCCACGTCTTTGCCGATCCGGATCTTGTGGACATGCACCTTTAGAATGCCAAGCCGGCCCGCGTGGTCGGGCCGATCGACCAATACCTGGCGATCGAAGCGTCCTGCCCGCAGCAAAGCCCGATCGAGGATCTCGGGGCGATTGGTCGCGGCCAGCAGGATGACGCCGACACTCGGGTCGAAACCGTCGAGCTCGGAGAGGAGCTGGTTGAGCGTCTGTTCCTTCTCGTCATAACCGCCGATTGCGCCCGTGGATCGGCTCCGCCCGAGCGCGTCGAGCTCGTCGATGAAAATGATGCAGGGAGCCGCCTTGCGCGCCTGCTCGAACAGGTCCCGCACCCGCGCCGCCCCGACCCCGACGAACATCTCGACAAACTCCGAACCGGAAATCGAAAAGAACGGCACCGCGGCTTCGCCAGCGACGGCGCGGGCCAGCAGCGTCTTGCCGGTGCCGGGCGGGCCGACCAGCAGGATGCCTTTCGGCACATGCGCCCCGAGCCTGCCGTAGCTCTTCGGGTCCTTCAGAAACGACACGACCTCCTGCAGCTCGAATTTCGCTTCTTCGACCCCGGCCACATCGGCAAAGGTGACCTTCGTGTCCTTCTCGACATAGACCTTGGCGCGCGATTTCCCGACCGACATCAGGCCGCCAAACCCCTGTCGCTCCGCGAGCCCACGGATCAGGTACAGCCAAATGAAATAGAATATTGCGATGGGAACTACCCAAGACAGGATCGTTTGCCATATACCAACCGAAGCTACCCCTGTCACCACGACGCCCTTGCTTTGAAGCTTACCGGCAAGCGCAGGATCGACACGCGCGGTGATGAACCGACTTTTACCACTCGGCAAAGGATGCTTCAGTGTGCCTTCGATTTTGTCTTGTCCAACTGTGACTTCTGAGACTTCGCCTTTATCCACGAGTTGCTCGAACTGGCTGTAGGGGATGGCTTCCACTTGCGTATAGCCCGCCAGTGCCCATTGCAGGACGAGTATCCCAATTGCAGCCACAATGATATAGGCGGCGTGCACATTCTTCTGTCGCGACGACGAGTCCGATGGCATGCGCAATCCTCAACTCTGGCAACGCCCCCCTAACGACCGGGGGGCCTCCTTGAGGAGGTTCACTGCACCAGCGATCATACACCGCCGTTTGCAGCGTCCCTTGATGCAGATCAACGCGGACGGAGACTTGTCAGGGATAGATCGATCGGCACAGAAGCAGACGGGTGATCGCGATGAAAACAGCCTTGTTGCTGTCGGGCAGCGGACCGCTGGTCATCGCCACGTCGCATTCGTCACTGACCAACCCCAGGTGCTCGAACAGCTGCACGAAAAGGGCATCGACAAGTTCATCGCCTACGAGCTGCCGGTGGACCTCGTAAAGGAGCGCTATGGCGGCCACTTTGCCGCCGAGGTACATGATCTGCACCAATCGAACGATCTCCAAATTATCGACGAGGACGGGGATCGCGCTTTTGCCCTGTTTCACTTCCGCGAGTTCGGTCATCGCGTCCGGTATGAAAGAGACGAGGCGGCAAGCTTCCCCAGCATCAATCTGCGCGATGCAGTCATCGACGCCCTCGCTTTCGAACCGAGCGTGAGGTCCGAGAACATCGGCATTGTCGTCGAGGATGAAACGGTAAAACTGACCGGCAGCGTCGGTACCTACAGCGAGAAGCGAAAGACCGAGGAGGTCGTCCGCCAGGTCCGGGGCGTCGGCGGGCTCGTTCAAGAGATCGAGGTTTGCCCGTCTGGCGACGACGGCGTTTCCGACGAAGAAATTGCCAAGCGCGCTCTCAGCATCCTCGCGTGGGACACGCGGGTCCCGCAGGACACGATCCAGGTCAGGGTTGAGGACGGTCGGGTCATATTGACCGGTGAGGTCGTATGGTACTACCAAAAGGCTGCGGCCGAAAATGCGCTGCATCGCCTGCATGGCGTGAAGCGCATCGACAACAATATCGCCATTCAGCCGCCTCAATGGCTTCCTGACATCAAGGCGAGGATCGAGAGTGCACTGAAGCGCACTGCTACGCTGGAAGCTGACCGGATCCGGATTTCCGTCACCGGACAAACCGTTCTGCTGGAGGGTCAGGTGAACTCCTGGGCAGCGCGCGATGCGGCGGAGAATACTGCCTGGGCGACGCCCGGTGTCGCGGACGTTGATGATCGGCTCCAGATAACCGGTTCCGGCTGACACTGACCGCTTCGACGGGGGTAATCGATGTGGCCGCTAGGTGACGACTCCCGCCGCCCTCGGGATTTCCCGATCGCCACGGTGGCGATCATTGCGCTCAATCTATTCGCCTTTGTCCTCGAGCTGGGCGGCGGCGATGATTTTGTGCTGCGGTGGGCTGTCGTTCCGAACGACATCACGACCGGCCGCGCCTTGATCACGATTTTGACGTCGATGTTCCTGCACGGCAGCTGGTCGCATATCATCGGAAACATGGTTTTCCTTTGGGCCTTCGGTCCGGAGATCGAAGACGCCATGGGGCCGGTGCGATATGTGGCATTTTACCTGATCGGCGGCGCGGTAGCGATGCTGGCGCAGGTGGCCGGCGACCCGCATTCCACGGTTCCGTCACTCGGCGCCAGCGGTGCCATTGCAGCAGTAATGGGGGCCTTTCTTGTCACCTATCCAAGCGACCGAATTCGCACGGTAATCTTTTTCGGGTTCTTTTTCCGCATTACCCTCATACCCGCGGCGCTCCTTATCGGGCTGTGGTTTGTGATCCAGCTTTTCAGCCTGGGCACGGTCAGCAGCGTCGAGACGCAAACGAGCGGAGTAGCCTATTTGGCCCATGTCGGTGGCTGCATCTTCGGCGCTCTGACCGCTCGCTTTTTCGAGGTCAGGAATGCGATCACTCCAGGTGATCGAGATTTCTGAAACCAATTACCGCTGCGGCTCAAGCGAGCAACGCGTTGAAGCGGATAGGGCCCATCCTGGTGGCAACCGCAG
>DATJSH010000056.1:0-34199 GCA_035504235.1 Allostellaceae bacterium | reverse complement strand
AGTGGCAAACATCACGCTCAGCGCACTCCAGTCCTCCTCGTCCTCGGGGAGCGGCATTACCGTCGAGATCGTCTCGCCCTCGGCCAGCGGCAGCAGGTTGATCATCGGCCGGCCGCGCGCCTGCGGCGTGCCGAGCGGCAGCCGGTAGACCTTGAGCTTGTAGACCCGGCCCGACGAGGTGAAGAACAGCACCGGGTCGAGGGTCGAGGCGACGAACACCTGGCTGAGGAAATCCTCCTCGCGCAGCGCCATGCCGGCGCGCCCCTTGCCGCCGCGGTTCTGTGCCCGGAAGGTCGACAGCGGCACCCGCTTGATGTAGCCGGCGTGGCTGACCGTGACGACCATGTCCTCGCGCTGGATCAGCGCCTCGATATCGGCCTCGAACTCGACGTCCTCGATCTGGGTGAGGCGCGGCGTCGCGAACTGCTCCCTGATCGCCACCAGCTCGCCGCGCAGCACCTCGATCAACTTCTCGGGCGAGCGCAGGATTTCGAGGTGGCGGGTGATCTCGGCGGTCAGCTCGTGCAGCTCCTCGGCGATCTTGTCGCGCTCGAGGCCGGTGAGCCGCTGCAGCCGCAGGTCGAGGATGGCGCGCGCCTGCGCATCCGAGAGCTGGTAGTTGCCGGCCGCGTCGGCCGCCGTCTCCTCGCCGACCAGCGCGAGCAGCGGCGCCACGTCGCCCGCCGGCCAGCGCCGTCCGACCAGACCGGCGCGCGCGGCCGCGGGGTCCGGCGCGCTGCGGATCAGGGCGATGATCTCGTCGATGCTGGCGACCGCGACGAGCAGCCCGACGAGGATATGGGCGCGCTCGCGCGCCCGGGTGAGCAGGTGGTTGGTCCGCCGGGTGATGACCTGTTCGCGGAAAGCGACAAACGCGACGACAATGTCGCGCAAGGTCATCACCTCTGGGCGCCCGTCGTTGAGCGCCAGCATGTTGACGCCGAAGCTCGTCTGCAGCGCGGTATGCCGGTAGAGCTGGTTCAGCACGATCTCGGGATCGGCCTCGCGCTTCAGCTCGACGACGACGCGCAACCCTTCGCGGTCGCTCTCGTCGCGCAGCTCGGCGATGCCCTCGACCGCCTTGTCGTGTACCGTCTCGGCGATGCGCTCGATCAGCCTCGCCTTGTTGACCTGGTAGGGGATCTCGGTGAAGACGATCGCGTCGCGGTTGCCGATCTCCTCCATGTGGTGCTTGGCGCGCAGCACCACGGCGCCGCGCCCGGTCCGGTAGGCGGCGTGCGAGCCGGCGCGGCCGATGATGATCCCGCCGGTCGGAAAATCCGGTGCCGGCACGTACTCCATCAGCTCTTCGACGGTGATCGCGCGGTTGTCGAGATAGGCGCAGCAGGCGTCGATCACCTCGCCCAGATTATGCGTCGGGATGTTGGTCGCCATGCCGACCGCGATCCCCTGCGCGCCGTTGACCAGCAGGTTGGGCAGCCCGGCCGGGAGCACCTTCGGCTCCTGCTCGTTGCCGTCGTAGTTCGGCTGAAAATCGACCGTGTCGTTGTCGAGGTCGTCGAGCAGCGTGTCGGCGACCCGCGCGAGACGCGCCTCGGTGTAGCGGTAGGCGGCGGCCGGATCGCCGTCCATCGAGCCGAAATTGCCCTGCCCGTCGATCAGCTTGAGGCGCATCGAGAAGTCCTGCGCCATGCGGACCATCGCGTCGTAGATCGCCTGCTCGCCGTGCGGGTGGTATTTGCCGATCACGTCGCCGACGATGCGCGCCGATTTACGGTAACCGCGGTTCCACAGATTGCCGTTGACCTGCATCGAATAGAGGATGCGGCGATGCACCGGCTTCAGCCCATCGCGCACGTCGGGCAGCGCCCGCGCCACGATCACGCTCATCGCGTAATCGAGGTAGGAGCGGCGCATCTCCTCTTCGATGGTGATCTGGGTGATATCGGGCCCGATCGGCGGCTGGCCCGGCGGGACGGCAGTAACGGCCAAAGACGGCTCCGAGGGTCACATGCGAAGCAAAATCGCGGCCGAGCCGATAAGCGCCGCCGCGATAAATATATAAGAAAAGCTTACCGATTTTCGCAGGCGCCAACAACGGCGCCTACGGCAAACCTGCCCTGCCGCGATACTTGACGAGCAGAGAGGCGGCGGCGAACCCTACGCGTCGTCGAATCGGCCCCGCCTTGGCCCTCGCCCCGCCTTTACGTTGTTGGCGGGGCGAGACGCGAATGGTCATTCCCCGGCGAAACCGCCCAGCTTCCACTGGAGCCGGACGCCGCAGAGCTCATTGCCGCTATGGTCGCGCACAGCGACGCCGTGATGCTCACCGCTCTCTAGCAGCTCGCGGGCGCGGCCCAGGGCCTGATGCTCGCTCGGGAACTCCTCGGTCCAGACGGTGCGCCGAGCCGTACGAGGCGCTGGCGGCTCTTTGTAGACGATGCGGTATGTCATCGGACTTCCCCGAAAAAGATGAACCGAATTCCCCGCGCGGCTTCCCCACGCCGGGGTCTCGAATGTGCGCGGTCAGATTTGCGGGTCTTTCAAGGGCATCGGTCGCATCAGCTCCCGCCGTTGCTGACGGTTGAGATTAATAAAGGATCTTTAAGTGGCTCATCCGCCTATCTGGTCGAAGGAAATCCTGTCCCCTCGCCCCCATCGGCGTGTCAGACGATAAATCTTTTCTGCCACATTTTTTATGGCCTTGGTGTGGCAATATGAATCATTAGGTAAATGGCGCTATTCATTACATATGCATGACAACCCCTTATCTTGGCCCACCGACAATTTCATTTATTGCCAGCAGTTTAGCCGCCCCAAACCTCTCGGGCGGTTTCGACCACGAGGCGCAATTTCGCCCGTTCTTCCTCGATGGTCAGCGCGTTGCCGTCGACGGTCGACGAGAAGCCGCATTGCGGCGAGAGGCAAAGCTGCTCGAACGGCAGGTATTTGGCCGCCTCATCGATCCGCCTTTTGAGCGCATCCTTGCCTTCGAGCATCGCCCGCTTACTGGTGACGAGCCCCAGCACCACGCGCGGCCCGCCTTTAGGCACAAAGCGCAGCGGCGCGAAGCCCCCCGAGCGCTCGTCGTCGTATTCGAGAAAGAAGCCGTCGACCTTCAATTCGCCGAACAGCGCCTCGGCGACATGGTCGTAGCCACCGGAGGCCATCCACGACGAGCGGAAATTGCCGCGGCACATATGGGTGCAGATCGTCATGCCGGGCGCGCGGTTGGCGATCGCCTGGTTGATGAGGCGGATATTGATGAGATGCTGCCGCGCGCCATCGCCGCCGATGCTGTCGACATAGGCGCGCTGCGCCGGGTCGTTGAGATAGGCGAGGCTGGTGTCATCGAGTTGCAGATAGGTGCAGCCGAGCGCGTGGAGAGCGGCGATCTCCCTGGCATAGACCTCGGCGAGATCGTGCCAAAACGGCTCCATGTCGGGATAGGCGGCCCGGTCGATCGCCGCGCGGCCGCCGCGATAATGCAGCATCGACGGCGACGGGATCGTCAGCTTCGCGGTCTCACCCTCGCCCACCGCCGATTTGAGGAAGGCGAAATCGTCGCCGAAGATGGTCTTGTCGAGGCGCAGCTTGCCGGTGATCCGGTGCGCGGTCGGGTTGAATTCGACGGTGCCGGCCTCATTCTTGAACTCGATGTGCAGGCGGTGGTCGCTGTGGCCCACGCCGCCGATCTGGTAGAGGAAATCCATATGCCAAGAGCCGCGGCGCATCTCGCCGTCGGTGATCCCCTTGAGGCCGAGATCACGCTGCAGCGCGACCCCGTCGCGGATCGCCTTGTCTTCGGCGGCGCGCAGCCCGGCGGCCGAAAGCCGGCCGGCCTGATGTTCGGCGCGTGCCCGCAACAACTCGGGGGGGCGCAGCAGACTGCCGACATGGTCGGCGCGAAACGGCGGGCCCATCTCAGGTCTCGGGGGCATGTTCTTCCCTCCCTTTCGTTCTTCTTTAACAGGCGGCGGCGACCACGTAACGGAAAGGGCTATTCGCGCCGGCTAAGCCCCTCTCCCCTTGGCCGGACTTGATCCGGCCATCCACGAATAAGTGGAAGCCATTCGTAGACCCCCGGGTCAAGCCGGGGGAGGCGAAAGTGAGATAATTACATATCAGTTACGGCAAATTTTTTGGCGGTAATCAGCCCAATGAGATGAACGAGCCGTCAAGCGCCATCAGCATCGTCTCGACCCGCAGGTTTGGATGGCGTTGGCCGACCTCCTGGCGGAACGCGGCGAGGGCCGCCCGGTGGACGGCGTCTTCCTTATCGGGGGTGGAGCAGCAGTCGTCGCCATAGGCGATCTTCGCCGCGCCGCAATCGCGATGATCGATCGCGATCACGCTCTCGATGCTGTGCAGCTTGATCGAGGCGGCGAGGTTTTCCCAGAACGTCTCGTGCCACTTGGCGAAGGCCGGGGCGACGACGCCGATCGCCGCGCCGGCGATGGTGAACTGGCTGTAGTCGCCGATCAGCCCGTGCCTCACCGCGAAGTCGCGCACCGGCTCATGCATGCGCGGGTCGATGCAGCCGAGGATCATCGCCTGGTACTTGCCGCCCGCCGCCCGCGCCAGGATCGGATGCGCCGTCAGCGCCACAGCCAAGCCCCCTATTAGTGAACGGCGGCCGAGCTTATGGCACAGACAGGACATTGCGCGGCAGCCCCAAGGCTAAAACGGGATCTCGTCGTCGAGATCGGCGTTGGCCGGGGTGCGGCCGCGCGCCCCTCCGCCAAAACCGCCGCCGCCTGAACCCGAGCCGGAAGCGGAGTTGCCGGTGCCTCCGTAGCGCACCTGGTCGCCGCCCGTGTAGCCGTCGTCGTAATCGGCACCGCCCTCCATCGCGCCGCCGCCGCCGCCGCGCGCGCCGTCGAGCATGGTCAGCTCGCCGCGGAAACGCTGCAGCACGATTTCGGTCGAATAGCGCTCCTGACCCTGGTTATCGGTCCATTTGCGGGTCTGCAGGGCGCCTTCGATATAGAGCTTCGAGCCCTTCTTGACATATTTCTCGACAACCTCGACTAGCCGCTCGTTGAAGATCACGACGCGGTGCCATTCGGTGCGCTCCTTGCGCTCGCCGGAATTGCGGTCGCGCCAAGTTTCCGATGTCGCCAGCGCCAAGTTGGCGATGCGCGTGCCGTCATTGGTCGAGCGGATTTCCGGGTCGCGGCCGAGATTGCCGACGAGGATGACCTTGTTGATGCTGCCTGCCATGGGGGCCTTCCCGGTTAAAGCGCTGAGGCTGTTATTGTAGGCACGGCGAACGGGGTTTGCGAGTCGGATGTTCTGTTTTTATTCTTATCCCCGTTATCCACAGGTCGGCGCGCCACCAGCGAGCACTGGCGGCGCGCCGACCCGCAGCTGCCTCAATGCGCGGCGATCGACCGCGCGTCCTGGCTGCCGAGCGCGATCGGCTTGCCGTGCGTCTCGACCCCGAGGAACAGGAACGAGAGGCCGACGAGCAGCATCGCGAACGCCAAGAACAGCATCGCCGGGAACACCGCCGCTTCGGTCTGCTGCGGCGACACCAGATGACTGCTGCCGGCAATCAGCGCGAGGCTCAGCGGCCCGATGATCTTGCCAAAGCCGTTGGCGGTCTGGCCGAGCCCCGACGAGCGCGCGCCGAGAGCGACGCCATAGCTCTCGACCGTGTAGGGCGCGAGGTTGGAGAAGCCGCCCTCGATGCAGAACGTCGAACAGGCGAAGAGCACCACCAGGAGCGGCATCTCGCCGATCATCACGGCGTTGAGATAGCCGGCGAGCCCCAAGGCGATGGCCCCGCCGAAGCCCCAGACGATGCCGAGCAGCCGGCGGCCTAACCATGGCGCGATCAAGGTCACGACGATCTTGCCCGTCACCCCGGCGCCGGAGACGATGACAAAATACGCCGCCGCCTTGGGAACCGGCACATTGAGCAGCAGCGCGATGATCGTCGGCCCCCACAAATAGACGCCGTAGCCGGCGGTCGACGAGCCGCCCCAGATCAGCACGGTCTCCCAAAACATGCGCGGCTGATGCAGTAGGTCGAGCCAGTTGGCGCGCGGCGGGGTCGTCGGCGCCACGGTCGGCAGCGGCACGCGGTCAAGCGGTAGTCCGAGATGCCTCGCGACCTCTTTCTGGGCCTCCTTGAAGCGGCCCTTAGCGGTCAGCCAGCGCACCGACTCGGGGCAGAAAATCCACACCAGCGCGCCGATGATCAGCGCGACAAAGCCGAGCAGCGCGACGCGGCGCCAGCCATAGGGGCCCATGATCGCCGCCGAGATCGCCGGCGCCAGGAAGCCACCGGCCGACGCCCAGACGACGTAAAAGCTCGTCGCGATGGTGCGGTGCCGCGTCGGGGTAAGCTCGACGACCATGGTCAGTGACGGGGTCACCGCCGCACACAGCCCGACGCCGACAAAGAAGCGCAGGATTGCGAAGAGCAGCCAGCCGCCCTCGGGGATGAAGGCGATCAGCCCCGAGCTCACCGCGCAAATGAACGTGCCGATGACCATCTGCTGCTTGCGGCCCCAGGCGTCGGCGAACGAGCCGAACAAGACCGCGCCGACAATCGCGCCCACCCCGCCGCTGTAGAGGATGATCGCAGACTGGCCATAGGTGAGGTGCCATTCCTGGTTCACCGCCGCCAGCAGATAGCCGACCACCAGAAAATCAAAAAAATCGAAGACGAACACCGCGGCCATCAGGATGAAAGTCGTCCAGTACCGCGCGTTGAGCGGTGCGTTGTCGAACAACGACAGCAGATCGTCCGAGCTTGTCTCGGCCATCGGTTTCCTCCCTGTTCATGCCCCTCTTTTTCGAGGTGGCAATTCTTGTCGTCGCGGCGAGCGCGCCGGACGTTGCCGGCGCGCCTGCCGTTACGTCATTCGGCTGCGCGGCTATTCAGCAGCATGACTTAGGGCGATCTGACGCCCATGCGTCTCGACCCCGAGGAACGCGAAGGCCAGGGCCACCGCGAGCATCGTCGCGCCAAGGAACACGAAGGCGGGGAACACCGCCTCGGCCGTCGCCTTGGGCGCGATGATATTGTCGCTGCCGGCGAGGAGCGCCAGCGCGAGCGGCCCAAGTATCTTGCCGACGCCATTGGCCGCCTGGCCCAGCCCCGACGCGCGCGAGCCGAGGCTGACGCCGTATTGCTCGATCGTGTAGGGCGCGAGGTTCGAGAAGCCGCCCTCGGCGAAGAAAGCGGCCGCCGCGGTCAATATAACGAAAAGCGGGAAACCGCCGACCAGCACGCTGTTGTAGTAGCCGGCCAGGCAAAGCCCGATCGCGGCGAGAAAGCCAAACACGGTGCCGAGCGTGCGGCGTCCCATCAGCGGCACGATGATGCACGCGAGGATCTTCCCGCTCACGCCCCCGGCGGAGATGTAGAGGAAATACTTGGCCGCCTGCGCCGGCTCGACATGCAGCGCCAGCGCGATGATTGTCGGGCCCCACAGAATATAACCGTAGACGGCCGAGGCGGAGCCGCCCCAGATGAGGATGGTCTGCCAGAAGAGACGCGGGTTGTGATAAAGCTCGGCCAGGTTCGCGCGCGGCTGCACCGCTGGCGGGATCGTCGGCAGCGGCAGGCTGACGGCCGGCCGGCCTAAAGCCCGCGCAACCTCGTCGCGCGCCTCGGAAAAGCGGCCTTTTGCCGTCAGCCAGCGCGCCGATTCCGGCACAAATGCCCAAACCAGGATGCCGACAATGATGGCGACGAATCCGGTCATCGCCACCCCGCGCCAGCCGAAGGCATGGAGTAGGATCGCCGAGGTAAAGGTCGCCAACAGGGTGCCGGCGCTGGCGAAGACGATAAAGAAGCTGGTGACGCCGGTGCGCCAGCGCGTCGGGGTCTGTTCCACGAGCATCGGCAGCACCGGCGTGACGCCGGCGGCGAGGCCGAAACCCACAAAGAAGCGCAGCGTCGCGAGCGCGATCCATGCACCGCCCGGCAGAAAGCCGATGCAGCCGGCGCACACGCTGCAGATAAAGGTGCCGATCACCGTCAGCTGTTTGCGGCCGAAGACATCCCCGAGCGCGCCGGAAACCAGCGAGCCGGCGATGGCGCCAACGCCCGCGCCATAGAGAATGATTGCGCCCTGGCCGTAGGTCAGGTGCCATTCCGGGCCGATCGCCGACATCACGAAGGCGATCAGGAAGAAGTCGAAGAAATCGAGAAGGAGAACGCCCGAGGCGATCGCGAAGTTGACCCAATAGCGTCCATTGAGCGGGGCATCATCGTAAAGCGACAAAAGTGCTTCGGAAGTCTGTTCGGCCATGCGTTCCTCTCCCTCAGTATCGTGTTTTCGCCGTGGCGGCGTTGGCGATTTGGCATCGCGGCTTTATTGATGCGAGTATCATTCGGGTCGGCGCAACGCGTCAACGACCGATGACCGGCGGGATTGCCGCAGGCAGCAGCGATTTTCCCCAGCGAGTTTCCCAAGGATAAGGTGGTCGGATGCAGGCCGATGTCGTGGTCCTCGGCGCCGGGATGGTGGGCAGCTCGGTCGCGGCGCATCTGCAGAAGCGCGGCAGGCAGGTCGTGCTGGTCGATCGCCGCCATCCGGGCGAAGAAACCTCGTACGGCAATGGCGGGCTGGTGCAGCGCGAGGCGGTGTTCCCGCACCCGTTTCCGCGCGAGATCGCCGAACTCTGGCGCATCGCCAAGAATCGCGCGATCGATGTCCATTATCATCTCTCGGCGCTGCCGGGGCTTGCGCCCTCGCTGTTGGCGTACTGGTGGAATTCGGCGCCCGAGCGTTACGCGGCGATCACCCGGCAATGGGTGACGCTGATCGCAAGCTGTCTCGACGAGCACAAGAAGCTTGCCGAGGAGGCGGGATCGAGCGCGTTGCTGCGCCCGGTCGGGTTTCTGCGGGCGTTCAACGATGAAGCGACGATGGAGGCCGAGTTCGCCAAGGCCGAACGGGCGCGCGAATTCGGTGTCAACTCGACCGCACTGACCGGCGCCCAGCTCGCCGAGATGGAGCCGCATCTGCGCGCGAATTTTGCCGGCGCGCTGCATTGGACCGACCCCTATGCGGTCAATGACCCGCATGGGCTGACGGTCAGCTATGCCAGGCTGTTCGAGCGGCTGGGCGGCGTATTCGCGCTCGGCGACGCCGGAACGCTGGACCGCGCCGGCGCGGGGTGGCGGGTTACCGCGGCGGACGGGTCGATTATCGACGCGGCCGAGGCGGTGGTCGCGCTCGGCATCTGGTCCGGTGCGCTGACAAAGCGCTTCGGCTATCGCGCGCCGCTTTTCGGCAAGCGCGGCTACCATTTGCACTTCAAGCCGCAAGGCAATGCCGGGCTGACCCGGCCGGTGGCCTCGAACCGCTTTCTGCTGACGCCGATGCGCCTTGGAATTCGGCTCACGACGGGGGTCGAATTCGCCCGTCGGGGCGCCGGGCCGACGCCGGTGCAGCTCGCCCGCGCCGAGCCGATCGCCCGTAGCATCTTTCCCCTGGGCGAGGCGGTGGAAGCAAAGCCGTGGATGGGCATCCGGCCGGCGACCCCCGACATGCTGCCGATCATCGGCCCTTCCCCGACCGAACGGCATCTGTGGTTCGCCTTCGGCCACGCGCATCAGGGCTTTACGCTCGGTCCCACGACCGGAAGACTGCTCGCTGAGATGATGACGGGCGATGCGCCTTTCGTGGACCCGGCCCCTTTCAGCGCCGACCGGTTCTGAACTGTCCAAAATACAGGTAGAGCACCTAAAGCGATCCCCGCCCAAAGCACCGAGCGGAAGCATCGAGGTTTGACGGCGCCATCCCCGCTCTTTAAAATTCATGTTCTGTTCTCATGGCAATGGCGTCGGGCGAACGCTAAGTTGGGCCTATGCAATCGATCCGCATCCGTGGCGCGCGGGAGCACAATTTAAAGAACATCGATGTCGACCTGCCGCGCGACAGCCTGGTGGTGATCACCGGTCTGTCGGGCTCGGGCAAGTCGTCGCTCGCCTTCGACACGATCTATGCCGAGGGCCAGCGGCGCTATGTCGAGAGCCTGTCGGCCTATGCGCGGCAGTTCCTCGAGCTGATGCAAAAGCCCGATGTCGAGTCGATCGAGGGCCTGTCGCCGGCAATCTCGATCGAGCAGAAGACGACGTCGCGCAACCCGCGCTCGACGGTCGGCACCGTGACCGAGATCTACGACTACATGCGCCTGCTGTGGGCGCGGGTCGGGGTGCCGTACTCGCCGGCGACCGGCCTGCCGATCGTGTCGCAGACCGTGTCGCAGATGGTCGATCGCGTGCTCGCGATGAAGGAAGGCACCCGGCTCTATCTGATGGCGCCGATCGCCCGGCGGCGAAAGGGCGAATACAAAAAGGAACTGGCCGACCTGCAGAAGCGCGGTTTTCAGCGCGTCAAGGTCGACGGCAAGATGTATGAGGTCGACGAGGTTCCCGACCTCAAGAAGAATTTCACGCACGATATTTCCGTCGTCGTCGACCGGCTGGTGGTGTCGGCCGAGCTTGGCAACCGGCTCGCCGATTCGTTCGAGACCGCGCTGAACCTGGCCGATGGGCTGGCGATCACCGAGGACGCCGACAGCGGCGAGGAGACCATCTTCTCGTCGAAATTCGCCTGTCCGGTGTCGGGCTTCACCATCCCCGAGATCGAGCCGCGGCTTTTCTCGTTCAACAACCCGTTCGGCGCCTGCCCGTCCTGCGACGGGCTCGGCACCAAGCTCTATTTTGACGCCGACCTCGTGGTGCACGACGACAGCCGCAGCCTCTACGACGGCGCGGTGAGTCCGTGGTCGCACTCGTCATCGCCCTATTACACGCAGACGCTCGAAAGCATCGCGCGGCACTTTAAGCAAAGCATGCACACGCCGTGGCGCGACCTGCCGGAGACGATGCGCAGCGCGATCCTCAACGGCTCGGGCAGCGAGCCAATCAAGATGACCTATGACGACGGCCTGCGGAAATACTCGACCGACCGGCCGTTCGAGGGCGTGCTGCCCAATATGGAGCGGCGCTACCGCGAGACCGACAGCGCCTGGGTGCGCGAGGAACTCGGCCGCTACCAGGCGGCGCGCACCTGCGAGGTGTGCGACGGCGCGCGGCTGAAGCCCGAAGCGCTGGCGGTCAAGATCGCCGGCCGAAGCATCAGCCAGGCGACCGCCCTGTCGATCCTCGACGCGGTTGACTGGTTCGCCGGCATCGACCGGACCTTGACCCCGGCGCAAAGCGAGATTGCCGCCCGCATCCTCAAGGAGATCAACGAGCGGCTGGGGTTCTTGAAGAATGTCGGGCTCGAATACCTGACCTTGGCGCGCGCCTCCGCCACGCTGTCGGGTGGCGAGAGCCAGCGTATTCGGCTGGCCTCGCAGATCGGCTCGGGCCTCACCGGCGTGCTCTACGTGCTCGACGAACCGTCGATCGGGCTGCACCAGCGCGACAATGACCGGCTGCTCGCGACCTTGCGGCGGCTCAGGGACCTCGGCAACACGGTCATCGTCGTCGAACACGACGAGGAGGCGATCCGCAGTGCCGACTATCTCGTCGACATGGGCCCAGGCGCCGGGGTGCATGGCGGCCACCTCGTCGCCGAAGGCACGCCGGATCATGTGATGCAGGTGCCGGAGAGCATCACCGGCCAGTACCTGACCGGGATGAAGCAAATCCCGGTCCCCGATCGGCGGCGGCGCGGGCATGAGCGTCAGATCCTTCGCCTCGTCGGCGCGCGCGGCAACAACCTCAAGGCGGTGACGGCGGAAATTCCCCTCGGCACGTTCTGTTGCGTGAGCGGCGTATCGGGCGGCGGCAAGTCGACCCTGATCGTCGAGACGCTGTACAAGGCGCTCGCCAAACGGCTCAACAACGCGCGCGAGCAGGCCGCGCCGTTCGAGCGGCTCGACGGCGTCGAGTTTCTCGACAAGATTGTCGATATCGACCAGTCGCCGATCGGCCGCACGCCGCGTTCCAACCCGGCGACCTATACCGGCTGCTTCACGCCGATCCGCGACTGGTTTGCCGGGCTGCCCGAGGCCAAGGCGCGCGGCTACCAGCCGGGCCGCTTTTCGTTCAACGTCAAGGGCGGACGCTGCGAAGCGTGCCAGGGCGACGGGGTCATCAAGATCGAGATGCACTTCTTGCCCGATGTCTACGTCCAATGCGATGTCTGCAAGGGCAAGCGCTACAACCGCGAGACGCTGGAGGTGCTGTTCCGCGGCAAGTCGATCGCCGACGTGCTCGACATGACCGTCGACGAGGGCGCCGACTTCTTCCGCGCGGTGCCGTCGATCCGCGACAAGCTGGTGACCTTGCAGCGGGTCGGGCTCGGTTACATCCATGTCGGCCAGCCGGCGACGACCTTGTCGGGCGGCGAGGCGCAACGCGTCAAGCTGTCGAAGGAATTGTCGCGCCGCGCCACCGGCCGCACGCTCTACATCCTCGACGAGCCGACCACCGGCCTGCATTTCGAGGATGTGAGAAAACTGCTTGAAGTGCTGCACGCGCTGGTCGAGGCCGGCAACACGGTGTTGGTCATCGAGCACAATCTCGAAGTCATCAAGACCGCCGACTGGCTGATCGATCTCGGCCCCGAAGGTGGCGATGGCGGCGGCCGAATCGTCGCCACCGGCACGCCCGAGGATGTCGCCGGTGTGGCCGAGAGCCATACTGGGCACTATCTGAAACCCTATTTGTCGCGCCGCCTCACCGCGCCGCGCCGGCTGGCAAACAGCGCCGCGGAATAGCCGCCATCCCCTGGTCACGGGGATCGTCTATCACTACTTTCCGTTAAAGCGAGGAAGCCGGGGAGACACCATGCGTTCCACGACATCCAAACCGTCGCTTGAAGACGAGATCAGAGCCCGCGCCCACGAGATCTGGCTGCACGAAGGCCAGCCTCACGGACGCGATCAGGCGCATTGGCAGCAGGCGGAAGCCGAGATCGCGGCCGTGCAGCGCAAGCCGGCGCGAAAACCGCCCGCGAACAAGTCTGCGGCGGCGCCCAAGACGCCGCCGCGCCGCTCGGCCGCGCCGGCCAGCAGCACGCGACGAAAGAAGGCCGCCGACTAGGAAGTCTCCCGGCTCCTCGCATCACGCGAAGGCGGGCATGACCTCGTTGGCGAAGAGCTCGGTTGAGCGCAGCGCATCCGCGTGGCTCATCGTGCCGAAGGCGAAATCGCAGACGTAATAGTTGATGTCGGTCTCGGCGATCTCGTGCTCGATGAACTGGCGGACGGTGTCGGGCGTGCCGGCGACCGCGTCGCCGCGCTCGAGGATGACGTTGAAATCCTCCGGCAGCGAGGCCTCGAGTGGGAACGGCACATTGTACTCGTGCCAGAGCAGCCCCATGTGGTGGCGCCACGCCGGATAGGCGCGGCCGGCGATGTCGCGCGCCTTGTCGTCGGTGTCGGCGACGACAATGTGGCGGTTGACGCCCATCAGCGGCAGGTCAGCCTCGGCGCGGCCGAGCTTTTTCCACTCGGCCTTGTAGGCATTGACCACGTCGCGCACCGCCGGGATCGGTCGGCGCGCGACGATATGCGCGCCATGCTCGGCCGCCCAGGGAATACTCTCCGGCCGACCGATGCCGTACCACAGCTCGGGATAAGGCTTCTGCACCGGCTTCATCGGCACCGGCACGCGGTCGAAATCGTAATATTTGCCGTGGAACGTCAGCCGGTCCTCGGTGAAGCCGATGCGCGTCACCTCGAAGCATTCGCGGAACTGCTCGGCGCCGGTGGCGAAGTCGATGCCATAAAACCCGACCTCGACCGGCGAAATGCCGCGCCCGACGCCGTAGAGGAAACGCCCGTTCGACATCTGGTCGAGCATGCAGACTTCGTCGATCAGCCGCAGCGGATGGTAGAGCGGCAACAGGTAGACCATCGGGCCGAACTTGAGCTTTTTGGTGCGCTGCGCCACCGCCGAGAGGAAGACGCTCGGCGACGGTGCGTAGCCGAGCGGCGTGTTGTGATGCTCGGCCAGGTGGTAGGCATAGAAGCCGAGGCGGTCATAGGCCTCGATCAGCTGGAGCCGCTGCTCGAAATGCCGGTTGAGCGGCTGCCCGCTATCGTCGAGATGGTCGAAAATTCCAAAGCGCATGGTGGTCTCCTGTTCGCCACATCCTAGCGGGAGGCGACGCCGGGAGCAAAAAGGATGCGGGGCGCGTATAGAAAGGCGCGAAATCGCGCGGTGAGCGAAGAACCAGGCACATGACGATAGAGCCGGCGGCACGCCGGAAGCCGCCAATCGGGATGATCGTCGTGCTGGCGGTCGCGGTCTTCCTTTACGCCGGCATGATGGCCAATTTCGGCGCGATCCAAGACGCCGGCAGCGACGCCATGGGACGCGGGCTGGCGGTGGGTTTCGGGATGATATTTCTCATCGCCGAGTGGTTTCTGCTCGCGGTGCTGCTGGTGATCGGCGGGGTTAATGGCGCGATGCCGGTATGGGCGGCGATGGCGGCGCTGATATTGCTCCCCGCTTCAGGCTTTTGTGCGGGGATGGTGCTCTTCCTGCTCGATCGTGGTGGCAATTCCCTTTACCAGCTGGTGCCGGGGCTGCTGGCCCCGATGTGGGCGGGCTACGCGTTGTGGGCGCGGCTGCCAAGCCTCCATCGGGTGCTGCGGCCCATGGCGACAAGTCTCGCGGCGCTGCTCGCGGTGGTGATCCTCGGCGCTGTGCCCCTGCCCCGTCTTATCGCCGAGCAGGCCGCGCGGCCCGCGCCGGGAGCGCCGCAGCAATCGGGGCTGCGGCTGCTCGACGAGGAAGAAAAGAAAATCCGAGAAGAGACCGTCGCCAAGTACCACACGCTGACCCCGGATTCGCCGCTTTGGGAGTGGGGCAATTTCTTCAACGATCCGGAATTCGGCGCGCAGGCAATCTCGCAAGCCCGGCAGCTCACCCATCGCCAGGCCGACGCCGAGGACGAGCTGCGCATCGGAAGCGGAGCCCCACTGCTTTGGCACGACCAGATCGACCTCGCGGCAACGCCGGCATTCTGTACGGCGGCGCGCGGTTTTCTCGTCCATAACGCCAAGGAGCATCGCCCGCCCGCGCCGGAAACCGATTTCCTTGCCGAAAAGGATTTCTTCACGCGCTACGAGCCCGGGATGCACTGGCTCATCGCGTCGAACTGCAGCCTCGACGACGCGCTTGCCGGCATTCGCGAGGCAGTGGCCGAGTACAAAGAGACCGATGGACGCGACGCCTACCTCGCCCATCTCGCGGCGTTCAAATGACCGCTACGCCGCTGACAGGATTACGTCGCTGATCTTTTCCGCCGTCATCAGGGTCGGGAAGTTTGTGTTGGCGCACGGCACCGCCGGGAACAGCGAAGCGTCGACGACACGCAAGCCCGCGACGCCCCTTACCCGGCCCTGGTTGTCGGTCACCGCCATCGGGTCGTCATCGGCGCCCATGCGGCAGGTACAGGTCGCATGCCACACGCCAATCGTCGCCTTGCGGACAAAGGCTTCGAGCGCCTCGTCGTCGGACATCAGCTGGTCGAACCGAAAGCCCTCGACGATGTAGCGGTCGATGATCCAGGAGCGTAGCCAGGCCGGGCCGTCGAGCAGCTTGGCGACAACATTGGTGATGCGCCGGTTCTTGTCGTTGACGACGCCGATCTGCCGCACCTTGTCGCTATAGGTGGCGGGGAACGGGTTGCTGGTCGCCAGCTGCAGCGCCGCGCTCATCTGCATCGCACCGAGCTTGCGGAACCCGCCCATCAGCCGGTCGAGATCGCGCCGGTCGGACAAGAGGTTGAACTCGACGATCGGCTCGGCGCGCCAGTCGCGCGACTGCAGCCGCACCTGTCCGGTCTCGGAATAGGTCTTGTAGACCGCGAGCAGCAGTGAGGCGATCTGCTCGCCGACCGCGTGCCAGGCGGATTTGCTGACCCCCGCGACAAACATGTCGCCCTTGGGCGCGCCGCCGATATCCGACGAATAGCGCAGCGCTAGCAGGATGTGACGCCGGGTCATGCCGTTAAGCCGCGAATCCGGCTTGATAAAGGACGAGACCGACACCGACGGATGGTCCATCAGCCGCTGGCCGACCCCGGCGAGATTGGCGCGCACCTCGATGCCGAGGTCGCGCAGCTGGCCGGCGGGGCCGATCCCGGCGCGCAGCAAATGCGCCGGCGAATGGATCGCGCCCGACGAGACGATGACCTCTTTCGCGCGGAATTCCTGCTCCTGGCCTTTGATCAGCGCCTTGATGCCGACGCATTTCGTGCCCTCGAAGAGCAGCGCCATGACCTGCGTCTCGGCCGAGATCGTCAGGTTCTTGCGCATCCGCGTGCCACTATCGAGATAGCCGATCGCCGCCGACACGCGCCGGTCGTAGAGGTTCGAGATGGTGATCGGGAAATAGCCGTCGGGGATGAACTCGCCGTTCTGATCCTCGACATAGGGGAAGCCGGCCTGCTCGAAGGCGTTGGCGACGGCTTTGGCATGGCCGTTCCACATCTGGGGGAAGATGCGGCGGACGGGAATGCGGCCCTCCTTGCCATGCCAGGGGCCGTCGAAATCCATGTCGCGCTCGACCTTTTTGAAATACGGCAGCACGTCCTTCCAACCCCAGCCGGCGGCGCCTTTGGCGACCCACTCGTCGTAGTCGGTCGGTGCACCGCGATTGGCGAGCTGACCGTTGATCGACGAGCCGCCGCCCAACACGCGCGCCTGCTCGTATTTTCTGAGCGGCGGGCGTTCCTCGGGCCGGTTGTGCGAGACGATCTCGGTGTGGACCTTGAGGTCCTGCCAGTGAAAGCGCGGATCGAAATAGGCGGTGCCAGGATAGGAATCGAGGATCTCGGGCGGCACCTGGCCGTCCGGCGTGTCCTGCCCCGCCTCGCACAGCAACACGTTATTGCTGCTTTTCGCCGAAAGCCGGTTCGCCATGACCGACCCGGCGGACCCGCCGCCGACGATGATGTAGTCGTAGTCCATATTTCGTCTTTCAATTACCGCATCTGCTCGAATTGCTTCTGCAGCTCATCGGCTAGCTCTCGAATCCTCGTTAACGAAGCGATAATTTCGTCTACAATATTACCATGGCTAGCTAGCCTAAACATCCCTAACTCCGTTTCTCGCAACTTCATGGACGCCAACATTAGTCGGATAGTTCCCAGGTATCTCCCCACGGTTGAAGAAATGACGAAACACTCGTCTCCTCCAAATCCTTTATTTGCCGAGACAAGACGAAGTATAGATTTAATTCTCAAGGTTTCTGAAAGTGAGTCAGAATAAATCGACGAGTTACAGTACTGCGTATCATTTATACTAAACGGTATCTCGTGAATTAAATCCCATACTGGTGACATTGCTACCTTGATGTATCGATTTTGCTCTTGGTATATCTCGCTCCATAAATCCCATGTGTGTAAAAATTCTTGGAGAAATTCTCTATTATTTTCATCTAATATTTGCGCTAAAATTTCGGTCCGAAACTCACGATCCGTCAAAAATTTCGACAAGATGGCATAAAACTTGTTGCTAAGTTTACTTATTTGCCCGATTGGGTCGTCGTAAAGTTTCTCAAAAAATTTATTCGGACCCTCCGCTTCCTTTACGATATTTCGAAGAGATTCGCAAAATTCGTCAATACCATTGATTGTGAATTTAGTGTCTGGCGCCATCATCGGGTAGATTCCTTATTTTGCCGTTTGATGGGTGCAGTTCTTTCAGGTTGAACACTTTGGAGCTTCTCAGCGAAACCCTCGAAGAGCTTGGCACCCATCTGCTTTAGCTGTTCGTCGAACATTTCCGGCTGCGACGCGAGCTGAGGCTGCAATTTAGTTTCTATTTCATTCGCAGTTTTGCGCAGTTGCCGGGCCTCCGCTATTTTCAATGGCGCCGTTTCGCTTTGATACGGCGTGACTATGTCAGACGCCTGCTCTCTAGTTCTTTTGTAGAAACAAAACCAAATCACCAGAAGCAAGGCATAGATTGATGCAGAAATGTATATCATCATCTTTTACTCGACGTTCTTTCGTAGTATGTCGCAAATATACCGAATGCGAACCAAACACAGGTGATAATAACGAACAACCATACGTATCTGACGTTTGCAAAATTATCGAACATTCCGGAACTTAATAGAGATGTGTAGCTAAGTATAACCATTATCTCGATAAAAACAAACATAAGAAGAGACAACAAAAAATATACGTGGTAAGTATTTTTATCGGATGGATGGAGTCGAGCCTCAGTGAGCGCGTCCGTTGCACCATGGACGTTGCCCGTAACAAGAAGAATAAGAACTATAAAAACGAGAGGTTGACCGAGGTCAGCAGGGCTTTGCGGTGCAAAAGCCGGCGACAGCGCAATTACCACAGATAACACGGCACCGACAGTGACGTTCACGGTCGCAAACATAGCCGCGTACCAGCATTATCGGCCAGTTCAATCACTAATCACAATCCAGGCTGAAACACTGCACGTAAGGCATAAGCTCAACCTCGGAGCTAGACGTTTCTGTGTGTATCGCAAATACGATCCGTCGTCCACGCCGCATACGGCGCGGCGTAAGATCCACGGATGGCAGACAGAATATCCGATTGCACGAGCGCGCCAGCGGAGCAAGCCGCCGGCGCGGGGCATTACCGATGCTGGATTTGCCTAAGGGCTGGTGATTTCCGGCGCTGCCGGATTGCGGCGCGTTGGGGTCGGCTGCCTGCCCGCGGCCGGCTGGTTGTCGCCGGAGGTCGATATCGGCGTCGGCGACGGTGCGTTGACGTCGGTCGTCGCCGGCACACCCGCTCCGGAAGCGAGATAGCTGCCATAGACCCAGCCGGTGCCGGCCGATGATTGCACCTGCGTCCAGCCGTGGTTGGCGACGGCGAGAATCTGGAGCGTCAGCCCCGGGTGCAAGGTCCCGATAACCGGGTTGCCGGTCCCCGGCCCCGACCGCATGGAGACAGCGCTAATGGGTGTCGTCGTGCCCGAGGCCGGCTGAGCGGCGATATCCGACGCAGCGGCTTGGTGAGCCGGGGCACTCTCGGTCGAGGCTGGATGAGGCGGGACACTCACCGCGTCACGCGGCGGCGGATACACGTTCAGCCTATCGGGCACCGCATCGGGCGGCGCCCGATAGACCTCGATTTCACCCGCCGGGGGCGCGTAATAGTCTCGATAGACCGCGACGCCGCCCGCGGGCGGCGGGTAATAGTATTGCGCGACAGCGACGCCGAGAAACGGCGGAGCCACAAGGGGGAGCGACGCGATCGCGGTAATCACCAAGCACTTGCCGGGGGTGTGAAGACGCACAGGCCGCTCCTTTGCCGCTTTGATCGAGGCCGTCCCCCCAGCCTCTGCCGGAAGCAACGCGGCGGCCTGGCGGTCGTTCCGCAAGGCAGCACAAGTCCACCGGAACGCGAGCTTCCCTTGGCTGTTTACTACCTGCACAATGCTCAGGTTTGCCGATGGAGAAGACAATGGTGAAGACGCTTGTGATCGCTGCCGCCCTTACCGCCGTTGCGGCGAGCAGCGCAATGGCCGACCGGTATTGCGGACCGGGTTACTGGTATTCGACCCGTTACAACGACTGCATCGCGTATCACGCCCGCTACTATGGGCCGAACCCGGTCGGCGCGGCCGTGGGCGGCGCCGGTTATGTCGCGGGCAGCGCGGTCAACGCGGCCGGCAACGTCGCGGGTGCGGCGGTCGGCACGGCCGGCGCGATCGTCAACAGCGTGCTCCCGCACTAATCAGGTCTCAAAAAGAAAGGCCGTTTCCGGCTTCCCGCGAACGGCCTTTTTTCTTATCTGCATGACCGCGATCGGGCGCAGCCTATTGCGAGGCCGAAGAGTTGGTCGGCGCCAGATAGCTACCCCAGGCCCAACCGGTCCCGGTTGGCGTCTCGACTTGTATCCATCCGGGATTTGCGCTGGCAAGCACATGTAGCGCCGTGCCCGGCCGCAATGTGCCGATCACCGGAGAGCCGGCCATGGGCGCAGAATGCAGGAAGACCGCGTGTGTCGGCGTCGTCGTGCCCTGCATGGGCGTTGCGCTGGTCTGAACGGTCGTCGTTGTATCCGTCTGGTTGGCGTCTGTCTCGCTAGCGGTCTGATTGGCGTCTGTCTCGCTGGCCGGCGCCGACGGCGCGGCCGGGAGCACCGCTGTCGTGGCCGGCGACGTATCGGTTTTTGCTTCGGTTGTCGCGGTTGTCGTGCCGGTGGTAGCCCATGGCGGAGCGGCGCCGGGCGGCGGCGTGTAAACCATCGGCTGCGCCATCGCGCTCGCCCCGGTCAGCGATGCCGCCGCCAGCAACGCCACAGTCGCCGCCGAAAGCCGCATCCGGTTGATTTCGGGCATAGCCGCCTCCAAGTGCGGGCTGAGGAATGACTGTCCCCTCCGCCTTGGGCAACACCGCCGGCCGCGCGTTCGTTCCCCGCAGCCTCCGCGGACACTTCGAAACCCAGCGCCTGCGCCGTGCTTTCTTAACCGCCCCCGAAAGTCATTTTTGCTCTCAGCCGCCGCCGATCTTCGGGATCAGCACGACCTCACTGTCGGGTTTCAGCGGCGCGAGATAGGCATCCTGGAAAATCTCGCCGTCGATCGCGACGGCCATGCTCTCGTCGATCTGCGCTCCGAGGCCGGGATAGCGCCGGTCGAGCTCGGCGATGAGGCGGCGCACCGTGTTCGCCTCGACATCGAACTCGGTGACACCGCCCGTCAGCCGGCGTGCGGCGATCCCGGTCATCATGACGTGCGGCATGATTCAATCATCATTGCGAGCGCCACCGAAGCAATCTCATCCTGGAGATACTACCCCGATCGGGATTGCTTCGTCGCGCGGCTCCTCGCAATGACGGCTTTTGCTACTCCGCCGCCATGCGGGGCGGATCCTGCTCGTCGAGCTCGGCGCGCAGCTTGGGCGGCGACATCGGCAGGTCGCGCATGCGCGCGCCGACCGCGTCGGCGATCGCGTTGGCGACGGCCGCCATCGGCGGCACGATCGGCACCTCGCCGACACCGCGCGCACCGAACGGGTGGCGCGGGTTCGGCACCTCGACCATCACCGCGTCGATCATCGGCATGTCCGACATGACCGGGATGCGGTAGTCGAGGAAGCCGGCGTTCTCGAGGCGGCCATCCTTGTCGTAGATGTACTCCTCGTTGAGCGCCCAGCCGACGCCTTGCGCGACGCCGCCCTGGATCTGCCCCTCGACATAGGAGGGGTGGATCGCGCGGCCGACATCCTGCACCGCCGTGTAGCGCAGGATTTTCACATGCCCGGTCTCACGGTCGACCTCGACGTCGCAAATATGCGTCGCGAAGCCGGGGCCGGCGCCTTGCGCATTGATCGACACCTCGGCGGTGATCGGCCCCCCGGTGCGGCCCGACTTGACCGCGATCTCGGCGAGCGACAGTGGCTCGAAGCTGCCGGCGTTGGCGCCGGCCGGGAAGGCCTTGCCGTCACGCCACTCGACCGCCTCGGCGCTGATGTCCCAGATCGCCGCGGCGCGCGACTTGAGCTGCTCGACGACCTTTTCCGCTGCCTGCGTCACCGCCATGCCGGTGGCGAAGGTGACGCGGCTGCCGCCGGTGAGGAAGGTAAAGCCGATCGAGGCCGTGTCTCCAACAACCGGACGCACCTTCTCGTAGGGAATACCGATCACCTCGGCGGCCATCATCGCCATCGAGGCGCGCGACCCGCCGATATCGGGATTGCCCTCGACGACGGCGACCGTGCCGTCTTCGTTGACATGCACCGCCGCGCTCGACTCGCCGCCGATGTTGAACCAGAAACCCGACGCGATGCCGCGGCCCTGGTTGGGGCCGAGCGGAATCTGGTTGTTCGGGTGGTTCCTCGCCGCTTCGACGGTCTGCAGATAGCCGACATTGGTGAGCGTCGGGCCATACGGCGTCTTGGTGCCGTCGCGCGCCGCGTTCATCTCGCGCAGCGCCAGCGGGTCGATGCCGAGCTCGCGCGCCAGTTCGTCGATGCAGCTTTCGACCCCGAACGACGAGATCGGCGCCCCCGGCGCGCGGTACGCGGCCACTTTCGGCCGGTTCGAGACAACGTCGTAGCCGGTGATGTGGACGTTATCGAGATCGTACATCGCAAAGGCGCACATGCAGCCCGGCCCGACCGGCGAGCCGGCGAACGCGCCGGCCTGGTATTTCAGCACCAGCTCGGCGGCGACGATGCGCCCCGACTTCTTGGCGCCGATCTTGACCTCGATCGTGCCGCCCGAGGTCGGGCCGGTGCCGCGGAACACTTCCTCGCGGCTCATCACCAGCTTGACCGGCCGGCCGCACTTCTTCGACAGCGCCATCGCCACCGGCTCGAGATACACCAGCGTCTTGCCGCCGAACCCGCCGCCGATCTCGGCCGGCACCGCGCGGATATTGGCCATGTCGACGCCGAGCAGCTTGGCGCAGTAGGCGCGGACCATGAACTGGCCCTGGCTCGAGCTCCAGATCGTCGTCTGGGTGTCGTTGCCGTACGCGACGACGCAGGCATGCGGCTCGATATAGGCCTGGTGCACCGGTTGCGTCGTATATTTGCGCTCGATGACGACTTCCGCCTCGGCAAACCCCCTGGCGATGTCGCCCTTGGTAAAGGTGATCACCTTCGCGACGTTGGACGGTTTGGTTGCCTTCGGCTCGACGCCCTGGGTAAACATGTCGTCGTGCAGCACCGGCGCGTCCGCCGCCATCGCCGCCTCGACATCGATCACATGCGGCAGCACCTCGTACTCGACCTCGATGAGATCGACCGCCTCTTCCGCGGCGGCGTTGCTCGTCGCCGCGACGGCGGCGACGGCGTGGCCGTCATAAAGCACCTTGTCGCGCGCCATGCAGTTGCGCGACAGGTCGCGAAAGTTCATCGGGCCTTCGCCAATAAAGGCTTCCTCGCTCGGAATATCCGGGAAATCGGCGGCGGTGACGATGGCGCGCACGCCTGGCACCTTCTCGGCCTTCGACGTGTCGATCTTCAGGATGCGCGCATGAGCGTGCGGACTGCGCTTGACCTTGCCCCACAGCATGCCGGGCATCGTGTAATCGGCGCCAAAGCTGGCGCGGCCGATAACCTTGTCGACCCCATCCGGGCGGATCGGTCGCGTGCCGACAACCTTGAGAGCTTCCTTGTCGAGATAAGACATCTTGTCACTCCATCGCGGAAAGTTGCGGCGTCATCGGACCCGGCGTGAGCGGTTTTGCTATTTGCCGGCCTCAGCGCGCATGACCTCGGCGGCGTCCATGACCGCCCGGAGAATCTTGTCGTATCCCGTGCAGCGGCAGAGGTTTCCGGCGAGCCAGTAGCGCGCCTCTTCCTCGGTCGGGTTGAGGTTCTGGTCGAGCAGCGCCTTCGCCGCGACAATGTAGCCCGGCGTGCAGAAGCCGCATTGCAACGCGGCGTGCTCGAGAAACTTCTGCTGCACCGGATGCAGCTTGTCGCCGTCGGCGATGCCCTCGATCGTCGTGATGGCACGGCCCTCGGCCTCGACGCCGAGCATCAGGCACGAGCAGACGATATCGCCGTCGCAGATGATCGTGCAGGCGCCGCAATCGCCCGAGCTGCAGCCTTCCTTGCTGCCGGTGAGGCCGAGCTCGTCGCGCAGCACGTCGAGCATCGACTGCTGCGCTTCGCAGAGATACTCCATCGGCTCGCCGTTTATCGTGGTGGTGACGTGGTGCTTGCTCATCGGGGGTTCTCCTAACTCAGCTCAACGCGCAGCGGCGCGTTCGAATGCGATGGCGGCCGTGCGGCGCGCCAGCACGCCGGCGACCTTGGTGCGGTATTCGATCGTGCCGCGCTTGTCGCTGATTGGCTTGCAGGCCGCTTGCGCCGCCTTGTCGAGCGCGGCCAGTGTCGCCTCGTCGAGCTTGTGGCCGATCAGCGCCTTGGCGGCGTCCTCGACGATGACGGTGGTCGGCGCGACGGCGCCGAGGACGACCCGTGCGTCGACGCAGGTGCCGCCGGCGTCCAGGGTTACATTGGTGCCGCAGCCGACGACCGCAATATCCATCTCGGTGCGCGGAATAAAGCGCAGATAGGCGTCGCACTGATGCGGCTTCGGCTTCGGGATCTTGAATTCGACGATGAACTCGCCTTTTTCGAGCGATGTGCGGCCGGGCCCGGTGCAGATTGCCTCCGCCGGCGCCTCGCGGCGACCGCCGGGGCCGGCGATGACGACGGTGGAGCGCGCCGCGATCACCGCCGGCACGCTGTCCGCCGCGGGCGACGCGTTGCAGAGATTGCCGGCAAGCGAGGCGCGGCCCTGGATCTGCGTCGAGCCGATCAGGTCGGCGCCCTCGACGATGCCCGGCCAGGCGTGTTCCAGCCCGGCGTGGCCCGACAGCATGACGCCTGGGCTCGCCGCGCCGATGACAAAGAAGCCGCCTTCTTCCCGAATGCCGATCAGGCCGGGGATGCGCTTGGTGTCGACGATCAGGTCGGGCTTGATGCGGCCGCTGCGCAGCTGCACCAGGAGGTCGGTTCCCCCCGACAGCACCTTCGCCATACCGCTCGCGCCCGCCAGAATTTTGACCGCATCCTCGACGCTGGTCGGCGCTTCGTAATTGACCCTGGGCATATCCGCTCCTCGAAATGCGCTCGCGCCCTCTCCACCGCCGCTCGGCCAAGCGGAGGGCTTCTCGTTGGCTTACACTACCAGAACCGGGCGCGTGAAGTAGTATTCTGATGGCTGAGTGCTTATGCGCAGAGCGCTATATTCAATGAGTGCCAACGACCTGCCATGATACCGATCAACGACGATCTGGCGCTCGGCGAGTGGGAACTTTCCGAGACTTTCATCCGCGCTTCCGGCCCCGGCGGGCAGAACGTCAACAAGGTGGCGAGCGCCGCGCAGTTGCGTTTCGACCTGCGCGCCTCGCCGTCTTTGCCCGAGCCGGTCAAGGCGCGGCTTGCCAAGCTCGCCGGCAGCCGGCTCACCGAGGCGGGTGTCATCGTCATCACCGCGCGGCGATTTCGCTCGCAGGAGCGCAATCGCGAAGACGCGCGCGAGCGGCTCGTCGCGCTGATACGCCGCGCCGCCGCGCCACCAAAGCCGCGCCGGCGGACAAGGCCGAGCGTCACGCAACGCGAGGAGCGGCTCGGCGCAAAAGCGCACCGCGGCGCCCTCAAGCGGCTCCGCAACGCTCCGATCGATTGCTGACCAGGGCGGTCAGTGCCTCATTGTCCGACCGAAATCGTCGCGCTGCCGACGACGTTCGGACCCGCGCTCAGGCGCGCTACATAGCGCCCGTTGGTCTGATAGACATGGGTGACCGCCCCGCAACCGGCGCAAGACGGCGTCGGGCGCAGGGACGCGGCGGCGGAGCCGTCGCCAAAGTCGATCGCGCCGTCATAGGACGTCATCGGCGCCGTGAAGGTGACGCTGAGCGGCGCCGGCCCCGCTGCCGGGTTGGCCGCCAGCGATCCTGTCGACTGCCCCGCCGGCTGCGCGTCGGCGGGAATGGCCGCTCCGACAAGAAAACCGGCTATCGCCGCCCACGCCGCTGTCCGTCCCATCATGCTGCTACCCCCTCGATGCCGAGATGCCGTATGTCGAAGCCATGCCGGACGCCGAGAATGTCGGCGACGCGGCTGCGATGACAAATTCGGTGATTGGCCTCGTAACATAAGAGACAAGTTGGCGTTTTTGAGGCGATCGCGGCCGCCTCCGCCAACGCGTGCTGAGCCTCGGCTGTCGCCAACCTGTCCTCGACGATGCGCCAAAAACGCCCCCATTCGCGCTTGTGATTGGCCTCGCGGCCCTCGGGCGGGGTGCCGAGCGCCTTCAGCCCGACATAGAGAATGCCGGCTTCTTCCAGCCCGGCGGCAAGCTGATTTTTCGAGAAGCCGGGGCGGCGCGAGATCGGTCGATCGCGCACATCGATCAAGGTCTTGACGCCAGCTTCTTCAAGCGCAGCGACAACATCCGCGAGCCGCGCCTTTTCGTAGCCGATGGTGAAAAGGACTGCGGCCAAGCTTACCCCACCCGGTATTTGTCGATCGCGCTGCGGTCGAGCTCGATGCCAAGGCCGGGGCCGTCGGGCACGCGCACCGTGCTGTCGCCTTGCAGGCGCAGCGCCTCCTTCAGCAATTCGCTGCGCAGCGCGTTGGGGTTCTGGTCCCATTCGAGCACGAGGCCGTTGGGGATCGAGGCGGCGTAATGCAGCGAGGCGACGAGCAGCACCGCGCTACCAAAGGAATGCGGCGCCACCATGCGGTGATGCGCCTGGGCGAAGGCGGCGATGCGCTTGCCCTCCGAGAAGCCGCCCGTCCAGGCGATGTCGGGCTGCACGATATCGACCGCGCCGCGCGTGATGAGCTCGCGAAAACCGTAAAGCCCGAGTTCGGTCTCGTAGCCGGCGATCGCGGTGTCGAGCGCGTCGGCGACGCGGGCGCTGCCGTCGATATCGTCGGTCGCGACCGGCTCCTCGATCCAGAAAAGCTTATAGGGCGCCATCTCGCGGCCCATCTCGATCGCAAAGGCCGGGCTCCACGCGCAGTTGATATCGACCATCAGCTTTGCGTGCGGCCCCAGCGCCTTGCGCGCCGCGGCGACGCGAGCGAGGTCTTCCGACGGGTCGATTTCGCAGAAATCGACATTGCCCGACAACTGGCGCAGATGCGTGCCGGTCGACGGGTTGCGGCCGATCTTCATCTTCATGCCCTTGAAACCGCGGGCGCGGTAGCCTTCAGCCTCGGCGGCGATGCCGTCAACGCCCTTCCCTTCCTGGTAGAACCCGCCGCTGGCATAGGCCTCGACCCGATCGCGGCAAGCGCCGAGCAGCTTGTAGACCGGCATTTTGGCGACCTTGCCGGCGATGTCCCAAAGGGCGATGTCGATGCCGCTGATCGCGTTCATCGCGATGCCGCGCCGGCCGTATTGCCGAGTGCGGGTAAACATGAGTTGCCACAGCCCCTCGATTATCAGCGGGTCCTGGCCGACGAGCAGCGGCTTCAAATCCTTTTCGATGCAGGTCGCGGTCGAGCCGCCGCCGGGGCCGGCCTCGCCGATGCCGACGAGACCGTCATCGGTCTCCACCTCAACCAGCAGCGCGCCGCGCCGGGCCTGCACGCCCGAGGCGCTCGCATAAGGCGGATCGCATTTGTAGCTGAGGGCGATGGTGCGGATGTCCTTGATTTTCATTGCTAACCCCCGATCACCGCGATCAGGTCGCATTGGATCTGCATCGGCGGCGAGAAATCGCCGCTGGCGACGGTGTGCCGCGCCGGTCGCGAATGCTCGTCGGGAAACATCTCGACCCAATATTTGTTGAGGGTCGGCCGCAGCGCCCGGTCAGTGATCCACACCGTCATCTTGATGATGTCGTCGGGTGTGCCGCCGGCGGTCTCGATGACCCGGCGAACATTGGCGAACATCGCGGCGCATTGCGCGTCGAGGTCTTCCGGCACCTTGCCCGTCGCCGGATCGGCGCCCGAGATCGCACCCGACATGACAAACGGCCCGATGCGGCTCGCGCTCGGGATCGGGTTGACGTGCCGCGCACCGGCGACATCAATGCTGCGCCGCTTTTCCATGAGTCCCTCCTCCCGACGAGTGCCGACGGGATGATAGGGAGGCGGCGCCGCGCGGGCAACTCAGGGCGTGCCCGGCTTATTTGGTGACGGTGATGTGACCGACCATGCCCGCCCAATCGTGGTCGGAGCAGCGCAGATCGAAGGACCCGGCCTGCTTCGCGACAAAGTAGAAGTCCTTCTTGTCGCCAGGCTGCAGGACGATCTCCTGGCGATCGGGGCCGGTCATGTCGGGGTTGCGCATATCAAGCGTCTTGAAAAAATCAGGTGCGGTGAATTCGTGGGTTTCCTTGCCCTTGTTTTCGAGATGCAAGCGGTAGGGCTTGCCGGCGTGGAAGGTGAGGTCGGCCGGCCTGAAGGCGTATTCGACGGTCGCCACGGTGATTTTTTGCGCCTTCGACCAATCGGCCGCGCGCGCGCCGGCCGGCGCAGCCCCCAGGAGCAGCGCCGCGACCAGGAGAACTGGGGAAAGCTTTGGCATGACCGGCGACATATCGCAAAGCCCGCTACCGGCCAAGTACCGATGACGTGAACAAGAACGGGGCGGCTCGGAGGCCGCCCCGTTTTTGTCGAGCGAGACGAATGGCCGCTTACGGCGCGACGATCTCGACCCGGCGGTTCTGCGGCTCGCGGACACCCGGCGCCGTCGGCACCCGGTTGTCGTTCTCGCCGCGGCCGGAGACCGCCATCTCGTTCCTCGGCACGCCAAGCGCCGCCAACGCCTTGGCGACGTTGTTGGCACGCCGTTCGGAAAGCCTCTGGTTGTAGCCGGGCGAACCCGACCGGTCGGTGTAGCCGGTGACCTGCAGCTGAACCGGTGCGCCGGATTTATACGCGGCAGCCGCCTGCTCGATGATCTGCTCGCCCTCCGGGGTGACCACGTCCTTGTCCCAATCAAAGAAGACGATGAACACCTTCGCCGCGGCGGGCGGCGGCGCGGGCATTGCCATCGGAGCCGGCGGCGGAGGCGGCGGCGCGCCAAAGTGGTAATTCAGCTTCGCCATCACGGTGTGCTCTTGCAGGCCAACCTTGCCCGAGACGGCGGCAAAACTCGGTCCCAAAATGTTCACCGTCCCAAGGCTACCGCTGGTCGAGCCGTAATCGGCATAGCGGTATTCGGCCCCGAGCGACCAAGCGGGCGTCAACGCATAATCGAGGCCAGCGCCTACGGTCCAACCGACGAGCGTATCAGAGCGGGTCGCACTGGTAGCAGTCGGCGCACCGAGAGCCGGGATGAAGTTGCTCGTCAGCTTGACGTCGGCAAAGGCGACACCGCCGGTGATATAAGGCAACACCGGCCCCACCGCATAACCAATGCGAAGACGTGCCGATCCATTCCACGAACTCGAAGCCTTAAAACTGTCGCCGGAAATAAACGGGGCCGCTGGTGCGGGGGACGTTAGTCCCGGAGACGTGGTGACGGCGACGCCTTGCGCATCGCCCTTGAAGTCGAATTCACCGCCAATTACCCAGTTGCTTGGCAACTGCCACTGATAACCAATCTGACCGCCGCCGGCGATCGCACCGTCGTGCGTTGTCTTTAAAGGCAGCGTCCCGGCCGCGCTTAGCCCCGGAATGGCTGCGATCGACACAGAACCAGGAAATTTTCCCCAGTCCCCACCCAGCTCGGCGCCGGCATAGAACCCGGTCCAGTCGATGCCCGAGACCATGACGGGCGACGGTGGAGGAGGCGCTTGCGCGATCGCGGGAGCCATCGTGGCAAGCAGCAACGCGGCGGCAGCTCCGACGGTTGTAAAGCGCATGTGATCCCCCGGCATTTGGCGAAGTTAGATCAGACCGACTGTCGCCTTATTCACCATGCCCGGTCAACCAATGGCGTTAAAACCGGCAGCAATACGAAGCTGTTTGGACACAGACTGTGGCAAAAAAGAAACAGGGCGGCCCGACGGCCGCCCCATCCCTTTGGTGACCGGAGAGGAGGTCGCGTTACGGCGCGACGATCTCGACCCGGCGGTTCTGCGGCTCGCGCACACCCGGCGCCGTCGGCACCCGGTTGTCGTTCTCGCCGCGGCCGGAGACCACCATCTGGTTCTGCGGTACACCCAACGCCGCCAACGCCTTGGCAACGTTGTTGGCACGCCGTTCGGAGAGCCTCTGGTTGTAGCCCGGCGAACCCGAGCGGTCGGTGTAGCCCGTGACCTGCAGCTGGACCGGCGCGCCCGCCTTGTAGGCGTCAGCCGCTTGCTGGATGATCTGCTCGCCCTCCGGGGTGACCACGTCCTTGTCCCAATCGAAGAAGACGATGAACACCTTCGGCGCGGCGGGCGGCGGCGCCGGCATCGCGGCCGGAGCCGGCGGCGGCGGCGGAGGCGCGTTGAAGTGGTAATTGAAGCCGAGCAGCCCGGCGTCGTCCGAGAAGGTCGTCTTCACGCTGGTCGCCACACCGCAGGTAGTGGCCGGGCAGGTCCCGGTGACACTGCCGAGGTCGACGTGACGGTACTCGACCTTGACGCTCCACTGCGGCGCGAACATGTATTCAAGGCCGGCGCCCGCGGTCCAGCCGACATTCGTGTCGCCGATATGGGCGGTTGGCGCGCCACCATCCAAATTAATATCGCCGAATGCCGCACCGCCGGTGACGAACAGCATCGCGTTGGGCATCGTCAGCCAGCCGATCCGGCCGCGGACGGTGCCTTGCCAACTATTGCTGACATGGCATGTGACGGCGACAATGCACGCGCCCGCCGAGCCGCCGATGCCGCTGGCGTCGGCATCGCCCTCAAGGCCGATGACCCAAGCGGGGTTGATCTGCCAGTTGAAACCGAGGGTGCCGCCACCGATCGGGCCGTGCACATTGAAACTGCCGGTCGTGAGGCCACCACCGGTGACCTTGCTGGTACCGCCTGCTCCGCCGACGTTGCCGCCGATGTAGAACCCGGACCAGTCCCCCAACATCATCGGCGCCTGTGCTTGCGCTACACCAGGAGCCATCGTGGCAAGCAGCAAGGCCGCCGCTGCTCCAATTGTCGTAACGCGCATGTACCCCCTCCACGTCCTTGCAAAAAGAGATGGCCGCAGTATCGGGCGAGAAGTGGGGACGGTCAACTCATAGGGCAATTCTATAAGGGGCTTAGCTCTGCTTTGGTTAGATGGCTGTGGCAATTCGGTCACAGAATTGAGCCGAAAGCGACCGTAAGGCCGCAGTATGTAAACACTCGGTAAATACTTCTCTCGAATTTGAAAGATTCCCACTCAGACGCAACTCTCGAACGGCGTCAGCGGTTCGCGCGTCACGATCACCTCGCCGGATTCCATCAGCCGTACGAGGTTCACCGTCTTCGCCCAGTCCGGCGACCCCGAGTAAAACGCGGGAATCGCGCCGCTTCCCACCTGCGCCGGGCGGTCCCAATGGCCGAGCGCAACATAATCCGCGCCGGTCGCGTCGATCATCTGATTGCTGATCAGCCACGAAGGGCGCAGCGGGTTATGCCAGGTCTCCGGCGGTTCGTAATGGCCGTGACCGAGGCAAATCTGCCAGCGCGTGGTGCGCGGCCGCGGATCCTTGAGCGGCGCCATGTCGCGATAGTCGCGATGCGCGTTACCCCAGATTTCGAGCTGGTGCTCGGCGAATCGGGTCACGCCGTCATCGCCGAGACCGAGAATGCGCAAGCCCGCGATCCTGGCATAGCCGCCGCGCAGATAGACCGAATCGGCGGTCAGCGGATCGTGGTTGCCGGGGAGCAGCACAACCGGCACGCCGGCCTTCGCCAGCACCTCGCCGGCGCGCTCGATGGTCGCGGCGCTGACCATGTGATTGTCGAACGTGTCACCGGCGAGCAGCACGACATCCGCTTCGATCTCGCGGGCATAGGCGAGCACAGCCTTAAGCGGGCCGGTGCCGTCGCCGTCATAGTGTGCGGCGATGCGGCCGTCATCGACATGCAGATCGGACGAATGGACGAGCGTAATGCCGCCGCCATTTCTTCTTGAGTCGGACACTCAGGTTCTCTCGAAATCGATGCGCTCGGTGACCGGCAGGCCGTAGAGGAAGCGGCGCAGGCAGTCGAGGCCCAGCTCGACCGCGCCGAGCCGCACCCATTCGCGCCCGCCGAGAATGCGCGAACGCCGTGATTCGCTGTGATCGGCGGTGGCGATGCCGATGCAGATCGAGCCGCCGAAATCGATCCGGTCGGGGCCGTCGTCAAGGTCGATCAGCACCGCGAGCGCATGGCTGGCGCCGCTTTCACGCCGGGCGGCGCGGGCAACCGCCTCGGCCGTCTCCTTGGTGATCTCCAGCGGCTCGGCGCCGGTGAGGCCGACCGCATCGTAAATCTCCGAGAGATCGCGCGAGACGATACCGCGGCGCAGCACGCCTTCGGCGCCGGGCAACGGCACGATGCGCGCCGCCATCTGGCCGCCGGTGAAGGTCTCGACCAGCGCCAGCGAACCCTCCTCGCGGGCCAGCGCCTTGAGGATGACGCCTTCGAGCGTGTCGTCGTCCTCGGCGAGGATGAAGTTGCCGAGCCGCTTTCTGACCTCGGCGACAACCGGGGCGAGCTTGCCGTCGATGTCGGCCATGTCGGCGCCGCGCACGGTGAGCTTGGTCTCGATCTGCGGATAGTGCGCGCGGAACCCGAGCTTGACGCTGCCGTCCGGCGCCATCTCCTCGATGCCCTTGAGCATCTCGTCGACATGCGACTCGCCAAGCCCGTAGGAGTGGAAGCGCTTCAAGTGGATCGCGCCCGGCGTCCCACCCTTGGCGAGCAGGCGCGGGATGATCTGCTCTTCCAGCATGCGGCGAAGCTCGCGCGGCACGCCGGGGGTGAAGAAGAACCGCGCCTTGCCGAGATCGAGGGCGAAACCGCAGGCGGTGCCGATCGGGTTGTCGAGGATCTCCGCGGTGGTCGGCAGCATCGCCTGCTTACGGTTGTTGGGCGACATGACGCGGCTGCGCTTGGCGAAAAACGCCTCCATCGTCGCCAGCCATTCCTCGTTGAGCACAAGCTCATCGCCGGCGGCCTTGGCGGCAATTTCCTGCGATAGGTCGTCAACCGTCGGCCCAAGCCCGCCATTGACGATGACCGCGTCGGCGCGCTGCCCGGCATGAAGAAACGCATCGAGCAGAGACTCACGGTCATCGCCGACCGTGGTGCCCCAGCGCACCGCCAACCCGACATCCTCGAGCTTCTGCGTGATATACGAGAAATTGGTGTTGACGATCTTCCCGGTGAGGACCTCGTCACCGGTGCAGATAACCTCGATTTGCATGTCCCGCCTTCCGTAACGCGCGAGAAGCTTAGATTATCGCGGCGAAAAGAGAAGCGGCAGCGCAGCATGGCACCCGAGTGCGGCTTGCTATCGCCGGGCCGAACCAGCACTCTCCGCCCATCCACATCGCAAGGGGAAAGCGATGCCGAACATCCCCGACGACATCTTCACCGAATCCGAGTTCTCGCCCGATACACTGGCCAATCTGGGGCCGCTGCGGCGCTTCGCCGGCGTGTGGGAGTCGGATCAGGGGGTCGATGTCAGTCCCAAGGCGCCTGGCCCCGAACGGAAGTCGTTCCGCGAACACATCCGCATGGACCCGATCGATCCGCAAAACAACGGCCCGCAGCTGCTCTACGGCCTGCGCTACCACACCCATATCAACACACCAGAAGAAGCCCTCACCTTTCACGATCAGGTCGGCTACTGGCTGTGGGAGCCGGCCACCGGGCTTATCATGCAGACGATCGCCATTCCGCGCGGCCAGGTGGTGCTGGCCGGAGGGACGGCAAAACCGGGCGACCGGAAAATCTCGGTGGAGGCGCGGCGCGGCGATACCCGCTTCGGAATTTGCTCGACGAGCTTTCTCGAAGAGGCGTTTCGCACCGACTATTACCGCATCGACATCACCTTCAACGACGACGGCAGCTGGAGCTACGTGACGCGCACCGACCTCGCCGTTCGCGGCCAAACGCCGGCGTTCAACCACCACGACACCAACACCTTGCGGCGAATCGCGCCGCCGACACCGAACCCGCTCGTCGGACTGCTGAAAGCCGAAAAGGCCGGCTAGGTTCTCAGCACATGAAGTTGAGCTTGAGGCCCGGCTCGTCCCATTCCATGACGCCGAGCTGGCCGCTGGCCGAGAGGCTGATATAGGCGGTCTTCATGTCCGGCCCGCCAAAGCAGATGTTGGTCGGATAGACATCGGGCATCTTGACCTGGCGCACCACCTCGCCGCGCGGCGAGATCACCGTGATGTAGCCGGTGACGAGGGTCGCGACGCAGATATTGCCGGACGCCGTGATCGCCAGGCTGTCGAAGCGCTGGAACCCCGGCAGCCCGCACACGCAGCGCCCGCCATAGGGCGCGGGGAACGGCTCGTGCTTGACCTTGCCGGGCGCGACAATGTCCCAGGCATAGATGCGCGAGGTTTCGGTGTCGGCGACATAAACGGTCTTCTCGTCGGGCGACAGGCCGACTCCGTTGGGGGTGATGATCGGGTAGACCAGCTCGATGATGCCCGACCCGTCGGGCAGCGCGTAATAGAGGCCGCCATTATCGCGGTGATGTGCGTAGCGCTTGCCGAGATCGGTGAAGTAGAACCCACCCTCTTTGTCGAAGACGAGGTCATTGGGGGCGGATAATTTGTGGCCGCCCGCCTCGCGGTAAAGCGTCGTGGTCTCGCCTGTCCTCGGGTCGATGCGCTGGATCGAGCCGCCCGTGTAATCGGGCGCGGGTCCAGTCGACAGGAAGCTCGGCGTGGTCTCGTAGACCGCGCCGCCGTTGTTGCACACATAGAGCGCGCCGTCGGGACCGGTGGCGACGC
>DATJSH010000055.1:0-7231 GCA_035504235.1 Allostellaceae bacterium | reverse complement strand
CGAAATTCCCTACGCAACCGAACAGGGAATTTTTGCGCACGTATCAGGGAATTTTTTCGCCGGAACAGGGAACAGCAGGGAATTTGCCAGCTCGCGCCGGTCTCGCGGCGCCTTTGTCTCTTGTTGGGGTTTGCCGACATTAATCGGCGGTGTTGACCCAGGGTGTCGGTTCCGGTGTGAAAAATGCTGGGCCGCACGACTGCTCGCCTTCGTGTAGGCGACATGTTAGGGCTACATTAATTTGGACGGTGATCAGTGAAAATTCTAGGGAGGAAATATGCGTGTCAATCGACGCTGGTTCGTCACCACATCACTTTCAGCATCGGTGCTGGGAGCGGCTGCACTGACGCTGCTGTCGCATGCGCCTGCCCGCGCCGAGCCTAGCGTCTTCCCAACGGGTGTGACCCGATATGATCCCAGCAAGTCCTATAACAGTTTTATCTTGTTCAGCGGTGGCGACGACATAACGCATCTGATCGACATGGATGGTCATGAGGTAAATCGCTGGGATTATCCGGGCTTTCCGAGCGGCGTCATCGATCCGGCCTTTACTGGCGGCCAGCGCGGCCATGTCATGGTCGAACTTTCAATGATGAATCAAGACGACCCAGCGATGTTCAAGGGTCTGCCGTTTATTTATCACGACAAGTCAATCGGCGAACTCGACTGGAATGGTAATGTGGTGTGGCAATGGGGCACCAACGCGCCGGGCGGAACAGCCCAGCAGCATCACGACTGGGCGCGACTTCCGAACGGGAACACACTCGTGCTGTCGGTTCTGGTGCATCCGCTGCCCGGTTTTGCGCTGCCCAAGCTCGTGGACGAGGCGATCTACGAGGTCACGCCCAAAGGCGACATCGCTTGGCGATGGATCGCGGGCGAGCATCTCGACGAATTCGGCTGGACGCCCCAAGAGCTGGCGCTTGTGCGCGCGACAAAAAAAATCAACTATCTCACCTTCAACGATATGAAACCGGTCGGCCCAAACCACTGGTTCGATGCGGGCGACGGGCGCTTTAACCCCGACAACATCATCGTCGGTTCGCGCAACGCCAACTTCGTCGCCATTATTGATAAAAAGACGGGAAAGATCGTGTGGCGGCTTGGCCCCGATTTTCCGCCGGGAAAGCCCGGTCCGCGCAAGCTGCCGGCACCGGTCGATCAGATCAGCGGTCAGCACGATCCGCAGATCATTCCCCAAGGACTGCCGGGCGCGGGCAACCTGCTGCTCCTGGACGATCAGGGTCAAGCAGGCTATCCGCCAGTGCCGCTCGGCTATGGCGGTGATCGAGGCTCGCGTATTCTCGAGATCAATCCGGTGAAGAAAGAAATCGTATGGGAATATAACGCCACCGACAGCGGCCAAGCGCGGTGGACGTTTGACACCTCCTTCATCGGCGACGTGCGGCGCCTTCCGAATGGCAACACCTTCATCGACGAAGGCATGAATGGGCGCTTCTTTCAGGTAACTCCAGCGGGCGAGATCGTGTGGGAATACATCAGCCCGTATTTTGGGAAGGCGCCGTTCGGTCCGGGCGGGACGAAGATAGTGACGAACTGGGTCTACCGCGGACAGCCGGTGCCGTACGACTGGGTCCCCGATGGCACACCACACAGTGAGCGCCCTGTTGTGCCGCCGGGCTTGAGCAGCTTCCATCTGCCGGCGCAGCGCTAGGATGTGAACATCAGGATCAGTAAAAGACGTTCATCCCCCCGCACCGGCGCTTGGGTGGTAGTGGCCGCTTGCTTGCCATGGCATTTGCTGCATTGCACTTAGTCGGTCTTGGCACGAAGCGTTGTTTGCTACTGTGCAGCAGCATGTCGGCGATCGGCGGCATAGCAACCATAGGGAGCTCGGGGTTTGTCGATGCGATCCGAGCGCCCGCCGATCGGGCCGATTTGATCGGAATCTGCTTCAAGCATTCAGTCGTCGCTCGCCGCCGCGCGCGATTTTCCCGATCTCACCATTCTGCTGGTGCTCAAGGCGCGCAGCTGACGTCCTTCAGTCATCACCCGCGTAAGGCCGCGGCAGCGGGTCGTGCCGCGGCTTCGATTCCGCCGACTGGAAATCCGGCGCCGGTTTGCCGCTGTCGAAATGGATCATGCCGCGGCGGATAGCCCGCCGTTCCGCGAACAAATTGTACAGCGTGTCGGCGTCGCCGCGCCGGACCGCCCGCGCGAGCGTCGCAAGATCTTCGTTGAAGCGGCCGAGAACTTCGAGGACGGCGTCTTTGTTATGCAGGAAAATGTCGCGCCACATCGTCGGATCGGATGCCGCGATCCGCGTGAAGTCGCGAAAGCCGCTGGCGGAGTATTTGAGAATTTCCGACTCGGTGACGAGTCGCAGGTCGAACGCCGTGCCGACGATGGTGTAGGCAATCAGATGCGGCACGTGACTGGTGACGGCGAGCACGAGATCGTGGTGCGCCGCCGACATGATTTCGACGTTGGCGCCGAACGCTTCCCAGAACCGCGAGAGACGCTCAATCGCGCTGCGGTCAGCATCCTCCGGCGGCGTGAGAATGCACCATCGGTTGACAAACAGCTCGGCAAAGCCGGCATCGGGTCCGGAATTTTCGGTGCCCGCGACCGGATGGCCCGGAATGAAATGGACGCCCGCTGGAATATGCGGCCCCATCGCGCGAATAACGTCGCCTTTGACCGAACCTACGTCGGAGACGATCGCGCCTGGCTTCAGGTGCGGGCCGATTTCGCGCGCCACGGCGCCGCACGCGCCGATCGGGACGCAGACGATAACGAGGTCGGCGTCGGCCGCCGCTTCCGCGGCGGTATCGACGACCTGATCGGCAAGCCCCAGATCGGCAATGCGCTGCCGCGTCGGCTGCGACCGCGATGTGGCAACAATCGTCTCCACCAGACCCAGCGCGCGCGCCGCCCGCGCGATCGAGCCGCCGATCAGGCCGACGCCGATCAGCGCCAGCCTGTCGAACAGCGGAGTGGATTCTTGCCGGCTCGCCACTGGATCACGCCGCTTTTCTGTCAAGAAATTCCCTGAGCGCGGCGACGACGAGCCGATTGGCCTCCTCGGTGCCGACCGAAAGCCGCAGTGCATCCGGCAGCTTGTAGGCCGCGACATAGCGCAGGATCAGGCCGCGCGCCGTGAGAAAGGCGTCGGCGTCCAGCGCGGTGCGGCCTTGCTCTTGTGGGAAATGGATGAGCACGAAATTGGCGACGCTCGGCGTTACTTGCAGGCCGAGTTTGCCGATCTCCTCGCTCAGCCAGGCGAGCCAGTGCGCGTTGTGCTCGCGCGAGACTTCCTGGTGCTCGATGTCTTCGATCGCCGCGATGCCGGCGGCGATCGCTGAGCCGCTGACATTGAACGGACCGCGGATGCGATTGACCGCATCGACGATGTGGGCCGGCGCGAACATCCAGCCGAGCCGCAAATTCGCCAGGCCGTGGATTTTCGAGAATGTGCGGGTCATGACCACGTTGTCGGAGGTCGCCACGAGTTCGATACCGGCTTCGTAATCGTTGCGCCGGACGTACTCGGCATAGGCGGCATCGAGCACCAACAGCACGTGACCCGGCAGGCCGCGATGCAGGCGCTTGACTTCGTCGAACGACAGACAGGTGCCGGTCGGGTTGTTGGGGTTGGCGAGGAAGACGATCCTGGTCTTGCCCGTCACCGCCCTGAGGATGGCGTCGACGTCGGCGGTGTAATCGGTTTCCGGCACTTCGATCGGCCGCGCGCCGGTGCCGAGGGTGACGATCGGGTAGATCAGAAAGCCGTGCCGGGTGTGAATCGCCTCGTCGCCGTCGGTGAGATAGGCGTAGGCGAGAAGGTGCAACAGATCGTCCGAGCCCGCGCCGCAGACGATGCGGTCGGGATCGAGGCCGAAGGCGCGCCCGATCGCCTCGCGCAGATCGCCCGCCGAGCCGTCGGGATAATCCTGCAGATGCGCGCCCACCGAATTATAGGCCGCAATGGCGCGCGGGCTCGGCCCGAGCGGCGTCTCGTTCGACGAGAGCTTGAACACCTTGGCGGCACCCGGCGCCTTGCTCTTGCCGGGCACATAGGGCGCGATGTCGAGCACGCCGGACCGGGGTTTGGGACGCATGGCAGTCATTATTCTTGTACTCCTTCCCTCCCCCGCTTGCGGGGGAGGGCAAGGGAGGGGGGCCTGAAAGACTTGCCCCCTCCGCCTTCGCTTCGCTCGGCACCTCCCCCCGCAGGCGGGGGAGGAAAAAATCAGGGCACCGTATAGCGGGTCGCGTGACTGCCGACGAGGCCCGCCGAGCGGATCGAGGCGCCGATGCCGAGGAGCGCCTTGCTGACGGCATCGATGCCGCCGCGGGCGACCGACACCAGGAGCGCGGCGCCGTCGAATGCCCGATCCGGCAGCGCGATCACGTCGGCAATGGTGGCGACCGCGCCCGCCGACTGCGCGCGCCAGCCGGACACCCGCATGCTCCAGACTTCCGTCTCGGTCACCATGGCGTCGGCCGCGGCACGGGAAATGACGAAGACCGGCATCGCCGCGGGATGGTCGTGCCGCTCGACGAATGGCAGCCGCGCCACGATTTTCGGCGCGGTGTCAAACTCGAGCGCCACCCACCACGGCCCGGCGCCGGGCAGAGCGAAAGCGGGCACGAGGCCGAGATCGCCGCGCGATTCGGTGACCGCTTCGACGACGCTCGCCGCTCCCATATGCGGCACGAACGGCACCGTGAAGCCGAAATGAAAGCGCGCCGAATCGCGCATCGAGGCGTCGCCGGCGGACAGGTCGGCATGCACCGAGAACGGCGCCTGCACGTAGGTGAAAGTCGAGATGATGACCCGCCAGATGCTCTCGACGGTGTCGAGCGGCAGGCTGCCGTGATGACGCTCCACCAGGCGGCGCATCATCTCGGCCTCGCGGGCGGGGCGGAACGCGGAGCCCGACTCCTGCGTCTTTTTTACCTCGATCAGGCGGTCGATCGTCTCCCCGCGCTCGATCAGGAGCGCGTGCATGGCCGCATCGATGCGGTCGAGCTCGGACCGCAGATCGGCGAGCGACATGTTCTTCTGGCGCGGTTGCTTTGTCATGGGCGCTTCCGGCGGGCGTAACCGAAGCCGTTTCGTCGTGGCGGAGGCTCGGCGACGTGCTTAATTGATAGGTGCCGGCAGACCCGAAAGCAAAGAAAACGTTGACTCGGGGCGCCACCGGCCTATCTACGCGATTTTGACGCGGCTGCGGCGAGCGCCAGCCGGCGAGCGTTCGGGAAACCAGCATGGCTGACGCCACCTCAAGCCTCGATCTTGCCGACCGCGCGCGCGAGGCGGATCGCCCGCATTCCCTGCTCGTCCGTTTCGGCGCGAGCAATCCGCTGCGGCTGGATGCCGGAGTCGATTTCGCGCCGTTGCAGATCGCCTACCAGACCTACGGCGCGCTCAATGCCGGGCGCAGCAACGCCGTGCTCGTCTGTCATGCGCTTACCGGCGATCAGCACGCCGTCAACGATCACCCGGTGACCGGCAAACCGGGATGGTGGGAGACCATGGTCGGTCCCGGCCGTCCGATCGACACCGGGCGTTATTTCGTCATTTGTTCGAACGTGGTGGGCGGCTGCATGGGTTCGTCCGGTCCGGCTTCGACAAATCCGGCGACCGGCATGCCCTGGGGGCTCGATTTCCCCGTGGTTACCGTGCGCGATATGGTGCGCGCCCAGGCCATGTTGCTCGATCACCTCGGCATCGACTCGCTGTTCGCGGTGGCCGGCGGATCGATGGGCGCCATGCAGGCGCTGCAATGGGCTGCGAGCTATCCGCAGCGCGTGTTCACCGCGTTGCCGATCGCCGGGGCGACCCGGCATTCGGCGCAGAACATCGCCTTTCATGAGGTTGGCCGTCAGGCGGTGATGGCGGATCCGGAATGGCGCGGCGGGCGCTATTTCGCCGACGGCGCCAATCCGCGGCGCGGCCTGGCGGTGGCGCGCATGGGCGCGCACATCACCTACCTCTCCGACGCCGCGCTGCATCGTAAATTCGGCCGCCGCTTTCAGGACCGCGACAATCCGACTTTCTCCTTCGACGCCGATTTTCAGGTCGAGTCGTATCTGCGATACCAGGGCATCACTTTCGTCGAGCGCTTCGACGCCAACTCGTACCTCTATCTCACCCGGGCGATGGATTATTTCGATCTGGCCGCGGACTACGACGGGGTGGTGGCGAACGCCTTTCGCAACACGCCGACGCGGTTCTGCGTCATTTCGTTCACCAGCGACTGGCTGTTTCCGACCGTGGAATCCCGCGCCATCGTGCATGCGCTCAACGCCGCCGGCGCCCGCGTCTCGTTCGCTGAAATCACCACCGACAAGGGTCATGACGCCTTCCTGCTCGAAGAGCCGGAATTGTTCGCAATCGTGCGCGGCTTTCTGGAAGGCGCCGCCAAGGCGCGCGGCCTGCCGCCGGCAAGGGGCTGAGAATGCTGTCCCGCCTCAAACACGATCTCACGATGGCCGAGGCGGCGCGCGGACCGGGCGGCGCGCGTATCGATTTGCTCGTGGTCGCCGACATGGTGGAGCCGGGCGCGCGGGTGCTCGACGTCGGCTGCGGCGACGGTGAACTGCTCCGGCTCTTGGAGACGCGCGGCGTCGACGGCCGCGGTATCGAACTGTCGCGCGAGGGCGTGAACGAATGCGTCGCCAAGGGGCTCGCCGTCATCCAGGGCGACGCCGACACCGACCTTGCCGACTATCCCGACGACGCTTTCGATTTCGTCATCCTGTCGCAGACGCTGCAGGCGACGCGGCAACCGCGCGCCGTGCTCGAACACATGCTGCGCATCGGCCGTCACGGCATCGTTTCGTTTCCAAATTTCGGCCACTGGAATATCCGCCTGCAGATTCTGTTGGGCGGCCACATGCCGCGCACCGACAATCTGCCCTATGCGTGGTACGAGACGCCGAACATCCATTTCTGCAGCATCAAGGATTTCGTCCAGCTCTGTCACGCGGTCGGCGCCAGGATGGATCAGGCGGTGGCGCTCAACGCCTGGGGGCGGCAGATGCGGTTGAAAATGCCTTGGTGGTTCTGGAATCTGTTCGGCGAGCAGGCGGTGTTCCGGCTCAGCCGGCGAGGGTGATTGCTTAAGTATCGCTCTATAATGTCGTTCCGCCCATCGCCGGCCGCGCACTCGCGGTGACCGGCGCGGGCCCGTAGCTCAATGGTCAGAGCCAGCGGCTCATAACCGCTTGGTTGGAGGTTCGAGTCCTCCCGGGCCCACCA